>SKGS01000203.1 GCA_007117355.1 Lishizhenia sp. | reverse complement strand
TCTTCCACTTCTTTGGATTCCACAGCGGCAGTCAACTCCCAATTTACCGTAGTTGCTTTTGCTTCTTCTTCCTCGGCTTTTTCTTCGTTAGAAGGTTCAATCGTTTTCTTAACGAATAATTCTTCTTGTTTTGCAGATGCAGAATTGCTTGTTGGGCTGGTTAAAGAGTTAGTTACTTCTCTTGTATTTTCCACTTCCAATTTTTGAACGATTCTCTCCGGAGCTTTTTCATATCCAGTGATTGGAGCTTGAGTAAAGCCAGTTGCAATAATAGTTACGCTCAATGCATCACCTAGATTTTCGTCATAACCATGACCCCAAATAACATCAGCGGTAGAACCTGCTTCGTCTTGTATGTAGTCGGTTATTTCGGAAATTTCATCCATTAATACTTCTTGGTCTCCGTAAGTAATATTAAGCAGAACATATTTAGCACCTGCAATATCGTTATCGTTTAACAATGGAGAGCTTAGAGCTTCTTTAACAGCATCAAGTGCTCGAGTATCACCACTAGCTTGGGCAGAACCCATAATTGCATTTCCAGAGTCTTTCATTACAGTGTTCACATCGTTGAAGTCAACGTTGATAGCACCTGTAACAGAAATTACTTCTGCAATACCTTTTGCTGCAATAGTTAAAACGTCGTCAGCTTGAGCAAAAGCTTGTCCTAAAGATAAATTGCCTGAAATTTCTCTAAGACGTTCGTTGTTGATTACGAGTAAAGTGTCAACACTATCACGCATGTTGTCAAGTCCATCTTGCGCTTGTTGACGTCTTTTTCTTCCTTCAAAATTGAATGGAACAGTAACGATACCAACCGTTAAAATTCCTAACTCTTTTGCTATTCTTGCAATCACAGGAGCGGCACCTGTACCGGTTCCACCACCCATTCCTGCGGTAACAAAAACCATTTTTGTACCGTTAGAAAGCAAGTTTTTAATTTCATCAATGTTTTCAGTTGCTGCATTCATCCCAATTTCTGGAATAGAGCCAGCACCTCGGCCTTCTGTTAAAGACGGGCCTAATTGAATCTTATAAGGCACAGGAGAAACATCCAATGCTTGTTTGTCCGTATTACAAACAATGAAGTCAACACCTTTAATACCTTGGTTGTACATGTGATTTACAGCGTTTCCGCCTCCACCACCAACTCCAATCACTTTTATGATGGAGTTTTCCTCTTTTGGTAAATTGAATTCCATATTATTTAGTTTACAGTTAATTACATTTTTAAACATCCTCTTCAAACCAACTTCTTCCTTTTTCTAATATTTTATCAAAAAAGGAACCTTTTGTTTTTGAAGAATGGTTTTTTACAGCTTGTTTTTGTCTTTCTATTTTTTCACGTTGTTCGAATCCTTTCAAAACCAATCCAACGCCAGTTGCGTGCATCGGGCTTGTAAGTTCTTCATCCACTAAAGACTGACCTAAATGTTCATTAGGATAGCCTAAACGTGTATCCATCCCAGTTAAATACTCGAAAAGTTGAGAAACATGATTGAGTTCTGCGCCACCACCGGTAACAACGATACCGCCTACTAGTCGCTTTTCGTAACCAGAATTTTTGATTTCGTGGTAAACGTGCTCAATAATCTCCTCCATTCTCGCTTGAATAATACTAGCTAAGTTTTTGATGGAAATTTCTTTTGGTTCACGTCCTCTTAAACCTGGGATACACACAATTTCATTTTCCTGTTGCTTGCTAGCAATGGCAGAACCAAAACGCACCTTAAGTTGTTCAGCGTGCTTTTTCAAAATGGTACAACCCTCTTTGATATCTTCAGTAATGATATTTCCTCCAAACGGAATAACCGCAGTGTGGCGTATAATTCCTTCGTGAAAAATAGCAATATCTGTAGTTCCTCCACCTATATCAACCAATACGATTCCAGCTTCTTTCTCTTCTTCAGAAAGAACAGCAGCTGCACTTGCAAGTGGTTCTAAAATTGTTTCAGAAACCTCCAATCCAGAACGGTTAACACATTTGCGAATATTTTTTGCCGCAGCAATTTTACCTGTGATTATATGAAAGTTAGCTTCTAAACGCACTCCAGACATTCCAATTGGGTCTTTAATGCCTTGTTCGTTATCAATAATGTATTCTTGGGGAAGCACATGAATAATCTCTTCGCCTGGATCCATTGCCAAACGATACATGTCTTCAATTAGAGCATCAATATCACGCTGAGAAATTTCATCCTGATTAGACTGACGAGTATAAATACCATGATGCTGCAAGCTTTTAATATGTTGTCCAGCAATACCAACATTAACCAGGTTGATGATTAATTCGCCTTCCACTTTTTCTTGCGCCTCTTTTACTGCAGCTTTAATAGATTCAACTGTCCTTTCAATGTTGGAAACAACGCCGCGGCTTACACCTAGCGAATCAGCTTTACCCATGGATAATATTTCAATTTTTCCATGTTCGTTTTTTCTACCAACCAAGCAAGCTATTTTGGTTGTTCCAATGTCTAATCCTACTACAATTTCTGACATGTTAACTTTTTTTCTTCGCTACAATTTGATTTTCAAATTTCAAATTGACTGATTTATATTTTCCCCAACCTTCATATGGGATTACATCTTGATAAAATATAGTTAGTTTCTCAAACTTTGTTTCAACTTCTTCCATCGAAGCTGCACTCCCAAAAATTATCTTATGCCCACCAATTCTAGGAATTAGGATAAATCCATCTTCCATTGAATAGTGCATTTGCACAATTAGCGCATCATAAAATGCACTATTACAAACATACTTTGAAATATAATAACTTTCGCGTAATTTAGATTTAGTTATTAAACTGTCATTGTTAATTATTTCTGTTAGTTGATGCTCACCAAACCCCAGCGATTCAACTCCCGTTAATGTCAATATTCTCGGTCTCGCATTTTTAGAGACTAACATTGGTTTTCCGTGTTGGTCAATGTAAAAACTATTCCCGCTTTTGAAAAGAATTCGAACATAAGGTCTTCTGATTAAGGCGTTAATATTCCACTCGTTATTGAGATTAAGGAAAACATCTACTTTTTCTATTTCATTTAACTCGGCAATAAAATGTTCTAATTCCTTTACGTTAAGTTCATTTCTGGTAATTCCTTCCCAATAGAAATTGTTTAAACGCAGTTTGTCCATCAACTCTTCTTCTGTCAGTAAAACAATTCCATCTTGAATGGAAAATTGAAGGTTGGGTGGGTCTAATTCCTTATTATTTTGATAAGCTCTTGCTTGCAGCCAAAGGGTAATTGTGCCAATGAAAAATAAAGTCCAAAACAATATGCTTAGTGCTTTTTTGTATTTGCTATGTAAAACTTTCTTTTTCATACACTTAAATAAAGAAACTATTATGCTTGTATCAATTCCATTTTTATTGGTTCAACTAATCGGTCAATATCACCTGCTCCTATGGTTAAAACAACACCTTTGATTCCTTTTAATGTTTGCATGATGTCCTTTTTTTCCACTAGGGATTTTTTGGGAGATGTTATTTTTTGTAAAAGAACATCACTTGTAATTCCTTCGATTGGCTCTTCTCTAGCTGGATAAATTGGCAATAAAATACAATTATCTAATTTACTTAATTCGTTTGCAAACTCATCCATGAAGTCCGCTGTTCGTGAAAATAAATGAGGTTGAAAGATGCCTGTTATTGGTAACGCTGGATAAATCAAACGAATGGAAGCTATAAGTTGAGCAATTGCCGTTGGATGATGGGCATAATCGTCAATAAAAACTAAGTCATTACCGCGTATATGGTATTCGAACCGTCTTTTCACCCCTTGAAATGTTTTTAAACCATCCCGAATGGTATTTTCAGATAGGCCAATATTAGTGCATAATGCAATAATTGCTAGGGCATTCTCTACGTTGTGAATCCCAAAAATGCCGAGTTCTAAAGCCTCCCAAGTTTGTTGTGGTGTTTTTAAGTCAAACAAAAATTTTCCATTTTCATATCTAAGGTTAAACCCACAATAATCAATAGTAGAAAAATCTTCAGAAATGCCATATGTTATTTGTTGGCACTTGCTCGTTAAGTCTAGCTGGTGATGTTTTATTAATTTCCCTGACGGATTAATTTGATTTGCATAATCTTGAAAGGATTCCTTTAACGCATCTGAAGTTTGATAAATATCTAAATGGTCTGCATCATAAGATGTAATAACGGAAATAAATGGATGTAACTGAAGAAAAGAACGGTCAAACTCATCGGCTTCAACGACCATCCAAGGAGCGCCTTTTTCCAACAAGAGATTTGTATTGTAATTCGTGCTAATTCCACCTAAAAAAGCATCACAAGGAATATTAGCGTTTTTCAAAACATGAGCAAGTAGGGTAGAGGAAGTGGTTTTTCCGTGTGTTCCTGCCACAGCTAAACACTTATAATCCGATGCGATTATCCCTAGAACTTCCGCTCTTTTTTTGATAGCAAAACCGTTGCTTTTTAGAACCTTGTATTCTTCCAATGAAGTTGGTACTGCTGGAGTATAAATGACTAACGTATTTTCAGGGGAATGAACGAACTGAAGAACATCTTCTCCTAAATCATTGTAGTGTAAAGTAATTCCTTCACTTACAAGTGATTTTGTTAAAGGCGATTCCGTTTTATCATAACCCGAAACAGTGCAGTTTTTTGAATTAAAATAGCGTGCAATAGCAGACATTCCTATGCCTCCAATTCCTAAAAAATAAACATGTGTAATTGCTGTAAATCGCATTTATAGTATATTTTTTATGGTTGCAACAATACGTTCGTCGGCATCAGAAATTCCAAGTTTTTTGCAGTTTTCTTGCAATTCATGTAATCTTGTATCGTCCTTTAATAATGAGAATGCAGTATTGAATAGCTCATTGGCATTTTTGTCTTCTACTAAAATAGCAGCCTCTTTCTCTACCAAAGCAAGTGCATTTTTAGTTTGATGGTCTTCTGCAACATATGGCGAAGGAACTAAAATGGTTGGTTTGCCAACTGCGCAAAGTTCAGAAACGGCAATTGCTCCTGCTCTCGAAATTACTAAATCAGCAGCAGCATAAGCCAAATCCATTCGTGAGATAAACGTATGTAAATGTACATTTTTGGATTTCGATTTCCGAATTGCTTCTTGCGACGGGATTTCAGCCACTTTGCCGCATTGCCAAATAAGTTGAACATTTTCCGTGTTATCGATTTTCTCTAAATTATTTATTACTGCTTCATTTAATGAACGAGCACCAAGGCTTCCACCAACAACCAAAATGGTCTTTTTTGTTGGGTCGAGTTGGAAATAATTTATTGCTTCTTCTCTTTTTCCTTCAATGGTAATCATATCTCTCCTTACAGGATTACCGGTAATTACAATTTTCTCTTTTGGGAAAAACTTTTCCATTCCATCATAAGCCACACAAACAGCGCTAACTTTCTTTCCTAGTATAATATTCGTTTTTCCTGCAAAAGAATTTTGTTCTTGAACGATGGTTGGAATTCTTAGCATAGAAGCTATTTGTAGAGTTGGGCCACTCGCATAACCACCAACGCCAATCACCACATTAGGTTGGAATGATTTTATAATATTTCTCGCTTTCCAAAGAGAGGCTACTAATCGGAATGGCAATATAAAATTCGACAAATCAAACTTGCGTTGAAACCCTCTGATGGGTAGCCCGATAATTTTATAACCAGCAGCAGGGACTTTTTCCATTTCCATTTTCCCCTCTGCGCCAATGAAAAGAATGTCCGCATCAGGACATTCTTTTTTTATGCGATCAGCAATGGCAATTGCAGGAAAAATATGTCCTCCTGTTCCACCTCCAGAAATAATAGCTTTTTTTATCATGCTTTTGCCGTTTTTGAAATGGAATTACTTTTCTTTAAATCGTTGTTCTTTTTAGCTATACTTTGCACAATTCCTATACCCAAACAAGTCATAATCATCGCTGACCCCCCCATAGCTAAAAGGGGCATGTTTTGGCCAGTAACAGGAATTAACCCCGTGCAAACAAGCATGTTTACAAGTGCTTGCGTGATAATTATTAAGCCAATCCCAATACAAACGTAAGTTTCAAATGGCTTTGCGGCATTTAGTCCTATTCTCACAATTCTGTGAAATAGTACAAGGTAAAGAAAAATCAAGAAAATTCCGGAAAATAAACCGAGTTCCTCAATGAAACTAGAAAAATAGAAATCAGCATAAGCTTCGGGTAAATACTGTTTTAACTCACCATCACCGACACCAACACCAAAATATCCTCCATTGTGAATAGCGAGCTCAGCATTAATGGCTTGCGCATTACTAACAGTGTCAATGTTTTCACCGTAGGCTTTAGTAAACCTGCTATACCATGTGTCGAGTCGTGGTAAAAATTCTAATGAAGGAAAAGAAAAATGAATAAGAACAAGAATTCCTAATCCTCCAACACCAATCATTATTGAGGTAAGTAATTTAGTTATTGGTACTCTTCCTATATATAACAATAAAAAACTAATTAGGAATATGAGTACCGCAGTGGATAAGTTGTCAAATGCTATGAATCCAGTAACAAGTAACACCGGGAATAACATTGGCATAAATCCTTTTTTCCAACTTTCAAAGTGTTTTTCCTTCAGTACAAGTAATCGAGATAAATAGATTACTAATGCTAGTTTGGCAAAATCGGAAGTTTGAAATGTTAATCCAATAACTGGAACACGAACCCATCGCGTTGCTTGGTTTACAGTTGCGCCAAAGAAAAAAGTAAATACCAGTAAAAGAATCGCAATAAAAAACATAAAGGAAGAAAGTTTTGCAACCATACTAGGATTCTTCTTGTGTACGAAAAACATAATAAGAAAGCCCAAAAGGCAATACATGACATGCTTCACTAAATAGCCACCGGGACTACCACCTTCTGTTTTTACTAAAATGGGGATAAAACTATACACAGTAAGCACAGATATTCCCAACATAACAGTGGTAATTACCCAAACTGCAAGGTCTCCCTCAAGATATGTTAGTAATTTTTTCAATTATAATGATCTTACCGCTTTTTTAAACTGATTTCCTCTGTCTTCGTAATTTTCGAATAAGTCAAAACTTGCACAAGCAGGAGATAATAACACCGTTTCGTCTTTCTTAGCTAAACGATATCCATAAGCTACTGCTTCCATAGCTGATTTTGCTTCAACGATTGTATCAACCACTCCTTCAAAGCTTTCAATTATTTTAGTGTTTTCGGTTCCTAAGCAAATAATAGCTTTGACTTTATCTTTGACAAGATCTATTATTTCATCGTAGTTATTTCCTTTGTCAACACCACCTACGATCCAAACAGTTGGTTTTTCCATGCTTTCGAGCGCATACCAAACGGAATTAATATTTGTCGCTTTAGAATCATTAATGAATTCGATGCCATTAACTTTTGCTACAAACTCCAAACGGTGTTCTACATTCGTAAAGTCGGAAAGACTCTCACGAATATTTTCTTTACGAATTTCTAATACTCTTGCAACGATTCCAGATGCTAATGAGTTTTGAGCATTGTGTTTGCCCTTTAATGCTAGTTCATGAATAGACATAGTAAACTTGTTTTTTATTGTTATTGATAGTTGTTCCTTTTCTAAGTATCCTCCTTGTTCTATTTTTTCTTTTAGGGAGAATGGAGCCTGATTGGCTATTATTTTGTGCTTTTCAATTTGTTTTTTGATTTCGGCATCATCGTAGTTGTAAATAAACCAATCAGAAGAAGTTTGATTTTGAATGATTCTCATCTTGGCTTTGCCATATTCTTCCATAGAATAATTGTAGCGATCTAAATGGTCTTTCACAATATTCAACAGAATTGCAATGTCGGCTTTGAAGTTATACATGTCCTCTAATTGAAAACTACTTAATTCAAGGACGTAATATTCTGCTTCGCCTTTTAAAACTTCTCTTGCAAAGCTGCTTCCGATATTTCCAGCAAGCACAACGTTTAGACCAGCTTTATGTAATAAGTGGTAGGTCAACATTGCAGTAGTTGTTTTGCCATTGCTACCAGTGATACAGATGGTTTTTGCATTAGTGAAATATCCTGCAAACTCAATCTCTCCAATCACCTTGATGCTATCTTTAACGAGTGATTGAATTAATTCGCTTGCATTTGCAATACCAGGGCTTTTGATAATCAAGTCTGCTTTTTTCAGACTTTCAATGGTATGGCCTTTCTCTTCGAACGCTACATTATGTTCGATAAGTTCATTTTTATATTTCTCTTTGATTGGTCCACCATCAGAAACGAAAACGGTAAACCCTTTGGCTTTTGCTAAAATAGCCGATCCAACGCCACTTTCGCCAGCGCCTAAAACAACGATATGTTTTACGTCATTAAGCATTATCTCAACTTGAGCGTTACGATGGTTAATACTGCTAGAATAATTCCTACAATCCAAAAGCGGGCGACAATCTTGGCTTCGTGAAGTCCTTTTTTCTGATAATGATGATGGAGCGGTGCCATTAAGAATATGCGTTTTCCTTCGCCCAGTCGTTTTTTGGTGTATTTGAAATAACCAACTTGCATGATTACCGATAAATTTTCTATGAGAAATATTCCACATAATACTGGAATTAATAGCTCCTTTCGAATGGCAATGGCAAATACTGCGATAATACCACCAATAGCTAAGCTTCCTGTGTCTCCCATAAAAACTTGTGCAGGAAATGCATTATACCAAAGGAAACCAACACATGCTCCAACAAAAGCAGCGATGAAAATTACAAGTTCTTCTGCCATCGGTATATACATCACATCGAGGTAATCAGCGAAGTGAACATGCGAACTTACATAGGCTAAAACGGCTAGCGCAATTCCAATTATGGCGGAACTTCCTGTGGCAAGTCCGTCGAGTCCATCGGTCATGTTAGCGCCATTAGAGACGGCAATCACAATGAAAATCACAATTGGAATGAACAATAACCATCCCCATTTTTTAGCACCATTTAGCAACCAACTGTAGTTTATTTCATTGTTTTTTACAAACGGAATTGTGGTAGTCATATCTCTTGTTTCTATCCACTTTTTGCCTTTGTTTGCTTCTGTTTTGGCGTGAAGACTGGTAACAAAAGTTTCTCCATCTTGGAGTTCATAGTTGTGATCTACCTTTTTGTGTACTTTCACATCTGGATGAAAATATAACATAGACCCAACAATAATTCCAACACCAATCTGACCAACAACTTTAAATCTTCCTGCTAGTCCTTCTTTATTTTTCTTGAATACTTTAATGTAGTCATCTAAAAAGCCAATAGCACCAAGCCAAATTGTTGCAATTAACATTGTAATGACATACACATTGTGTAATTTGGCAAACAATAAGGTCGGTAATAGAATAGCCAAAATGATTATAAGTCCGCCCATTGTTGGTGTTCCTTCTTTTTCTTTCTGTCCTTTTAATCCAAGGTCTCTCACAGATTCACCAACCTGCAATCTTCTAAGTTTATCGATTAACCGTTTACCAAATAAAATGGAAATAATTAGCGATGTTATTAATGCCATTCCAGCTCGGAATGAGATATACTCGAACACTCCTGCGCCTGGAAGTCTGAGTTCATTTAAATATTGAAAGATGTAATACAGCATTATTTTTGAAGTTTTATTAATATTTCTTTTGCAATTTCTAAATCATCAAAATCATGGCGAACACCATTTATTTCTTGGTAGGTTTCATGTCCTTTGCCAGCAATTAAAATGATGTCGTTTTTCTCCGCTTGCGAGCATGCAGCTTTTATAGCTTCCATTCTGTTGGTGATGCAAAGTGTTTTTTTGTAATTTGCTCCATCTACACCTTCCATCATTTCTGAAATTATCTGATCTGGATTTTCTGTTCGCGGGTTGTCAGAAGTTAATATCGCTTTATCGCTTAAATCACAAGCTATTTTTGCCATAACAGGTCTTTTGCTTGGGTCGCGGTCACCGCCACACCCAACGATAGTATATACCGTTTCGTTATTGGTGCGTATGTTCTTTATGGTTTTGAGAACATTTTCTAAAGCATCAGGAGTATGTGCATAATCGACAATTACAATAACACCAGATTCGCTTTTAAAATATTCAAATCGTCCCTCGACTGATTCTAGTTCACTTATTACTCGTAATATTTCTATTGAGTTATTATTTAACAGGCGAGCAATTCCATAAACGAGCAAAAGATTATAAGCGTTAAAGTCTCCTATTAGTTTGGTATATAATTCTGTGCCTTCAAGTTGAAGCACTAATCCTGAAAAATTATTTTCTATCACTTTGGCACGGAAATCTGCCATATTTTTCAGGGCATACGTATGATGTTTTGCCTTGCAATTTTGCAACATTACCAATCCATTCTTGTCATCTACATTAGTGATGGCATGAGCATTAGAAGAGAGGTTGTCGAAAAAGGATTTTTTAACCTCTAAATATTCCCTGAATGTGTTGTGATAATCAAGGTGTTCGTGTGTAATATTGGTAAACCCTGCAATGTAAAACTCTAAGCCGCTGATACGGTGTTGGTGAATAGCGTGAGAGCTTACCTCCATAAAGCAATACTCACAACCATTTTCAACCATTTGTTCCAATAGCTCATTTAATACCAATGGATTTGGTGTTGTGTGCTTCGTTGGAAACTCTTGGTCGTCAATTTTGTTTACAACCGTAGAAATCAAGCCTACCGAATACCCTATTTTTCTGAATAATTGATACAATAGGGTAGTGGAGGTAGTTTTTCCATTTGTTCCGGTTATCCCAACTAACTTTAGCTTTTTACTCGGTTGATTGAAAAAATTATGCGCCATTATCGCAAGTGCATAATGAGCATTGGAGACCACAACATAATTTACCTCTTCGACTAACTCTTGAGGTAATGTTTCGCAAATGATGATACGTGCGCCATCTTTAATGGCAGGAGAAATATATTTGTGTCCATCCATTGCACTTCCTTTGAGTGCTATAAAACAAGCGTTTTTGGTCACTTCACGAGAATCAAAATGAATGGCAGGAACTAAACAATCCGTCGTGCCAACTAATTCTTGGATAGAAACTCCGTATAATATATCCCTTAATTTTTTCATTATTGCTCCAATTCTATTTCAATTAATCCACCGATTACCGCTTTAGTTCCAGGGGGAATAGATTGTTTTTTAACTTTTCCAAATCCTTTTGTTCTAACGTGAAGTCCTGAATTTTCAAGTAGATACAAAGCGTCTCTTAATCCCATCCCAACCACATTCGGAACCGTGTTTTTAGAAATATCCTTCCCCTGTATTATTACTTTGTTTGACACTGTATTGGCTTTCACCCATTCTTGATTTCCTGAAAATTCCTTGGTTACAGAAAAAGTGTTTAGCACCTCATTCAAATCCATTCGGTTGCCATTCATTACCTGTGGAGTAGAAATCACTTGATTTTCTTCGTTCACTGCTTTGTGGTAGCTTAAGCTTGTTGCATAAACTTTGTTTGCTATTGCTGCAAACACCGTTCCTGAAACAGTAGCACCATAAATGTCATCTGTTGGCGCAGCGACTACTACTATACAAGAGTAAATTGGGTTATCGGCAGGAAAATAGCCCGCAAACGAAGCGATATATTTTTTCTCACCTTCTTCACCATACCCTTCATTTCTATTTGAAATTTGTGCTGTTCCTGTTTTGCCTGCCGTGGTAAAGTATGTGGATTTTAGCATTTTACCAGTTCCTGAAATGATAACTCCCTCTAGGCAATCTTTCACCGTTTGAATAGTCGCTGGACTACAGATTTGCTCCTTCAAAACCTCTGGTTCGAACGTCTTAATTATTTTATTTCCTTGTTTAACATGTGTTACGAATTGTGGCCTCATATAAACACCATCATTTGCAACAGCATTATAAAAGGAAAGCATTTGAAGAGGTGTTAATTGGAATTCGTAACCTATAGACATCCAAGCAAGCGAGCCAGCCCACCAGTTAGGACTTCCCGGATAGGAATAATTTGGAGTTCTTTCTCCTGCTAAATCAATTCCAATTGGAGTTGTTAAACCAAAAGCGTTTAAATGGTCTAAAAAACGTTGAGGTTCTGAACTATAATTTTGATGAATAACTTTCGAGATTACGTTTGAAGAAACCTCAAAAGCTTCTTTGATTGTTATTTTGCCATAACCATAAGGTCTAGAATCATTTAATTTACTTCCGTAAAACTCGTATTGCCCAACGGCGTTAACAGTATCTGTGATTCTTATCTTTTTATCTTCTAAAGCCGCCATTAATGAAGCTAACTTAAATGTAGAACCTGGTACTTCTTTCGTTCCAATGGCGTGATTGTAAGTTTCGTAGTACCCCCCGTCTGCTCCTTGAGAAAGATTAGCCATAGCTTTGATGTAACCAGTTTTAACATCCATTACTATTGCGCAGCCATAACGACCTCCTTTAGATTTTAACTGTCTTTCAAGTTCTGTGTGTGCTACTTCTTGAATGTCTTTGTCTATCGAAGTAACTAAATCATAACCATCAATTGCCTCTCGAACAACAGTTCCAGTTGGTTTCCATGAGTTAGAAATTTTTTGTTCTAATACTTCACCTGGCTTACCGGCTAAGTAAGTATTGAATGCTCCTTCAATCCCCACAGATAAAGTGTCATTGTTTGA
>SKGS01000055.1 GCA_007117355.1 Lishizhenia sp. | reverse complement strand
TGGTGAGTGAGGGTACTTTTGAATCAATTTTAGTGTTAGATGATATTAATTTGGGTGAGTTGTCAGCTACTGAGATCTTTGTACGATTAAATGGAACAGAAATAGCAAATCCTGAAAATGGTTATATTGTATTTACTACTGAAAAATCAGAAGCGGATACAGTTTTCTTACAAGGACATATTCAAAACCCTGTTGGTACGCCAACAGTTATCGTTTCAGAGGAGGAATTAACGGGATTTATACAATTTGAAGGCACTCCTTCTGAGCCAATGTCAATTGAAGTTTGGGGGACATCCATAACGGATAATATCACCTTGGAAGTAACTGCTGGAGATTATGAAATATCACTTTCTGAAGAAACAGGTTATACAACTAGTTTAGAATTGGATGAGGTTGGTGGTGATGTTGATTTCACAACAATATTTATTCGTTTAAATGGAGCAGATGTAGTTTCGCCATCGAATGGAGAGATTACAGTTTCTACTGTTGATGCTGATGATATTGTTATTTCTTTAGAAGGAGAAATACTTCCAGTACCAGTAATTGGTGCAACGGAAGAGCAAATGTCTGGCTTTTCACAAAATATTGGCCAACCTTCTCAGGCACAGTCGTTTCAGTTGGCTGCTGTTTTGTTAACGGATGACGTAATCGTATCTGTTACAGCACCTTATGAAGTTTCGTTGTTTGAGAATTCTGGTTACGGCGAGGAAATATCCTTAGAGCCGAATCAAGATAACGAAGTTGAATTAACTACTGTATTTGTGCGATTGAACGGAGATGAAGTAAACAGTGACGTACCAGGACTAATCACATTATCGAGCACTGGAGCTGAAAATTGGTTAATTGAATTGAATGGAGAAATATTACCACCCGTACCAACCATTTTTAGACAGCCAATTGCACTAAGTGGATTTCAACAAGTACTTGGAGTTCCTTCACCAACTATAACTTTTAATGTATGGGGAGAAAACTTAGAAGATAAGGTACTTGTTGATGTTACTTCAGGAGACTACGAGATTTCACTGTTACCAGATGAGGATTTTACGACTTCGATAGAGTTAGATATCGATGACGGTGAACTGGATGAAACAACTATTTATGTAAGATTAAATGGCGAGGAGGTTGCCTCTAATGTACAAGGTTTAATTACACTTTCTTCGTTAGATGCGGAAAACAAAACAGTAACGTTAATGGGAGATATTGTTACTGCTCAAATTATTGCTACTCCTGAGCTATTAACGGACTTCGAACAAGAAATTGGAGCGCCATCTGATGAACAAACATTTACCGTTGAGGTGCTTAATTTGCTCGAAGATGAAGAAGTTATATTATCAGTAACAGAGGGGTATGAAATATCCTTAACCTCAGGGGTGAGTTTTACAAATGAAATTATACTTACAGAGGAAAACGGAGCTGTGGAAGAGACAACCATTTATGTTCGTTTAAACAGTTCTGTATTAGGAGACCCACTACTTGGAACGGTTTCCATTGCGGCTAATGAATCTCTTGTTGAAGTAGAATTAGAAGGAGTGACTTTCGTAATTTGCGACCATCTGGATGTTTCAGTTACTCAAAATGAAGCACTATTATCTGCTGACATGGATGATGTGGAATATCAATGGATAGATTGCAGTGATGATTCCCCAATTCAAGGAGCCAATGAACAAACTTTCTTACCAGAGGAATCTGGCAGTTATGCTGTAATTATTACGGATGATTTATGTGTAGATACTTCAGACTGCTTTACCGTAGACTTCACGAATGTGACTGAATTTAAATCTGCTTTTGACTTCAAACTATATCCTAATCCAATTGAAGATGCTTTCATAGTAGAGTTTTCGGATGAATTGGGTAATGTAAACATCGAAGTTACAGACGCAAAAGGAGCTGTTGTACTATCTGTGAATGATGTTGTTTCTGGACAAACGATTAACGCTGTAAATTTCCAAAAAGGAGTTTATTTTGTAAGTGTTTCGGGGGAAAATGGTAAAGACATCATTAAGGTAGTGAAATAATTATCAAACATATTTTTGTTGCAAAGGCTTCTCGTTCAGAGGAGCCTTTGTAGCTTATAGGAATTTACTTTACTAAGGCTAACATCTTTCTTAAAATTTGAATAACTTTATCTCCAAATTTTGAGGAATGAGAAGAGTTGTTGTAACAGGACTAGGTGCGCTTACACCTATAGGAAATACAGTGGATGAGTTTTGGAAAAATGCGCAGCTGGGAAAATCGGGAGCGTCTCTGATTACTTCTTTTGATACGGAGAATTTTAAAACAAAGTTTGCTTGTTCTTTAAATGGATATTCACCTCAAGATTTCTTTGATCGAAAAGAAATAAAAACGTATGATTTATTCACTCAGTATGCACTGGTTGCAGTGGAGGAAGCTGTGAAAAATGGAAATATTGATTTTGAAAAAATTGACCTAGACCGTGTAGGTGTAATATGGGGTTCTGGAAATGGCGGAATACAAACATTTGAAAGCCAAGTTTCAGAGTATGCAACAGGAGATGGTCAGCCTCGTTTTTCACCTTTTTTTATCCCTAGAATTTTAGTGGATATTGCTGCGGGAATCATTTCTATGAAATATGGTCTAAGAGGGGTGAATTATAGTCCGATTTCTGCATGTGCAACCTCCACAACAGCAATAATTGATGCGTTTAACTACATTCGCTGGAACAAGGCAGATATGATTGTAACTGGCGGATCGGAAGCTGCTATTTGTGCTTCTACCATTGGTGGATTTGGTTCTGCCAAGGCATTATCAACGAATAATGAAAATCACGAATCAGCTTCTCGTCCTTTTGATGTGAAACGCGATGGTTTTGTTATGGGAGAAGGTGCTGGAGCATTAATTTTAGAGGATCTAGAACATGCGCAAAAAAGAAATGCTACAATCTATGGAGAAATAGTGGGGGGAGGAATGGCAGCAGATGCTTATCACTTAACGGGTACACATCCTGAAGGCCGTGGTGCTATAAAGGGAATGCAATTAGCGTTGGAAGAAGCTCAAATTTCTCCAGACGATGTGGATTACATTAATATGCACGCTACTTCGACGCCTCAAGGTGATGTAAGTGAGTTAAAAGCGGTAAAATCACTTTTCGGATCTCGTTCTGATTTGGCAGTTTCGGGTACGAAATCAATGACAGGTCACTTGCTTGGTGCGGCTGGAGCGGTTGAGGCCATCTTAACTATCCTTGCCTTACGCGATGGTAAAATTCCGCCAACGATTAACACATCAGAAATTGAACCTGAATTTGAAAATAGCTTTGATTTTCCTCTTGAAGTAGCAAAAGACAAAGAAATGAACTATGCGTTATCAAACACCTTTGGTTTTGGTGGACATATCGCAGCCGTTTTAATGAAAAAATGGAAGAATTGATATTCTTTTAAAGCTTAATAATTTAAGCTAAAGAAGCTCCATCTTTCATTGAACGGTATTTTTCAATCTGTTGATGCATAAACCTGAACCAAAGTGG
>SKGS01000216.1 GCA_007117355.1 Lishizhenia sp. | reverse complement strand
TTTCATCTGCTAGGATGTTTTTCACCTAAATTGGTGAAAAATATTTAATCGGGCAAGCTTTGAATCAATTATTTTTCAAGGCTTCCCGATTATTTTTTTAAATTGCTTGCGGATTTAGGGATGAAAATGATTTTATGTTTGGACTTCCAGCAGACGGTGGAGACAGATATAGAACGGCTGCAGGTAGATTATCTATAGGCAGATTTAAAATCGGATTTAATTTATATACAGGGGATCCTGGGCTTAAAGATAGAGTAGTTGATGAAATAGATGGACAAAAAACTTATGTAAAACATGGAGCAAACGACCCTGATGAATATAGATCGGGGGTGCTTTATTTTGGATATGGAAACATAAAAATTGGAAGGAATTCTGAAAGGGTAAGACACGCTATTCAGAATGTATTTGCCCATGATATTGCTTACGCTTGGACTAGCGGTAGAGAGAAACTACCTCATTTTGCAATTGACAATAGCTTTAAGCCTAAATGGTATTGGGGTTTTGGAACAGGTACAGGTAATTCTCTTTGGTAAAATTTAAAGTTATGATTAAAATTGTTTTTATACTAAGTCTTTTATTAATGAGTTGTGGTAAGTCCCTACTTAAGCACGATAAGTTATCTTTAGAAAAAAAAGACTATTTTGGTGATGAATTAAGAATTGATGGGTATTATTATTATAAATACCCTGTTAATGAATCTTTTCGGTATGTAATTTATTTTTTTTACAATAACGGGGTTGCTTTACATGCTGGAGCAATAAAAGAAGAGGATATTCTAATAAAAGAAGAGAAATTTAAAAATGGGACATTTTACCTTAACGTTGAAAATACAAAGTATTTTTGGGGTGTTTTTGTTGTAAATAATCAAAATATTAAGATAGAAAGGTGGTATCCTAGTTCTGGAGGTCCGCTCAGAACTTATATTAGAGAAGGAACAATATTAAATGATACAACTTTTCATATAACACAGTTTTATCGTAATCAAAATGGTGAAAAAACCGCCATTGAATCTTTAGACGAAGTTTATCATTTTAAAAAATTCTCTCCAAAACCTGATAGTACAAATAAATATACAGATTAAAAGAATTATTTATGAAAAAAATAAGTTTGCTCTTTATTTTACTTTTATTGTTTTTAACAAGTTGTAGAAAAGAAAAAAATAGAATTTGTGAAATTTATGATAATGAACACGGATATGCTGTTGGTAAAATTGAAAGTTCTATTACCGTTCCAACAAGAGTGACATATAATTACAATTTTAAAATAGCTGGTGCAAGCTATTCAGGAAAACTAAAAGAATACGGCATAGGTCAAGAAGATTCAAAAATGATAGGAAGATCATACCTAGTAGTGTATGAAACAAGCAACCCCGAAAATAGCCATTTGAACACCTATTACAGAATTTTTGAAGAGTCTGATTTCATAGAATTAGCAAATCAATTCGAAGAAGAACCCCCAGTTCCAAACTGGCCTGAAAAATGTAAAAACTAAAAACCATGAAAACAAAACTAATAACAGCATTCATCCTTTTATCAGGATTTGCATTCTCTCAAAGTATGGTAACATATTCCTACGATAATGCGGGAAACCGCTGACCTCGATACACCAATTCCGCTTTGCTCCATTGTCACTCGGTCAACTTACTTTTTTGGTCATAAAAATGCTCATTAATCAGATTGAATGTCCAAGAACAAAGGTGACTGAGTGATATTGACCGTAACGTAGTGAAGTGTCAATGTTGTATCGAAGTCAGCGCATCCCAATCCAACATCAGCAAATACAGAAGTAGCGGTTATCATAGATTTAGAAACCATCGCTCCAGAAGATAAAACCGCTATAGAATCTGGTGTAACCATGCAATTAGCAGATGTAACGGGGAAAGTGCTAAAAACCCAACATTTAGGGGCGAATAGCAATACATCCTTACAGGTTGTGTTTAATTTACAAGGAATGTCAAGTGGTATTTATTTTGTAAAAGTTTTTACGGAGAGTGGAAAATTGGTCGGGGAAAGGAAAATTGTGAAAGAATGACGTCTCGGCTTCGCTCGACGCATCGCATCTCGACAAGCTCGATACACCGCATCTTGATAAACTCGAGGTATTGCGGTTCAATAAACTCGTTGCACTTTGTGAAAAATGAGAAGATTGATCGCCTACTCCCGAACAATTATAAAAATATCCTCATCGTCTTGCTTGAAAAACTTTTCTTCCCGCGCAAATTTTTCTAATGCATCAAGATTATTTAATTGAAAAAGCGTTGTTCGCGTCTTGTCCAACTTTTCTTGCATGATTACTTTTTCTTTTTGCAGGCGGTGATATTTAGCATTTTGTCGAATAATTTTTACAATGTCAGCATCATCTAGAAAAAGCATATAGAATAGAAAAACTGACGCAGTGAGCGTGTATTTGTTTCGGAAAACTCTCAAATACTTTAACATACCACAAATTTACGTGCTTATTAACGATTTACTGCTCAAGAGCACTTAATTTATTCAACGATATATGTTTAAAACTTAACTCTTAGTTGGACAGCAACTTCACTTCGTACATTTCCTTCAATTCGTTCAGGACCTTGACCGATTCCATCTTGATTGGAGAAAACAAACGCTGCGTAACGTAGCCATAAATCACATCTTTTTTGCCAAAATGTATATCTTACTAATGCGTAGGCTCTTGTGCCTTGATTAAAATAAATCGGAATTGAAAATACATTTTGCAAATGACTTTCATAGGCGAAAATACGTGTATCAAATCCATCGGTGTCAAATATGGCATAGCGTGCAGAAATTTGAATAGGTTTGTTTGGCATAGTATAAATTAAATCTTGAGCCAATGAAAAACCTTGTTGCAGCCCAATGCTTTCTCTGCGGTCTGTAACATAATCTAAACGAGATTTCCACTGAAAAGATTTAGAAATACGATAATTAAAACCAAGGCGATACACTTTTTGATTGAAGTATTCGACCGGCCTAAGGTTTCCTTCAAACGATCGTGCATTTTGCATTTTTTCTTGCTCTCGGTACCTCAAGAAAAGCTCCAGTCTTGGATTTGGTCGATATTTTAATTGACCTAATAGCTCGTGTCCATCACTTGGTGAGTCCACTCGAAAAGACAACCATGGTCGCTGAAAAACATCTGCATAACCATTAAATGACCATGCAGAATTTAATTTAACAGCCGTTCCGAAATAGAGACCGCTTTCATTTATAGTTCTACTAAATTCACCAAATCCTCTGGCATAAAATGTGTGGTAATCTTTTGGATAGTTACGATAAACAGCACTCAGGGAAAAACGTTTACTAACCGCTAGTGTCATTCCATGAAGCTGTGCAATACTTCCTGATGATCTGCTTTGAGCAACTTCACCAAAAACACTCCAATTCTTGTAAAGGTAAGAATAGTCGGCACTTAAACTTAATAGTTCATTACCACTAAACTCATATTGATTAACAGGTCTATCTGCTCGTTCGAGTGGTGTGTCATACATTTGATTTATTG
>SKGS01000117.1 GCA_007117355.1 Lishizhenia sp. | reverse complement strand
TCGGAGGGGGATACAGGGGGAGGAACCCACCTGAGCATCGCAAAGGACAAGTAAAACATCCATTTCGATAACCAAACGTTAGTGCAGGACAGTGAGGAACCCACCTGAGCATCGCGAAGGAAAAAACTCCCCCTCTAACAAGCATCACGAAGGTCAAGTCAAACCACTTATTTCGAGAACTAAGCAAAAGCAGTTTTGTTTACTTATCCTCGTAGCTTCGGCACTAACGGTTACCTTCGGTGCTCCTCCATAGGCGGACACAGTACCTTCGGCGGTCTTGCTATTTCGTCTTCACAAAGTTCCTTTGCTCTTACTTTGGCAAAAAGTAAAAAGAAAATAATTTCAATTAGTACCGAATAGTGATAATCTTTTCAAAGTGTTTATTCTAATAGCCCTTTCCCTTATTCATCAAATTCTGCATAAATCGCTCCTTACCAATTTTCAAATAATAAAACAAATCTTCAGGATGGTCAAAACGATAGTCTTTTTGAACCCCTTCTTGTCTTTCGATTTTATCCATTCGTTCGTGACCCGTCCTTACGATTACCATATCCCAATCAGGAACAACGATTACGTACTGCCCTAAAATACCACGTAAATAGACAACATCATGTCCTTCGTAATTCGTAAGCCAAAAGTGCATTCCATAACGAATATTATTACTGCCATCATTCAAAATAGCAGGTTGAACAAGTTCATTTAATGTTGTATCAGAAACAATAGTTTTTTCATTTAATTTCCCTTGATTTAGAATAAGTTGACCAATTTTAGCAAAATCTCGTGTAGATGCATACAAACAACAAAATGTTTTCTCCATACCACCTTTTGAATCCAAGCTCCAAAAAGCATCATTTTCAGCCCCTATTTTATCCCAAATTTGTTCCTGAAGATATTCGGATAAACGCATTTTGGTAGCTTTCTGTAGAATGAAGCCAAGAATTTGAGAATTTCCAGAGGCATAATGAAAAGAATCATTTACCCTACTCCCAAAAGTGAGCCTAGAGATTAATTTTTCCAAATTTCGACCATAATAAGCAGCAGCATTTTCAGAAAAAGGATTACTCCCACTTTCTCTCCAATTCAAGTCACTCGACATGGTTAATAGGTTGCGAATAGTAACTTGGTCTCCATTTTCAAAAAAATCGACATAATTGGCTATTGGTGCATCAAAAGAACTAATGTGACCGTTATCAACAGCAATTCCAACCAAAAGCCCAACAATACTTTTTGCCATCGAAAAAGAATTGCTCTTCGTATTTTTAGTGTGCTCGTCCCAATAATGCTCTATGATTAATTCATTGTTTTTTAAAATTAAAAATGAAGTCGTCTGAATGGATGCAAGAAATTCTTTTTCCTCATTGGTTAATGCACTAGCAGATTCCGAAACTAATAGTGGGACACTTTGGTCTCCTGCTTTAACGAATCGGTTTTCAAATACTAAAGAATCATATATCCCAGGCCCTGTCTTTCCCTTAAAATAAGTTTCTTTTAAACCTTTATAAAGATAAGATTTCCCACTTGTGATGATAAGCAAATTAAGCAATATCAGAAAACCAAGAAAAAAGTAAATAAAGCGTTTGGTGCGATTAACTTTCTTTTTTTTGCTAGATGTATTCATAAGCGAATAAAGTTGATAAGTGCAACATAAACTTGGATTTCACCTCTTCTATATTAACAGGTCTTCCAAGCTCTTTTTGGAGTGAAGTTACAGCTTTATCTTCTATTCCGCAAGGAACTATATAATTAAAATATGCTAAGTCGGTGTTAATATTGAACCCTATTCCATGCATAGTAACCCATCGAGAAGACTTTACACCCATGGCACAAATTTTTCTTGCGCAACTAGAATCACCATCTAGCCATACACCAGTCAGCCCGTCAACTCGACCAGCTTCAATGTCGTATTCAGCAAGAGTAAGTATCACAGCCTCTTCCAAAAAACGCATATATTTATGGATATCGGTGAAAAAATATTCTAAATCAAAAATGGGATACACCACCAATTGACCCGGACCGTGATAGGTGATATCTCCACCACGATTGATTTTGTAGTACCTTGCATTTATCTCAGCCAAACGTTCTTCCGACATTAACAAATGTTCCTTTTTTCCGCTTTTACCAAGTGTGTAAACATGCGGATGCTCACAAAAGAGAAGGTAGTTTTTTGTTTGCGCTGTTGTTTCACCATTTCGCTGTGCAATTTTCAAACGAATATTTTCCTGAAATAATTCTTCTTGAAAATCCCACGCTTCTTGATAGTCAATTATACCGAGATGTTTAACAATTACCTTAGGTATCATTATTCCTCTGCAAGAGCACTTTTTAATCGGTCAATAATTTGAATATCCATGATGTCAACACCATTCTTTTCAGCTAGAAATGCAGATGCCCAATCTAATAAATGGATGATATACAAGGACTCTTCTATTGCAGTAGCTCCTTTTGGGAAGATTTCAAAAACGCTTGATGCACATTTTTCAACTTCTGATTTTGTCCAATCTAAACGAAATTTATTGCGCTCATGCATAAAGTTAGAATGAATAAAAACAGCCACATGACTCTCGTTTTTTCGAGACCAACCAACAACTTCATTGTGATTCATCTCTGGTACTACATGCGTAGAGCATAACTGTTTAGCATTTTCGTTCCATTGTTGACGACCACGAATGGCAATTGGTTCTAAATTCACGGGAGCATAAAATACAACTTGCTTCGAGTAACTTAAGTTTGCTAGCTCTTTGGCTTGAGTTTTTATGGTTATTAACTCTTTATTAATAAGCGAGCGTACTTTTTCAACTTGGTCAAGTGTGTCTTTACCAACTATTCCAGCAACAGACAATATATGAACTAATTGAACCAGTGAGTAAGCCAACATACTGCGCGGCGGATTACCACCAGGCACTGTAATTAATTCATAGTTATTTTCCCTACAAAAAGTTGACAACTCACCACCTGAACTCACCCCAACTATGGTTGCTCCACATTCATGAGCCGTATAGATAGCCTCTAGGGTTTCTTCGGTATTTCCAGAATAGGAAGACCCAATAACCAAGGTGTTATTATCAACAAATGCTGGCAATCTGTAGTCGCTACAAACAACTATTGGAATTTTAGAAACCTCCGAAAACCATTGTGTTACTATTCTTCCGCCTATACCAGAACCTCCCATTCCACAAATAACAACATTATTAAAAGATTTAACTTTTAAGGATGCTAAAGGAGAATTCTTTGCAATTTCAATTGCCTCTGCTATGTGTTTTGGGAATTGTGCTATCAATTTTTCCATTCCATTCATAATTATGATTTATTAGAGCTTGGTTGTTTTAATAAAAGCAAAGCTAAGTAATTATTTTTATGTGGAAACTAAATTTTTAAATATCATCTTGAAAAGTCGCAAGAAATCTATTATTAAACAAAAAAAGCTATTCGGTCAGACTCCCCCTTCGGAGAGCCTGTCCCGACAGCAAATCGTCGGGAGGGTTAGGGGGAGGAACCTACCTGAGCACAGC
>SKGS01000067.1 GCA_007117355.1 Lishizhenia sp. | reverse complement strand
TCTACAATCCCAAAATCCTCAAATCTACAATCCTAAAATCCTCCAATCTACAATCCCAAAATCCACCAATCTACAATCCCAAAATCTCCAATCCCCAAATCTCCAAATCTCCAATCCCCAAATCTACAATCCTAAAATCCTCCCTATTCTTGATTCAATTTCTTAACCATTGTCAATATCGTAGCCAAACCGACAGTTTCACCAGTCTCATCATAAATATCGACTAAGAACTTCACTATGCCCTTAGCTACATCATCTTCTGAACGCTTTTCCTGATCGATTTTTTCTTTCACCGTAAAACGAACACCTATTGTAGCTCCAGGATAAACTGGTTTTGTAAAACGACACGAATCAACACCGTAATTTAATAATACTGGTCCTTTCTTTGGGTCAACAAAAAGTCCTGCTGCTTTCGATAATAAGAAGTAACCGTGAGCCACTCTGCGCTCGAACAATGTACCTTCTAACGAAGTAGCGTCCACATGCGCATAGAAATTATCTCCAGAAACATTAGCGAAATTGACGATATCCGCCTCTGTAACAGTATGCTTATGTGTAAATACAGTATCCCCAACAGTTAATTCTTCGAAATGCTGACGGAAAACATGAGGATTTGCCTCTGGCTGTGCTGCTCCAACTTGGAACTGTTGCGTAATTTCTGTAACAGTCGTTGGATGTCCTTGGATTGCTGTACGTTGAAAATAATGCAATACACCTCGTTTTCCACCCATCTCTTCTCCACCTCCCGCACGACCGGGACCACCATGTGTTAAGAGTGGCATAGGCGATCCATGTCCAGTACTTTCTTTTGCACAAGACTCATTCAATACCAAGATTCTTCCATTCATGTGAGCCGCATTTACTACAAACTCTCTTGCTAATTTATCGTCTGCGGTAACAATGGAGGTTACTAATGAACCTTTTCCATATTCGACTAGTTTTATGGCATCTTCAATATCTTTATAGGGCATAATGGTAGAAACTGGGCCAAAAGCTTCAATTTCATGAACATCTTTGTTTTCATGAGGATTGGTGTTTCGGAATAAGGTAGGAGAGAAGAAAGCACCTTTTGCTTTATCTGCTCCAATCACTTCTAATTGGTCATTGCCACCGAAAACTATTTCTTGTGATTTTGCTAATAAATCTACTTTTTCTTGAACTCGCTCTACTTGTAATTGCGTTGCTAAAGCTCCCATTCTTACACCTTCAACTGTTGGGTTTCCGACTGTTGTACTCGCCAATCGTTTGGAGACAGCCGTTTGAACATCCTCTAACAAGTTTTCAGGGACCATAATTCGACGAACAGATGTACATTTCTGTCCTGTTTTGACCGTTATTTCTTTGCAAACCTCTTTTACGAAAATGTCAAATTCTGGAGTTCCAGGAACTGCATCTTGTCCTAAAACGCAAGCATTTAATGAATCTGCTTCTAAGTTAAATGGCACAGATTCTTCCACTATTTGAGGTAATGCTTTAAGTATTTTACCTGTTGATGCTGAACCTGTGAATGTTACCACATCTTGGTTAGTTACAGAATCAATTATCCCCCTTCCAAGTCCACATACTAATTGAAGCGAACCTTCAGGTAGAATTTTAGAATCGATGATATCTTTCACCATTAATTCCGTAAGGTAACAAGTGTATTCAGATGGTTTTACCACCGCAGGAACACCAGCCATTAAGTTGACCGCTATTTTTTCCAACATTCCCCAAATTGGGAAGTTAAATGCATTAATATGAACGGCAACACCTCTTTTGGGTACCATGATATGATGACCTATAAACGTACCATTTTTAGAAAGTGGTGCAGCTTCGCCATCAACGTAATAAGGCAAGTCAGGAAACTGTCTTCTCAGTGATGCGTTGGCAAATAGGTTTCCAATCCCACCTTCAATATCTATCCATGAGTCAATTTTTGTTGCGCCAGTCGCCCAACTTAATTCATAATACTTAGATTTTTTCTCTAATAAATGAAGTGCTAATGCTTTTAACATGCGCCCTCTTTCTTGGAAGGTCATTTTTCTTAGTTGTGCTCCACCTGTTTCACGACCGTAATTTAAAACTTGTTTAAAATCAATTCCCTTGGAAGAAGTTTCAGCAAATTGCTCTCCTGTAATCGCATGAAACAAAGGCGTTTCAACACCTTCTCCTGCAACCCATTCTCCACAAACGTAATTTAGTATTTTCTGCATGAATTAATTATTTTATTTGTATAAAAGTTGACTGTTTTTCTTCGAGTGTAAACTTACAAATATTTTCCGATTTAAGCGGTTTGTTAAGTTTTTTAGCACTCACATTTGTGTGTTGTAATGGTAGTGGCGGTGGAAGCTAGTTCACATTTGAATTTATTTACTTTTTTGTGTTTATTAAAGGTTTTTCCATAAATTTATCTCACAAACGGCAACATCTTGACTCAACAACGACATGGCAACAAATTCGATTTTCCTCTCTCAGAGCGAAATATTTACGGTTCTTCACGCCTTGGTAAAAACAGCTCTAAAGTTGATATGTATGAAACGCCTTCTTCAAGTTCTGTTTCTTATGTGGCGGGTGAGAAATATTATGAGTTATCCAACCATTTAGGGAATGTTTTGGCGGTTATCAATGACATTAAATTTCCAATTGAAGATAACGGTAATGTAGATTATTTTGAGGTGCATTTGGTAAGTATCTCTGATTACTCTCCGTTTGGGGTGCAGTTGGATGGTAGGTCTGTGGAGAGTTCTAGTTATAGATATGGGTTCAACTCAATGGAGAAGGATGATGAAATTAAAGGAAAAGGAAACTCCGTGAATTATAAAAAAAATCAATAATGCCCTTTCAAAGAAAGGATAACAACTTTGTTTTCTTTTTCCAAGACTTCATACACAATACGATGTTCTTTGTTAATTCGACGGGACCAGTATCCAGAAAGTTCGTGTTTTAGTTGTTCAGGTTTTCCAATACCATCATAGGGATTTTCATCAATCGTATGAATAAGTGCAGTAATTTTTTTGATGATTATTTTGTTGCCTGATTTTTTCCAAAACTCAAGGTTTTTATGGCATCAGGTGTAAAACTTATTTCCATAAGTCTTCTGTCTTTATTACGACATCTTTACCTTCCAAGTGTTGTTTTTTACTTCGTTTTATTTTTTCAACAAAATCTGCATTGTACGCTTTTTCCTTAGCGATTTCAAATTTCATCTTCAATGCTTTCACGAAAGCCTTAAGTGCATTTGCCTGTTCTTCATTTTCAGGATGTATAATGTATATATCTTCTGCTTTCATGGATTGATCACTTACTACTTGATATGCGAAGATATAAAAAATAAGTAGAAGCTTAATAGAAAGTATGAAGAAAAGGCAACATTTTTAGGTCTCAGGAATAGAAATTGGCCAAGACCAAATTCAAGGGGTGGATTACCTCTACAACCTGCAAGGCTGGCTGAAAGGAGTAAACGCTTCTAACCTCGATGAAAGCCATGACCCCGGAAAAGATGCCTTGAAAGCACTTGGCAACCTGAACCAGCATTTTGCAAAAGATGTCTATAGCTT
>SKGS01000139.1 GCA_007117355.1 Lishizhenia sp. | reverse complement strand
TTCTAACCAATGAATAAATCGGGTTAGCACTTGTAGAAGCACAATTTTCTGCTCAATATTAGAAGTGTAAAAAAGAATAAGAGATTATATTAACCCGCATTGAATTGCATGATTAGTGGCACCATGAGGTAATTTAAAGGAGATCTTTACACAAAAGGATATTGAATCAAAACACCAAGTACAACGGATGTTAAACAGTTTGGGATACTAAATCTTTTAACGTTTTATTTTTTAGAACGTGAAGTGAACTATCTCGCCATTCTAACATTAATGCATGCACAGAACAAGCGGCTTCATCTGGACAATCATCACATTTCTCATAGAAATTAAGACTTACACAAGGAATCATCGCAATAGGACCTTCTAGCTGACGAATAACATCACTCATTACTATTTGATCGGCGGGTTTTATGAGATAGTACCCACCATTTTTACCTTTCTTAGAACCTAGAAACCCTGAATTCTTTAATGTTAACATGATAGCTTCTAAAAACTTATGTGAAATATTTTCTTTTTCAGCAATTTGCTGAACTTGCACTTTTTCACCTGAATTTAATTTAGCAAGATGGGCCAAAGCTTTTAGCCCATATTTCGTTTTTTTTGATATCATATCACCATTTATTCATGTTATTTCTTAGGCTTTCTTCTTATGCGTATTCCAACCAAACAAGCGATAAATAGGACAAAAGCTCAACAAGCTAGTCAACAAGAAAACTGTCCCAACACCAATAAGTAAATAGGCTAACCAACCTGTAATTATATCAAAAACAAATAAGGTGATTGCAGCAACAAATAAAACAAATCTAACAAAACGGTCTGCGGAACTAATATTAGTATTCATAATTTTTAGTTTAAACAATGAAAGTAACAAAAACATCAATAATAAGTTCATTTTTGACCATAAAATCTCTAAATTTTGGTAAATTGCGCTCAAATAATTTAAAAATGATGAAAAAACAACTTCTATTTATTATTCTAACTTTCTTTTATTCTGTCAGTCTATTTGGACAGGCAGCTACCAATTCAACCGTAAAATTTTTTCAATTGGAATATGAAAGAGTAATGAGGTCAACTAATGAAAGAGATTTTCAAAGCTTTGTTCGAGACTTTGATTTATTAAAAATAAATAACGAATACTATGTTGGCGTATTAGGATTAGTTGATGAAAATTTAATTGATCAAGGTCAACTAACCGAATTGAACGTCTTTAATGACACTAAAATTCAAGACTTATGGACGTTTAGAGTTCCAATTAATGCTTTATCTGAATTTTTAAACGTTAGCGGAGTAAAATACATTGAAATTGGTGAGCCAGTTTCTCCTGACTTAGAAGAAGCACTTCCTTCTACTCGTGCGGACAGTGTTCACGCAGGTCTAGGTGGTTTATTAGAGTCCTATTCAGGAAAAGATGTAATCGTTGCGGTAATTGATTGGGGATTTGACTACACCCACCCTATTTTTTACGATTCAACCCAATCGTTCTTAAGAATCAGCAAAGCTTGGGATCAAAATAAATTTGTTGGTAACCCACCAGCTGGATATAACTTTGGAGTTGAATATAGTGGTCAAAATGAACTTTTGGCAGCCGGAAGTGATACAAACTATGTTTTTGGATACAGTTCTCACGGAACACACGTTGCAGGTATCGCAGGAGGAGCAGGTGCAGGTAAACAATTTACTGGTTCAGCTCCTGAGGCTGAGTTAATTTGTATTTCCTTGAGAAGAGATGCTCCTTCTTT
Organism: Lishizhenia sp.; assembly: GCA_007117355.1. Taxonomy (GTDB): domain Bacteria; phylum Bacteroidota; class Bacteroidia; order Flavobacteriales_D; family Crocinitomicaceae; genus CSBr16-161. The sequence continues at coordinate 1,801 of SKGS01000139.1, read as the reverse complement.
GATTGACGCATTTTCTTATGTTATCAATTATGCCGCTTCTGTAAATAAGCCTTGTGTATTTAATATGAGTTTTGGTTCGCACTTAGGTCCTCATGATGGTACTTCTTTGAAAAATTACGGCATTGATATTCTTCATGGTCCTGGTAAAATATTTGTCGGTTCAGCAGGAAACAATGGTCGTTCCAATGATATTTTCCATTTAGATTATGATTTTTCACAAAATCCTAATGATACTATGTCAACAACTGTTCAGTTTCAAAGTTTAGACGACCAATTCGGACAAACATTATCCATGTGGGGTTCGGAAAACTCATCATTTGGCGTTGCTGTTGAGCTAGCATCAAATGGTCCAGCCACTATTTATAAAACTGACTTCTATTACTCGTCTAATGAACCAACTTTTATCGATACCTTATTATTTGACAATGATACTTTAATCATTCGAATCCAATCCACTGCTAGTTTCTTTTTAAATGGTAAACCAAATATTAGATTGGAACTAAAAAACACAACTCCTCATCGTGTAATTCTTCATGCTACTTCGGGAGATTCTCATTTACATATATGGAATAATGTAAGAATGAATAATCGCTATACCAATTGGGGAGTGCCTTTATCCTCTTTACATCCAGGAACGATTATGGGGAATAACGATTATGGATTGGGAGAACCAGCAGGTGTTGGAAGAAATGTTATAACAGTAGCTTCTTATCGTGCCGAGTCAGAAGCTCCAAACGGCACCCCATTATTTGGTAATATTTCTGACTTTAGCAGTCGTGGGCCAACAGTGGATGGTCGAACAAAACCAGATATTGCGTCAACTGGACAAGCTGTTTGGTCATCGGTTAACTCTTATGACATAACACAAAGTCAATCACAACAAATTGAGTTTAATGGTCAAACTTATGGATTTGCTTCTTTTTCAGGAACTTCCATGTCAGGGCCTATGGTAGCAGGTATTGTAGCATTGATGCTTGAAGCACATCCAAATTTAAGTGCTACACAGGCAAAAGAAATTTTAAAGTCAACTGCAAGACTCGATGAAAGAACTGGAGAAATTGGTCCTGAAGGTCATCTTCAATGGGGATGGGGAAAAGCAAATGCACTTGCAGCGGTTAAGGCAGCAGAAACTGTAGCGTCTGTGGATAATATATCTATTCAAGAGGATTTATTTACTTGTTATCCTAACCCTGCTAGCTCCTTCTTGACAATTGAACTTAACTCCGAAAATGGAAATTTAATCGAAGAGGTTGAATTATTTCAAATAGACGGTAAAGCATCAAAGCATTTCGCTTCTATTTCTAATACAGAAGCTCAAATAGATGTTTCTAGCCTACCAAATGGAGCGTATATATTAAAAGTTCGTACAGCGACGAAGTTTGAGATGAAGCGAATTATTATTTCTAAATAAATATAAAAAACTGAATTTCAATATCTTTTATTGAGATTCAGTTTTCCCTTTAAAGTTAACTTAACTAAAAATCATTTTTTTGTTGTGCTTAACTAAAAAGACATTATATTTGCAACCGCTTTCAGAATCAAAAAAGAATTTGGCGAGGTAGCTCAGTTGGTTAGAGCGCAGGATTCATAACCCTGAGGTCGAGAGTTCAAATCTCTCTCTCGCCACAAAATAGCCCGGAGAATACTTCGGGCTTTTTTATTGCAAATAATTTACTTTTGGTTCTACCATGAGTTTAATGGAAAAAGTATTTTTAATGCTATTTCTTTTTTAACAGGAAAGAGCGCCAAGGTTTCGCAAAGTTCGCAAAGGGAAGTTCAACAACTCCTATGCGAACACTTT
>SKGS01000068.1 GCA_007117355.1 Lishizhenia sp. | reverse complement strand
TTTAGCATCCTTAGTTTTCTCCTTGCAACATTTTGAATTTCACTTGGTAATTTCTTAGACCGAATTCCGTTCCAAATCTTTTCGGACTCCTTATCACCAAAATTTTTTATCATTAATATTGCCTTACGTTACTAACGGTAAAGATAAGTATATTTTGTTATTTAAGCAAATTTTGAGAATGGTTTATGACGCATAACTTACCTCTTTCCATACATCTTTACACGCTATCTTATCAGTCATTTAGATTTTTTAGGACAATAATATCATTAGACTTTTTATCTTTACCGACTTTGAGTTATTCGATGAGTGATTTAATGAGTTATTCAAATTATATAAATACATAAAACATGAAATATTTAGGTTTAGTTTTTCTGTTCGTTTTTTCGTTTAATCTTTCTCGTGCAGTCGAAGGAATGCTTATTCCTACAGTGCTTGAAGCTTTTGAGTCCGACATGAAAGCGATGGGAATGAAATTAAGTGCAAAAGATATTTTTGATGCTAATAATGCTAGTATTAAAGATGCAATTATGCATTTTGGGGGCGGATGTACCTCTGAACTTGTTTCTTCTAAAGGACTTCTGCTCACTAACCATCATTGTGGCTATTCCCAAATAAATTCTCATTCAACACTAGAAAACAATATTTTAAAAAATGGTTTTTGGGCTAAAACGCTAAACGAAGAACTACCAAATAAAGGTCTTTCAGCGACAAGAATGGTAAATATTGTTGATGTAACTGATCGCGTTTTAGAAGGGACAGAAGAGCTTTCTGAAGTTGATGCTCAAAGAAAAATCCAAGCAAACATAGCTAGACTAAAAGCGGAATATAGCAAAGACAATCATTATGACGCAGAAATTAAACCTTTTGATTTCGGAAATAGCTACTATTTACTGCTGAAAGAAACATTCTTAGACGTGAGACTAGTTGGAACTCCTCCCAATACCATCGGGAAATTCGGCGGAGACACTGACAACTGGGTATGGCCACGACACACCGGTGACTTTGCCGTTTTTAGAGTTTATGCAGGTCAAGACAACTTACCAGCAGAATATAGCGAAGACAACAAACCTTATTCGCCAATTCATTTTTTACCCATTTCTTTAAAAGATAAAAAAGATGGTGACTTCACGATGGTATTTGGATTTCCTGGACGAACAGAACAACACACTATTTCAACGGAATTGGATTACATAATCAATGATTTAAGACCAGCGCAAATAAGAATGCGAGATGAGTCTCTTGCAATAATTAACGCAGCCATGAGACAATCTGAATATACTACGCTACAGTATGCATCTAAGCAAGCGAGAATCGCTAATGCTTGGAAAAAATGGATTGGACAAATTGATGGACTTAAAAGAGCTAATGCCGTACAATTAAAACAAGAGTACGAAAGTAATTACCTATTGCAATCTGAAACCAATGACGATTGGAAGCAAACATACGAAGCTGTAGTTGATCAGTTAGTGCTTTTGACTGAAAAATATAAAGATTTAGACTTTGCCTATAATTTGTTCATAGAATACACTTATGTAGGTGCTGAATTTATGAAGCAAGCGAGAAGTTTAAAATCACTTATCGATGCTTTAGATGAGGGGAAAAGTGAAGATGAAATCAATGAATTAAAACAAAAGTTGATTGGTGGAGCTGAAAATTTCTACAAGAATTATGACCCAAGAGTTGACAAAGCAATTTTTGAAGTTCAGTCGGAACTATACAGAAGGTATTTAGCTACAGAACTTCTTCCGAATGCATTACTCAATCAAGATTTAATAAAACTAAGCAACAATATCTTTAGAAAATCCATTCTTACGGATGAAAAACGTTGGGTGAAATTTATTGAAAAAGCTGGTAAATCAAGTCCTAAAAAAATTCGAAGAGACCCCGGATTCGTTTTATTTAATCAACTAGACAAGATATTCCATGAAAAATTGTTGGACGGATTAAGAGCCTACTACGGAGCAAAAAATGCCCTAATGAAAACATACGTAAAGGGAAAATATGAAATGTTTCCAGAGGATAAACATTGGTCAGATGCAAACGGCACCTTGCGAGTTACATATGGAAAATTAGAAGGTTCTATTCCACGCGATGGGATGAAATACACGCCTTATACTACCCTGAGCGGGATTATAGAAAAATACAATCCTGGTCAGGAAGACTTCGATTTACTCCCAAGAATGTTAGATTTATATGAGTCAAAAAATTACAAAGGTTATGACCAAGATGGTGAACTTTGGATTTGTTTTACTGGCTCCAATCATACAACTGGCGGGAATTCAGGTTCACCCGTAATAAACGCAGAGGGTCACCTTATGGGACTAAACTTTGACCGCAGCTGGGAAAGTACCATGAGTGACTTTTTATTTGATGCCGATCGTTGCAGAAATATAACTGTTGACATTCGTTACGTACTTTGGGTAATTGATGTTTATGGCGAAGCTGGACATTTAATTCAAGAAATGAAACTTATAAAAAATTAAAGTTACACTAAAAAGCATTTTTTTCAGTTAAAGCAAGATAACTTCAAGTATGAGCACAAATAACGACAACTACGCTTCGAACGAATTAATCGTTTTTTTATGGAAGCAACGCAAAACTTTGGCAATCATTACCATTTCCGCAGGGATTGTAGGGATTGTAATTTCACTTTTATTACCTGTTCTTTTTCAATCGACAGCGATTGTTTACCCTACGGCAACTAGTACGGTTTCCTTTTCCGAACAACGAAATGCAAAAGCCAACTCTATGGACTTTGGGGAGGAAGAGCATGCGGAGCAATTAATTCAAATTTTACAATCCTCCAGAATCAAGGATAGAATCATTCGAAAATTTGACCTCGCTAATGTGTATGAAATAAAACCTGATGCTAAAGATTTTCGTTATAAACTGGGTAAAGCATACGATGAGCATATTTCATTTGAAAGAACACGATATGGGTCTATTAAAATTTCAGTTTTGGACAAGGAGCCTGAAAGAGCTGCTCAAATAACAAATAAAATCGTAGAGCTTATTGACACTGTAAAAAATGAAATGGTAAAGGAAAGAACGATTCCTGCTTATGAAGTGAACAAGCGTAAAATGGATAAATTAAACGCAGAACAAAATAAGCTCATTGAACAAATGGATTCGCTTTCAAGAATGGGGGTAGTAAATGCCGAAGCAAGAGCAAATCTATTCGCAGCTCTGAATGATTCTAAAAATCCAGAAGACCGCAAATTCTTCCGTAATAAAATTGACATAAACTTACAGTATGGCTCTCGTTATGACGCATTAGCAGAACTTAGAGACTTTCGAATAGACAAACTTACCATACAAGAAATGGCCTACGAACAAGCTGAATCCGATGCTTTTGAAAACTTCAATCATAAATTCGTTGTAGAATGGGGAGAAGCAGCCGATAAAAAAGCAAAACCAAAGCGCATGATTGTGGTTGTCGTATTTACACTTATCACACTTCTATTCTCTATCATAGTGATGTTGCTTTCTGCAAGAATTAAAGAACTTAAAAATATTGCATAAATTGGATTTTGTTCAAAAACATCCTTGGACGCTCATCCTATCAGCTCTTTTTATTGGAGCTAATGCAATTTTATTTTTTCAAAATAACTACTTTTTGCTTGCACTCCCGTTTGTCCTAATTGTCATTTATTTGGCCCTTTTTCATTTAGAACATTCTTTTTTACTCGTCGCATTTCTCACTCCAATTTCTGTGAATTTAGAGGAGTTCACAGACGGAAGAATTGGGCTTTTTCTTCCAACCGAACCGATTTTATTTGGACTATTGTTGTTAATTATCATGCAACAACTAAGAAGGCCTTGGATACCTAATTTTATTTGGCGTCATCCTTTAACTATATCGCTAGGCTTTTATCTTGCTTGGCTCCTGATTACATCGGTTACAAGCACCAATCCTTTGGTTTCCTTTAAGTTTTTATTAATGAAATCTTGGTACATCGTTCCCTTAATAACATTAGGTACTAAAGTATTCATGAAACAAAAAAACATCCTTAACTTTTTGTGGTTAATTACAACGAGTATGACGGTGATTATTTTATTCACTGTAATTCGCCATTCTACTTATGGTTTTGGAGAGAAAGAAGGGCATTGGGTAATGGAACCATTTTATAAAGACCATACAATTTATGGTGCAGGTGTTGCCATTCAGTTTTTCTTTGTGATGGCTCTTTGGAGGTATAAAAAACACAGTGCCATTATTCAATTCACGCTCTTGTCTTTTCTAATCATCACATTGGTTGGACTGTATTTTAGTTACACAAGAGGAGCATGGTTAAGTGTAATAGTGGCATTTATAGTTTGGCTTTTAATTCATTTTAAAGTAAATTTCAAATACCTGCTTGGAATTGGTGTAACAGCCTTAATCATTGTTGCGTTAAATTGGACAGAAATTCAGTTTGCTTTAGCTAAGAATCGGTCTGAACATACCACAGAAGAATTTTCAGAAAGAATGAAATCGGCATCCAATGTTACTTCTGACGCCTCCAACTTAGAACGATTAAACCGTTGGAGTGCCGCTTGGCTTATGTTTCAAGAAAGACCTGTTTTTGGTTTTGGACCAGCCACTTATGCGTTTGAGTATGCGCCATATCAAGACCCAGATAAATTAACAATAATTTCTACCAACTTTGGCGACGGAGGAAATGCTCATTCCGAATATTTGGGACCTTTAGCAGAAACAGGATTCATTGGTTTCTTATCTGTAATTATATTCGTTTCTCTATTATTCTACGAAGGTATAACGCTTTACCTTCGATATCCAAAGGATGAAACAGGAATGAAAACAATAATCTTTTTCTTAATTCTGGCGATGGTTACATATTTTTTTCATGGACTTTTGAATAACTATTTAGATACTGATAAAGCTGCCGTTCCAGTGTATGGAGTATGCGCAATTTTTATTGCATTAAAATATCAGTTAGATAAAGAAGTAAGACTGATTAATTAAAGTACCTACTTTATTCCATATTCAAAAAATCATCCAACAAATCAGGTCTTCGCTCTTTAGTTCGCTGAATTGCTTGCTCCTCTCGATATGCATTAATTTTGTTAAAATCACCTGACAGCAATACATCTGGAACTTTCATTCCTCTAAACTCGGGAGGACGTGTATAAACTGGAGGAGATAGTAAATTATCCTGAAAGCTATCTGTAAGCGCTGATGTTTCGTCGTTTAGTACACCTGGAAGTAGTCTTACAACACTATCTACTAACACAGCAGCTGCCAACTCTCCACCAGAAAGCACGTAAGTACCTATTGAGATTTCTTTTGTTATGTATAATTCTCGCACACGTTCATCAACTCCTTTGTAATGGCCACACAAAATGATGATATTACCTTTTAGAGCTAATTGATTACACAAACCTTGATTCAATATTTCTCCATCAGGCGTAACATAAATGACCTCGTCGTATTTTCGTTGTGACATTAATGAGTCAATACAAGCCGCAATTGGTTCGATACTTAAAACCATACCTGCTCCACCACCATATTGATAATCATCAACGTTTTTATGCTTTTTAGTGGAATAGTCCCTGATATTATGGATGTTAATTTCTACTAAACCTTTATCCTTAGCGCGTTGCAAAATGGAATGATTAAATGGACTTTCTAATAAATCCGGTACAACAGTCAGAATATCGATGCGCATAGCTAAAAGTTTAAAACACCAATAATGTTTTTTAATTAAGGTTTTATAATTAATGCTTTATAATTTTTCGCTGAATGGTATTTCCTGTTGTAGTTCGCACAGTAGCAATGTAAACACCTTTAGGAAAGTCACTAACATCTATCTTGTGATTCGTTGCGAATACAAGTTGTTTACCTTCTATTGAAGTTAGTTGTACATCTTGAAAGTTATCTATTTCAATAGTTAATACATCAACCGCAGGATTTGGATAAATCTTTAACGACTCTTTTTTTACTGAAACCGTGTTTAATGGGTCTTCGTCTCTGATTTCTAAAGAATCTAAATACAATATAAATCCATTAAAAGTTGTATTTATAAATGCTAACTTTATGGTTTGATTATTGTAATCTTTCAACGAAAATGTCCTACGTAACCCAACTGGGTCTTCGTTCGAGAAAACACCCAAAGTATCGGTAAAACTTTCTATAGTTCCTTCGTCACTTGTCGAAACCATCACCCTGTATGAATCAGGAAAAGAAGGGTCTTGTGAACGTGCAAACCAAGAAACTACATTCCCTGTCTCGCCCAATAAAATACTTGGAGTTATCAACCATCTATTCGCTCTATTGACAGGCTGAAAATAGCTCGTACTTGCCACAACAAAGTTATCCTCATTGCTTGGATCTTCAATAACTGTCCAAGCCTCACTCAAATCACTTACAGAAGGATGTACGATGTTATTGTCATTCGTAATTGTTATCCATTCATCAGGAAGCGTTCCACCATCAAAATTTTCTGACCAAATAACATTTTGTGCCAATAAAAAGCTTGGTGCAAAAGCAATCAGAAATATAAGTTTTCTTATCATGCGACAAAATTAATATTTCTATTAGCTTAACAACTCATTTTAGAATTATTAACGTTGAATTCCTAGTGAAGGAAAATTAAACGAGCGAATTTATTCTTCAATTAAGAATAAATAGTATGATACAAAAAACGATTAATTACTCATAATTGCGGCAATTGCTGGAAGTGTCTTTCCTTCTAAATACTCCAACATTGCACCACCGCCAGTGGAAACATAGCTAACCTTGTCAGCTAAATTAAATTTATTAATCGCTGCCACTGAATCTCCTCCTCCAATTAAAGAAAACGCACCATTTTCGGTTGCTTCAACAATACTGTGAGCAACTCGCACCGTTCCTTTCATAAATTTTTCCATTTCAAATACACCCATAGGTCCATTCCATAAGATGGTCTTAGAAGATGTGATGATATTTTCTAAATTAGAAATCGTCTTATCTGCAATATCCAGTCCCATCCAACCATCTGGTATTTCATTTATTGCACAAGTCTTTGTATTCGCATCATTAGAAAATGCATCTGCAATTACTGTATCAACAGGAAGTGCAATGGTCACATTTTTTTCCTTTGCTTTTCTTAAAATAGTGTTTGCCACTTCCAAATAATCATCCTCTACCAAAGATGAACCAACATTTCCACCTTGTGCCTTTATAAAGGTATATGCCATTCCACCTCCGATAATCAGGTGATCAACAGAATTAATAAGTTGCTCAATTATTGCAATCTTAGAACTAACTTTTGCCCCTCCCACTATAGCCGTAACAGGCTTTTCTGAGTGATGTAAAACACGATCTACACTTTTTATTTCATCAGCTAGTAGTTTTCCAAATAATTTATCGTTAGGAAAAAAATCAGCAATGATTGCTGTACTTGCATGAGCTCTATGAGCTGTTCCGAAAGCATCGTTCACAAAAACATCCCCATGTTTGGAAAGCTTTTCAGCAAATACTTTGTCCCCACTTGTCTCTTCAGAATAAAATCTTAAGTTATCCAAAAGTACAACTTCACCCTGAGGAAGCTTCGAGGTTATCTCAAAAGCACCACCTCCAATACAATCGCCTCCAAAAACAACTTGCGAGCCAAGTAAATCACTCAAATGATTAATTAAATGAATTAATGAAAATTCTTCCGAATAACCATTTTTTGGCCTTCCAAGATGGGACATAAGCACCACGCTACCACCATGATTTAAAACATGTTTGATAGTAGGAAGAGCTGCTCTAATTCTTGTATCATCCGTAATAATCATTTGTCCATTTTCTTCTTTTAATGGAACATTAAAATCAACTCTAATTAAAGCTCTTTTTCCTTCAAAGGAATATTTTTCAATTGTTTTCATGGATATCATTTTGGAGGACAAAAATAAAATTAAAATCTAAATGCAATTGCATGAAAAAAATAGAATTTATAAATTCAATTCTCTAGCTGTCAGAACAAATGGATATCACCAATTTTAGAAGGCATCACAAATTACGTCAACACGGGTACGTTGTAATATTTTAATCTGATATACAACACAACTAACATTCGATTTTTTAATTTCATTTGAGCAAAAAACGCTTCATTATTGGAATGTTATTTCATGACATTTATCAGGATATGAAAAAATATTCCATTAAAATTAACGTTAAACAAATAATAAATAGTAGTTTTGTTAGACTATCATCGGGTAGAAATTTTTATTTTTTTATGGATTATACAAATATTCGTTTCGACAAAAATCACAATGTCGAATTTTATAAAACGCTTCAAAAAAGAGTTCGAAGCTATTTCAAAGAAAACAACATTACAAGGTTTGGGGATTGGAGAATGGTTGTAAAAACTGTTTTCATGCTTGCACTTTATTTAGTGCCATTTGTTCTTATTCTTACTGTATTTGAATCGGTCTGGACAGTATTGCTCATGTGGATACTCATGGGTATAGGAATGTCAGGCGTCGGTCTTTCAATCATGCATGACGCTAATCATGGTGCTTACTCGAAAAACAAGAATATTAATCGTTGGATTGGACATGTTCTGTTTTTAACTGGAGGTAGTGACGCTATGTGGCGTATTCAGCACAATGTATTGCACCATACCTATACTAATGTTACAGGAATGGATGACGATATTGATCCTGGTTCTGTTATGCGCTTTAGTCCGCATGAAAAAAGAAGAAAGCTTCATAAATATCAACATATTTATGCTTGGTTCCTGTATGGTTTGATGACTATCATGTGGATTACTGTTAAAGATTTCAAGCAGCTAAATCGCTATCATAAAATGAACTTATTAGAAACTCAGGGAAGTACTTATGCTCGTTTGATGACCACCATTATAATTAGTAAAGTACTTTATTATGTTGCTTTTCTGGTTTTACCGCTTTGGTTAAGTCCTGTTTCTTGGTACATAACTGTACTTGGATTTATAGTAATGCATTACATTACTGGAACAGTATTAGGAATGATTTTCCAACCGGCTCATGTTGTTCCATCAGCTAATTATCCTATCCCAGATGATTCAGGTAACATTAAAGCTGATTGGGCGGTTAGCCAATTATTGAACACAGCTAACTTTGCACCAAAGAGCGGATGGTTTTCTTGGTTTGTAGGTGGTTTAAATTTTCAAATTGAACACCACTTATTTCCAAATATTTGCCACGTTCATTACAAACGAATTTCGAAAATTGTTAAGAAAACGGCAGAGGAATATAATCTGCCGTATCATTCAGAAAAATCGTGGGCACAAGCGCTGGTTGCACATGGGAAAATGCTTAAAAAGTTAGGCACGGAAGACGAGCTTTAACATCGCTTTAAAAGTATGAATGTAGAATATTTTCGTGATTTCTGCTTATCATTGCCTCACGTTTCCGAGCACTTCCCTTTTGATGATGTCATATTAGTATTTAAAGTAGCGAACAGTAAATTGTTCGCTCTTTTGCCTTTAGATGATGGAGATAGAGCCAATGTGAAGTGCCATCCTGAAAAAGCGATTGAATTACGCGAACAATTTTCAGCAGTAAAACCAGGTTTTCACATGAATAAAAAACATTGGAACACGATATTTTTTCATGAAGATGCTGACGACCAATTAATTTTAGAATGGGTAAAGCATAGTTATAATTTAGTCTATCAATCTTTGCCTAAAAGAATAAAAAAAGAATTTCCTTTAGAAGAATTATTATGAGCGGTGGAGTTAGAGTTGATAAATTCCTTTGGTGTGTCAGGATAACAAAAACACGCTCTTTGGCAACAGACCTTATTAAAAAGGGAAAAATAAGTATCAATGGCGAGCAAATCAAACCATCACGAGACATTAAAATTGGTGATGTTATCGGTGTTTCAAAAGCAAATGCTACATTCGAGTATAAAGTTGTTGATTTGTTGAATAAGCGCGTTGGTGCGAAACTCGTAGAAAACCATATTATCGATTGCACAACCGACGAAGAAAAAGATAAATACAAAACCTACCAACTTGCACAAAGAGCATATAAAGGTTTCGGAACTGGTAAGCCATCAAAAAAAGAGCGAAGAGCACTAGATGATTTTCTCGATTGGGAAAATGAATAAGTTTATTTCTTTCTAAAGGAATATTTTTTCACAAAAAAAGGAGACCGAAGCCTCCTTGTCAGAAAAGTCATCTTCTATTTATTCAGAATAAATACCTTCCACTTTATCCTTGTGAATTTCAAGTATCGCTTTACGCTTCAATTTGAGTGTTGGAGTTAATTCTCCCGTATCGACACCCATTTCTGTTTCAAGTAAAGCAAACTTCTTAATCTGTTCGTAGTTTCCGAAATGCTTATTAAACGTATCTACCTCTTGTTGAATCCTTTCAATTACCTGCGGATTAGCAATTAAAGCAGCGTTAGAATCGTTTTCTAACTTTATCTCCTTGCGTTTAGCCCAATCTTTAACAAATTCATATTGAGGAACTATCAATGCTGCAGGATGCTTTCTTCCTTCACCAATAACCATAATTTGTTCAATGAAGCGCGATTCTTTAAACTTGTTCTCCATGACTTGCGGTATGATGTATTTACCTCCAGAGGTCTTAAAAATTTCCTTTTTACGATCAGTTATTTTTAAGTATTTACCATCGACCAATTCACCAATATCGCCTGTGTGAAACCATCCGTCATCTTCAAGTACTTCATTCGTTTTTTCAGGCTGATTGTAATAGCCCATCATCACATTTGGCCCTTTCGCAAGAATTTCGCCATCCTCTGCGATTTTCACCTCTACTCCATCTACAATTGTGCCGACTGTACCAAATTTCACTCCATTTATTAAACAGTTTACCGAAATAACTGGACTGGTTTCAGTTAAACCATACCCTTCTAAAATTGGAATTTCAGCAGCCATAAAAATACGAGCCAATCGAGGCTGAAGAGCTGCTGCACCAGAAGCAATTGCTTTTACATTTCCGCCCAAAGCCTCTTTCCATTTCGAAAAAATCAGTTTTCTTGCTATGCCTAGTTTGAAATTATACCAAGCTGATTTACCTTCTAATTCAAACTCTTCTCCAAGTGAGACAGCCCAAAAGAATAAACTGCGCTTAATTCCAGTTAATTCATCACCTTTAGCAATAATTTTTTCATACACCTTTTCGATAAGACGAGGTACCGCTGTAAAAATATCTGGCTTCACCTCTCTAATATTATCTCCAATAGTTTCTAAACTCTCAGCAAAATATATGGAACATCCAATACGCATATACAAGTAATGTAACATTCGCTCGTAAACGTGACAAACTGGCAAAAATGAAAGCGATTTACTTTCTTTTTGAGCTGGTATTCTTGGAATACAAGCGTTTACATTGGAAAGAATATTATTGTGTGATAACATCACCCCTTTTGGGTTACCCGTTGTACCAGAGGTGTAAATCATTGTCGCTAAATCTTCATTTTTAATTACAGCTTTTCGGTCTTCCACTTGCTGTTGGTCTATATCTCCACCTTTTTCAGCAATTTCTTCCCAATATGGCGCTCCATCCTTCTTATCAAATGCATATAAATACTTTAATTCAGGTAATTCGTTTTTAATACTATTAATTTTATCATACAACTCATCCGTTCCCGTGCAACAGAGCTTAATTCCAGCATCAGAAAATATATACAAATAATCTTTCGTAGAAATATTTGGATAAATTGGAACTCCAATCGCTCCAACTTGTTGAATTGCAATATCCATAATATTCCATTCAACCCTATTACTTGATACTAATCCAACTTTATCACCTGGTCCTATCCCATGAGCAATAAGTCCCCTAGAGGTAGCATTTACTTTATCAATAAACTCTTGTGTTGAAACAGGCATCCAATTTCCGTTAATTTTTGTTGAAAACATCACATCAAGCGGATTGATTTTCAATTGATAGTAAGGTATGTCAAAAAGTCGTTTTATAGTTTCCATAATCTTTAGTTTATTTGAACTCCATAAACTTAACTAAAAAATTGAATTATCAGAAATTTTTCGGTTTTTTTAGGAATTATCTGGAAGATTCTTGAGTAGTTTAAAGGTAAATTCAGAAAATATCCAATGAATCATAGTGAAAAAATCATCAAGAACAAATATTATTTGACATAGGTTTTTTGTATCTTTTTTGTTTTTGTAGCGTTTCACGCATTGCGTGAAACGACTTCAATTAATTTTATTAACAATTTAATATTAGCATTTTCAATACTATTTTGTATTTTTATACTATTAAAAATTTTTTAAGGTGTAACTTTTAAGCACGTTAAATTGTTTTACTGTTAAATACGTATTTTTTTTGAACAGGAATGAGTACAATATCTTAGTTGAAAAACAGTCCAAAAATTTATTTGGTTTTGTTTTTAAGTACCTCAGAAACTCTGAGGATGCTAATGATATCGTACAGGATGTTTTTGAAAAACTTTGGAAGAACAGAAAAAAAATCGAATCATCTTCGGCTAAGGCTTGGATGTTTCGTTCTGGTCACAATGCATTAATCAATTTTGCTAAAAAGAAAAGCAGAACAGATTATTGCGGCGAACATCTCCCCGAAGTTGGAAGAGTTGATAATACTTTTGAAACAAAACAAATTGTGGACAAAGTACTTGAAACACTTCCTCCTTTACAAAAAAGTATCGTTCTATTGCGAGATTTAGAAGGATACAATTACCAAGAGATTGGTGAGATTCTGAAAATTTCTGAATCGAAAGTAAAGGTATATCTATTCCGAGCTAGAAAAAAAATGCAAAAACAGTTGAAGAATTTAACAGTGTATAAATGAGTAAACCCTCTTTCGAAAATATTGATCGTTGGTTTTTTGAATATGTTGAAGGGAATCTCTCTCCTCAACAAATCGAACAATTGGAGCGTTTCTTGGATTTACATCCAGAGTTATTAGACGAACTTGAGGCTTGGAAAACTGCTAATGTAGAACCTGAAGTTACGGATGTTTCTTACTTCAATTTACAGAAAACAGCTTTTTTCACTCCTAGAATT
>SKGS01000072.1 GCA_007117355.1 Lishizhenia sp. | reverse complement strand
TCGCTGCGCTTTAGTTTGATTTTAGCCTTATCCACTAAAATAACAGTAGAAACAACTTTTTATAGTTGAGTTGAAACTCCTATTTATATTTTCAAATACGTGTAATTAGCTCTTGACCAAGTGAATTATAATCTATACCGTCAAAATTTCCAGAACTCATCATTAGTAGAACAGCATTTTTCCAATTTTCTTGTTTAATTTTTTCCAGAACTTCTTCTGTTGTCGTGCAAACTTCAACGTTTCCGCCAAAAGCTTCCTTCACTAAATCAGCAGAAATAGGTGTTAACTTTTTATGAGCAACTACCTTCGGACTAAAATAAACAATAGCCCTATCTGCTTTGGACATTGCATTATGGTAGTGCGGCAAAAACGCTTTTTTTAGTGAAGAGAAAGTATGTAATTCCATGCAAGCCACAACGCGTCTATCAGTATATTGTTCCTTTACTGCGCTTGTGGTCGCTTTCAACTTTGAAGGAGAGTGTGCAAAATCTTTAAATAAGGTAAAGTGTTCATTTTCTACCACTTTTTCAAGTCGCTTCCCAGCACCTTTAAACGATTTCATAGCAATAAGAAAATCCCTTTCTTCAATTCCCATTTCCTTCGCAATCGCTAAAGCTCCCATTATGTTTTGTAAGTTATGCGAACCGAAAATAGCTAGTTCGTATTGTTCTCCCCCAAAGTTTAACAACGTTCCATTTTCACGAACTTCATAATCAGGAGTTTTATATTTGACGCATTTTAGCTTTGTCGAAAACTCATTATATAATTCCATCAAATGTGGATCCTCTTCATTTAAAATAAGCGTTCCTGTTGGATTAATTTTGCCACAGAAAATACGAAACTGATCTAGGTAATTTTCAAAAGTGGGAAAAACATTAATGTGATCCCAAGCGATACCAGTGAGAATAGCTATATGAGGATGGTATAAATGAAATTTTGGTCTTCGATCAATTGGCGAACTCAGATATTCATCACCTTCCAAGACAATAGTTTCATTTTCTTTGGTTAGTTTGACCATACAATCATAACCGTCCAATTGAGCGCCAACCATGTAGTCCGTTTGAATTTTTAATTCGTTTAGCGCATGAAGAAGCATTGAAGTAATTGTAGTTTTACCATGTGAACCTCCTATAACAATGCGTTTTTTTTCCTTCGATTGCTCATAAAGATATTCTGGATAGGAATAAATATTTAATCCAATTTCTTTTGCTTTTAACAACTCAGGATTATCTTCTCTAGCATGCATTCCGAGAATAACCGCATCAAGTTCTGGTGTAATTCGTTCACTAACCCATCCAATTGAGGTAGGTAAAATTCCCTCTTTCTCCAATCGACCATAAGATGGTTCAAAAATCTCATCATCCGAACCCGTAACTTCAACCCCTTTTCTACTTAATGCAATGGCTAAGTTGTGCATTGCACTTCCTCCTATGGCTATAAAATGAACTTTCATTATTTTCTATCGTCTTTTTTTTGCTCAATCGTAAAGATAATTTTTTCAGTTAAATGTTTGAAGAAATATTGCTTTTGATGGATAAAATTTTGTGTTGATTAGGTACTTTACTATTTTTTCAGTCGGATTCAAATTAAAAGTAGAAACCTAAACTGTTATTTAGAGGTTTCTTTTTAACTTTTAGTAGTAATTAAAACGCTTAATTTTAACTATCTTTACCAACAATCAAAAAAGATTAATTTGATAAATTGAGTTCAAACTATGGAATACATTATTTACATAATAGTTGCACTAATTCCAGCTTTAGCGGCTGTTTCAATTGTTTATTTGTTCTTGAAGAAAAGCGCAGAAAAAGAAATTTCATCGTTGACAATGCAATTAAAAAAAGAGCGACAATCCTTCTTTTTAGAGCCTCGAATTGATGCATACCAGCGTGTTGTTTTACTTATGGATAGAATTGGTATTCAAAACTTGGTGATGCGATTTCACGAACCTAATATGACGGCTATTCAATTGCAAACAAAATTATTAGAAACGATTCGTCAGGAGTTTGATCATAATGTTGCTCAGCAAATATTTATTTCCACTGAGGCATGGGAAATGGTCAAAAAAAGTAAAGAAGAAACCATAAAAATAATTCATATAGCTGCTAAACAAATGAGTGAAGAGAGTTCCTCTTTAGACTTGAGCAACAAGCTTTTTGAGATAGTGGCTGAAATTGGTGAACTTCCAACTGAAATAACAATTAAATTGCTCAAAGAGGAAGTGAGAAAGCTTTTTTAGAGAATTTAAAAACAAGACATTATGAAAACACAACATTTTAATATTTGGTTAGTAAGCCTATTTGCACTTTTAGCATCAGGAATAAGCTTTGGACAAGAGAAACAAGAATTAGTGCAGTTCTCTGGAGTGGTTGTCTCTATTGATAGTTTGGAACGAATTCCTTATGCTTCAATCATGGATAAAACAACAGGAACGGGAACAATGACGGACTATTATGGTTATTTTAGTTTGACTACTAAACCTGGTGATACATTGGTTTTTTCAAGTTTTGGTTTTCTTTCAGATTCTTATATAATTCCTGATACGCTTACAGAAAAGAGTTATTCTATCATTCACGTGATGATTCCAGATACCTTACTACTTCCTCAAGTGGATATTTATCCATGGCCTTCTAAAGAAGAGTTTGCAAGGGCCTTTGTTGAGATGGATGCGTATGACGCTAATTTTAGACAATTCAAAAGAAGCTTGTCTGGCGAACAGATTAATGAAACCGCTCGCGGTCTTCAACAAGATGCCAGAAGTGCTTATTCCATAGAAGCGCAACAACGCCAAACGATTATTTATACACAAAACTATATTCCTGTCAATAATTTACTAAATCCTATTTCGTGGGCTAAATTTGTAAATGCATGGAAAAGGGGAGATTTGCAACGAGAATAAAAAACGTTGTAAAGGATTGATTATATGTTTTTAGAGAAAATATCAGTTGTAAATTTTAAGAATTACAAACAATTTGAACTTTCATTAAACGAAGGAGTAAATTGCTTTGTAGGTGATAATGGTGCTGGAAAAACCAATGTGCTAGATGCTGTTCATTATCTCAGTATGTGCAAATCTTACCTTAATCCAATTGATAGTCAAAACATTCAATTTGAGGAGTCTTTTTTTGTTGTTCAAGGAACATGGGACACTTCAAATAAAAAAGAACAAGTCTATTGTGCCGTAAAAAAGAATACAAAGAAAGTTTTTAAGAAAAATAAGGTGGAATATGAAAAACTTTCAGAACACATTGGGCTTTTTCCAGTAGTGATGATTTCTCCATACGACCGAAATTTAATTCTTGAAGGCAGTGAAGTGAGAAGAAAGTGGATGGACGGCATTATTTCGCAATTTAACAAGTCCTACTTAGATGATTTAGTGCGATATACGAAAGTTTTAGAGCAGCGCAATGCACTTTTGAAAAACATGGCGGATTTTGGTTTTTTCAATACGGAATCCATAGAAGTTTGGAACCTTCAGTTAGCGAAATACGGAACGAAAATTTTCAACGAACGCACAAAGTTTTTAGAAGCTTTTATCCCAGTGTTTCAAAAATATTACACGCATTTGTCCGATGAAAAAGAGCTTGTTGGTTTAGCATATAAATCACAATTATTAGACTCAAGTTTAGAAGACTTATTAGTCAATGCGCAAAAATTGGATTTCAGGAAACAATATACTA
The DNA here is from genome assembly GCA_007117355.1 of Lishizhenia sp. Taxonomy (GTDB): domain Bacteria; phylum Bacteroidota; class Bacteroidia; order Flavobacteriales_D; family Crocinitomicaceae; genus CSBr16-161. The sequence goes on along the minus strand of SKGS01000072.1, from coordinate 9,378 downwards.
CTGTTGGAACACACAAAGATGATTTGGTTTTTACCATTAACGGTCATCCAATAAAGAAATTCGGTTCGCAAGGTCAGCAAAAGTCATTTTTGATAGCGCTTCGACTAAGTCAGTTTGAATGGCTTCAAAATCAACTAAATAAAAAACCTATTCTGTTATTGGATGATATTTTTGACAAATTGGATAACAATAGAGTACAACGATTAATGCAAATGGTGAGCAACCAAGATTTTGGTCAAGTTTTAGTAACTGATACCGATTTGGTGCGGGTAAATGCTATATTTGAAGGAATAAATGTTCCGTTTAAAACGTTTTTTGTTCGGACAAATGAAATTCATGAAAATGAATAAAAGAGCATAACATTGAGGTATGAACGAAAAAGAAAAACAAGGTAAAGAGCAAAGTCTAGAAGAAATAATGAATAAGTTATTAAAAGCTTATCAGTTGGAAGGACGCATGAAAGAAATGGATGTAATTTCATCATGGGAAGAATTAATGGGAACAGCTATTGCCAATCGTACTTCTCGTATTTCTATTAAGAACAAAGTGCTCTATTTAGAAATTTCTTCATCAGTTATGCGCGATGAACTTGTTTATGGCAAACAAGTTATTATCGATCGGATTAATCAATTTGCAGGTGAAGAAATGATTAGTGATGTTTATTTTTCATAGCCGAGAACATTAAAAAGTTACCCTTTTAATCTAATTTCATTCTATTTTCCGGTTTTCCCTTTTACAATTCGTTTTTTGATGCCGCAAATTTTGACTTATTGTCTAAAAAACACTTACTTTTGAAATATGCTCCGTTTTGTTGTGACTTTCTTTTTTATCTTGCTATGGTTCCAATTTTTGGGCCAGTACAACATTACGTTCTCAGTCAATTTAAATGCTAATGAAAACTTCAACCCTTCCATTCATCAAGTATATGTTAGTGGAGCTAAATTAAATGCATCAGAAGGTCTAGGAAATAACCCGCAATGGCCAATGCCCGGTTCGAACCCTGCATTTTTGATGAGTGCTGTGAATGATTCAATTTTTGAACTGACATTTGAAGATAATACACCAGGTGTTTATGCTTACAAATATTTTATCGTTGAAAACGGTCAGCCTTCGTGGGTTTTTGGTGAATGGCCGGGTACAAATAATCGCCTAATCGTTTTAGAAAATGGAGATATCGAAATTAATGACACTTGGGGAATCATCTTAAATGACGAGGTAGAATTGCGCATCAATGAAATTATGGCTTCTAATGGAACTACCATCGCTGATGAAGACGGCGATTACGAGGATTGGATTGAAATTTACAATGCTGGCAGCCAACCCGTAAATTTAAATGGTTTCGGCTTAAGTGATGATGAGGATAATCCTATGAGGTGGATTTTTCCTAGCGTTTATATTCTTCCTGATTCTTATCTTATTGTTTGGGCATCAGGAAAAAATCGTGTTCATAATATACAGTCTTTGCATACTAACTTTTCAATTTCGAGTGCAGGTGAAAATATTTTATTATCTGATGTATCAGGACAACTTTTAGACCAACTACCAGCAGTTGAACATCAGACCGATATCGCTTACGGTCGTTTTCCGAATGCATCGGAAAGTATTGCTTATTTGTCTAACCCAACTCCAAACGCACAGAATAGTGGTCCTTCGTTTAATGCTTTAGCAAGTCCATTACAGTTTTCAGTTCCCGAAGGATATTATGAAAGTGCTATTTCTGTTTCTATCACTTCTGAAGATCCAAATGCTGTAATACGCTATACATTAGATGGTTCGGAACCAAAGCCGAATTCACCAATTTTCACAGAGCCTATTACGCTGGATAACTTAGTAGGTGTTCCAAATGAAATATCAGAAATACCAACCAATAATCAAGCGCCTGGACCTCCATTTTTTGAAGGTTGGGAAGCACCAAATGGTGAAGTATATAAAATTAATGTATTGCGCGCCAAAGCATTTAGCCCTTTTACTCCACCAGCTTCTAGTTTTAATGCAACTTACATTATTGATCCGCTCTTGCATCAACGATTTTCTCTGCCTATGATGTCATTAACAAGCGATTTTGAAAACCTATTTGATCCACAGTCGGGAATATATGTTTATGGAAACTCGGGTAATTATTGGCAAGACTGGGAACGAGGAGGAAATTTCACTTACTTTCGAAAAGATGGCTCTTTGGGATTTAATGAAAATGTAGGTTTTCAGCTTAATGGAAATACAACTCGAAACAGACCAAGAAAATCGATTAGAATGGTTTTTAGAAATCAATATGGTAATTCATGGTTGAATCATCCTGTTTTTGAGAATAAATCAACCAATCGTTATAAACGTTTGATTTTGCGAAATGCTGGTAATGATTGGGGTAGTTCACTTATTCGAGATGGTTTATCCCAAATATTAGCCAAAGATTTTAACCATGATATTCAATGTTTTCAACCAACAATCATGTTTATAAATGGTGAATATTGGGGAATTCACAATTTAAGAGATCGTTTTAGTACACACTATTTCAAAGCAAAGTACGATATGGAACCTCATGAGATTACCGTGATGGAGAATAACGCTTCTTTCAAACGAGGTAACCCCGATGGAGTAAATCACTATGAAAATTTAATAGCTTTTGCACAAAGTAATAATTTGAGTTCTTCAAGTGCATTTGAGCAAATTAGAGAACGCATGGATGTGGAGAGTTTTATTGATTTTCAATTAACTCATATTTATCCCAAAAACACAGATTGGCCAGGTAATAATGTCATGTACTGGAGATATTTAAGTGATGATTTTAATTCTAATGCTGGTGTTCGTGACGGACGATGGCGATGGTTGATTTTTGACTTAGACTTTGCTTTTGACTTGGATTTATCTTACGTGCCATTTGTAGAGGAAGGACCTGCACACAACACATTAGCTTTTGCCTTAGAATCAAACGGACCTTCTTGGCCTAATCCAAATTGGAGTACTTTTCTGCTGAGAAGGTTAATGACAAATGAACTTTTTAAAATTCATTTTGTGAATCGTTATTGTGACCTGCTTAATACAGTTTATCGACTTGATTTTGTTACAAATACGATTGATAGTTTAAAAAACATGCTACTTCCCGAGATGGAGGAGCATATTAATCGTTGGAGAAGTCCTGAGTCTTTGGATAGTTGGTTAACAGAAATAGCACAAATGAAACAGTTTGCAGGCAATAGAGCTGGTTTTCAATTTCAGCACCTTCAAAACACGCTTAGTTTAGGAGATAAATATGAATTGACAGTTGATGTTAGTGACAGCCAACATGGTTACGTTCATTTGAATTCGATCAGTTTATTATCAGCTACAAATGGTATTTCTGACCTTGTATATCCTTGGAAAGGAGCGTATTTACAAGGAGCGCCAATTACATTGCGAGCAATACCAAAACCGGGATATGTTTTTTCTCACTGGTCGGGAGATATTACAAGTAATAATGCTATTGTAACGATTGACCCCTTCATTGATACACAAGTTAAAGCCAATTTCTTGGAGGTTGAAAGTTCCAATTTTGAACTTTTACATTTTTGGTTTTTCGGAAGTTTTTTACAAAACAACTTACCATTTACCGAGGTTTTTCCAACATTCACAAAAGAACATGCAAAACTCGAATACACATCTTGTTTGACTGGCTATCCTTTCTCTCCCGAACATCCAGATTGGCGCAGAGCAAGTTTAGAACGACGTAATATGCCAACTATTCTTAACTATAATGAAAATGGAAATAATAATATTTCGTTTGAATCGTCGGACATGCGGGGGTTACAAGTAAGGCAACCATTTATATCAGATGGAAAAGAAAACACCATTTTACTAAAATTTTCTACCAAGGATTATGAAAAAATCATGTTGCGACTTGCTGTAAAGGATGAGGGCGCCGTTTCTGTGGTTAAAGTAGATTACAACAATCCGGCAATTACCGCAATTTTTTCATCAGCTGGAATTATTGCCGAACATGCTGTGGATGAAAAATATAAAGTAATTCAAGTCAATTTTGATGATGTTCAAAGTGCTAGAGATGCTGATACATTAATTATTCGTCTTCTTTTTTTTGGAGATGAGTTGGAAGCCGACAATGGAAATCGTGTTACATTTAACAATATAAGCATTTCAGGTGTTCCTATATCAGAAGATGCGGAGGAAGATACTGGCGAAGAGGAACAGAAAACTATCTTATATCCTAATCCAGCGAAACAAACTGTTTATGTTCAAGTTAGTTCAGAATTGAAAAATATAGCGTTCTATTCTTCATCTGGAAAACTTGTTGCAAATCAAGAAACAAAGGGAAATGAAGTTTTGGATATTTCTAATTTGGCAAGCGGTGTTTATTTCGTTCGCTTGAATTTCGTAAATGGGAATGCTGAAACAAAACGATTGGTGAAGATAGAATAGGCATTTAGATAAAGTACATCGGCTCTATTCAATTTTTTCTAACCAAATAAATAGCTTCTGATTTCAAGTGACCTGTTTTATTTTCAGCAAGAAACGCTGTCAAATGCAGGTATTCGTCATTCGCTTCGTTGATAATTGTGATTAATTCCTCTGAAAGTATGTTTCCATCTCCATGATATTCTTTGTCGCCCATTTTTGCAACCCATTTTAAGACTTCATAACTTTCAAAGATTCCTGATTCTAATGGATAGGAACATTTTATTTCTGAACTATCCCGCAGCAGGTCAATTATCTCGCCTGAGCTTTTTCTGTCCAATTGGATTGTAGGAATCGGAAAATTGATCACGCTGTAAGTGTACATTATTAAGCTAACTGCTTTTTGTTCATTCACTTGAATACCAACTGTAATTGTTAATGTCCCAGTTTTAATTGGTGTTATAGAATATCTGAACCCACCAGTGGAATTTTTACTATCTTCTATAAATTCAACCTTGGCGTTTTTTGCAGTCAACTGAATATCATGATAACCACTGGCTGCTACTTCAAAAGTGTATTCTTGTCCAGCATAGAGAGGTGATTTAATTGATTCAATACCAAGAACAGCTTTAGGAGGAATATGCTCGCCCCTTGAAGTTATCAATGTGGTATCCTGCGAATAAGCATTTATTGAAAAAAGAATGAAAAAAATAAGAATGATTAATTTCATTTTTATTGCATTTTTATTTCTTTTTCTTGCTTTTGACTATGCTATAATCATCGTCTTTTGGATGTCTAATACCATGTTCTGGATATTTACCTTTATACGCACTTAACTTTTCTTTGATATAAGCAATATCTTTGTCTATATCACCCGATGGAACTAGGGGTTCCATAAATCCACCAATTTTTCTTTCAAAATCCATGTAAGCGATATAGATAGGTACATTTGCCTTTAAAGCAATATAATAAAACCCTTTTTTCCAATTGGGATTATATGTCCTTGTGCCCTCTGGAGTAAAAACCATATAAACAGAATCGAATTGACCAAAAACCGCTGCTGCTTGTTCTGTTAAGTTGTTTTTTGATTTTCTATCTACAGGAATTCCGCCAATTGCTTTAAGTAACCAACCCAATGGAGGAACAAAAGCTTCTTTTTTGATAAGAATTTTAACTGGCATTCCATAGGTGTAAAAAGCCAACCTCCCAACAATAAAATCCCAGTTACTGGTATGAGGACCAACAACAATTACAGCTTTATTAATACCTTTCGGAGTTTCTTTATCGATTGTCCAACCCATTAATTTTAATATCCATCGAGCAATTCTTTTCATACAATCTAATTTTGTAGTAAGTTATTTCTAATACATTGAGTTAATTCGAAAATTGATTTTTTCCAAGCGCAAAAATGGTAGGTCGTTTATCCAAATCAAAGGCATGTTCACGCCATTCTACAACTTTCATCGTTTGAATTCGCTCACTTGGAAGTGTCAAATCACAACCAATACAAAGCAGGGTATCGTCCATTAGTTCATTTAAAAGATCCTCAAGAACATGCATGTTGCGAAATGGTGTTTCCATAAAAAGCTGTGTTTGGTTTTCATGTTTTACTTTTCGCTCGTAATCTTTTAGTGTTTTAATTCGCTGTTTTCTGTCTTTTGGTAAATATCCGTTAAAAGCGAAAGATTGACCATTAAAGCCACTACCAATTAGCGTGAGTAGGATAGAGGAGGGGCCAGTTAATGGAGAAATAAAATAACCTTTATTATGCGCAATTGCAACTAATTCAGCCCCGGGGTCAGCAATACCCGGACAACCAGCTTCTGATAAAATAGCAACATTTTCTCCTTGTTCAAGCGGCTTAAGCATTTTCGGAAGTTCTGAAATATCCGTTTTTTTGGAAAGGATAAAGAAAGTGCTATCATCAATTGGAAAAGTTCTATCCAGTTTTCGCAAATAGCGTCTTGCTGATTTGATGTCTTCCACTGCAAAATAACGAGTGTTTTTAGCCAACTCTGCAATTTCTTGAGGAATAACATGTTGCCAAGTTTCGGAACCAAGCGTTGTTGGAAGTAAATAGAGTTTTCCTTTACTCATTGGAAATAGCTTTTTTTAAATTTGTAATAATTTGATCAGTTGCTTGGTCTAAAAGAGAAAATACTTCTTTGAATCCTTGTTCTCCTCCAAAATAAGGGTCGGGAACTTCTAAGTCTTTTCCAGGATGAATTTCGTTTAAAATTAGCTTTACTTTATGTTTATCTTTTTCTGATGTGGCTAATTGAACTACGTTTTTGTAATTCTCTTTATCCATTACATAAATATAATCAAAGTTAACGAAGTCCTCAGCTTGAAATTGTCTTGCTCTTAAATCATCAATGGGGCAATCGTTTGAGTGAGCCGTTTTTCTCATTCGTTCATCTGGTGGATTGCCCACGTGCCAATTTCCTGTTCCAGCAGAATCAACAAACACTGGAAGATTTTCATCTTTAACTTTTTTGCGCAATAATCCATCTGCCATTGGGGAACGGCAAATGTTGCCTAAACAAACCATTAATACTGAATATTTTGTCATTGTTTTAGTCAATTTAAACAGGTTTTTGTTTTCGAATTATTTTCCAAAATAAAGCAGGAAAGAATCGCTTTATATGCACAGCTAAAAGTTCTTTATTACCAATAAGCACCTCCTTTTTTTGTTTAACAACAGCTTTTAAAAGTTGTTTGACACACTCCTCAACAGGCATTCCAGTAGCTTGATTGTGGTCCATTTCGCCATGTGCATTTCCTTCTGCTGTTAATGCATTCATAGAAATTGGCGTGTAGATTTTCCCTGGGCAAACCAGTGTAACCAAAATGCCATTTGGCGCCTCTTCCAACAGAAGACTTTCATAATATCCATGCAAAGCGTGTTTCGAAGCAGCGTAAGCCGAACGCCAGTAAAAACCAAACTTACCAGCAATGCTTGATGTAACAACGATATGACCACTTTTTTGCTTTTGAAAAATGGGCAATACTGCTTTTGTAAGTGCGATATTTCCAAAATAATTGATTTCCATTATTTTTCGGTCAACTTCTATTTTAGTCTCCGATGCTGTACTGCGCTGTGAAACACCTCCACTATTAAATAAGTAATCTATTTTGCCGTATTTAGAAATAATTTCATTTACAAGTGAATCAAACTTGTCATTTTGCGTTAAGTCAAGTGGTAAAACAAGATGATTTTCAGGAGTATGAAGCTGTTTTTGAACCTCTTCTAATTCTTTTCTTTTCCGCGAAGAAAGAATTACATGGGCGCCAAAACGAGCTAATTGTATAGCTAATTCTTTCCCAATCCCTGAGGAGGCACCAGTAATCCAAACGACTTTGTTTTCAAAACGCTTCATTTCACAAATATAGTAAGTACTTGCTTTAGTTAGTTGGTTGAGGAGAATTTACGAGTTATTTTATTGTTTGGACTACTTTAAATAACTCGAATTCAAAAAAGTTAAATTCATAAACAACCAGCCACTAAATATTTAAAAAAAACGCTGAAATTAGTTCGTTTATGTCGTGGTAAGCATGTTCAAATGATGTTTTCTAGTACCTGATACTTTAACGATTGCATTGCCATGAAATCTGTATTGACTAATATACAGGAATGTATATATCGAGCTGCACTATGGGATTTTGTTGTATAATTCATAGTTTTTTGTGAAACCTATCATCTTTCCAATTGGCGGGATTGTTTTTAATGTAGTTCGAAATGCGATCACAAGAGGCGTCATCACGAATGATATGGTCGTGAAAACGCGTTTGCCATCCGTTGGCGATGCCTAATCGATTGGCGTGTTTGGTCACGGCGGATTTATATGAACGAATAATGGTGGAAATGGAATTGGGTTTTGGGGATTTTTTGGACATGGTTTCGTTTTTAAGGGGTGGTGTGTTGTTAACGGTTGGAAATTGTTGTAAATGACATTGTTGTTGTGGTTGTTGTTGTGGATATTGATTATCATGAACACCAACAATCAAAATCCCATGAATATGATTCGGCATAATCACGTATTCCCCCAATTTAATGAATGGTTTTCGTGCGGGAATTTCATGCCAAAAAATATCGGCAATCACACCCAAATGGGACAATTTCATTTTCCCATTTTCGATTTCGCCGAAATAATGTTCCCTATTAGCAGTGCAAATTGTAATGAAATATGCGCCTCTTGAACGGTAATCCCAATTTTGTAGTCGGGCAGATGCTATGCGGTATTTGTTAAGGTATTTTTCAGTTGCCATAATTATTGTTTCTTATTTAAATTAAGAAAATTTATGCTTCAAACGATTTATGACGTCTAGAAAAAGAGCATTTAGTTGCAGTTTTTTGGTTGTTTTGAGATTATATTTTAATTTGAGAATTATTCCTTTTGCATTGCATCAAAAATGAAATAATGATAGCTTTCACCCTTTCATCCCCTCCGTTTGTTTTGCTCTTGTTAACTTTAAGTCTGCTAAAAACTTCTTATCCATAATAACAAAATAATACAGCTGTATTCCAAACTCTTTCAAAGTAACATTAATCCAAGCGTCTTTCCCAATAAAAGAGTTTTCTCTGGAGTGTTTGATGAAGTTATTAATTTTTTCAGGACGAGTTAATTCTCTTTCTTGTTCCTCGGTGATAGTTAAAAAGTAAAATTTTTTGTATTCCCCTTGTCCTTCATTTTGTTTGAGTCGTTCAAACGTAATTATTTTGAGTAAGTCGGACATTATTTTTCTTCTTCTACCAGAATTTAAGGGTAATTCGGTGACATAAACCTCTCCAATTACCTTTTCTTCGGGTAAATAAAGATCAAACTGCATTTTGACTTTATCGTTTTGGGAGATGAGGAAGGAGTCTTTTTGGCTGGGTGTTACTTTGATATTTAATTGTGGAAGAAGTTTATTTATTACATTATCAATTATTTCAACCTCTTTTTTACTCTGTGTTTTAGAGTCTGAATCGTGTTTTTCTTTTTCCATATATTA
>SKGS01000213.1 GCA_007117355.1 Lishizhenia sp. | reverse complement strand
ACCACATTAATGTCCGATTTCTACAAACAATTTATGCAATTATTCGTTTTATTACCAAAGAGTTTAGGCATGAAAAAAGTGGAAACGCTATTAAAAAATTACATTGCTTTCGAAATGAAGGAAGGTCGAGCGCCGAATTCCGTATTTGAATTTTGTAAAGCAAACAAAATGGACGAGAAGGATTTTTATGCACATTTCAATAATTTTTCTCAATTGCGAAAAGAAATCTTAATCAGCATCATTGTTGACGTTTTTGAAACTATTGACAATGATGAGAATTACGAAACCTTTTCTCCGAAAGAAAAAGTTTTGGCAGTGTTTTACACGTTGTTTGAAGAATTCAAATCCATGCGTTCGTATCTCTTATTTCGCTATGACAACAAAGAAAACTGGAAATATTTTTCATCCGATTGGGAAGGGTTTTTCAGGCAATTGTCTGCGCGAATGGAACAACTAATCATAGAAGCGAAAACGCACAATGAAATTAAAGACCGTCCCTTCATTGGTAATCACTACGCAAAAGGGTTGAAATTATTATTTGTTTACGTCTTCAGAGTTTGGGTGAAAGACGAATCCAAAGAATTTCAAAATACGGATGCGGCTATCGAAAAGTCCGTGAATCTATTTTACGATTTATTAGGTCAAGGGCCTTTGGATGCACTAATCGACTTCGGGAAATTTGCCATGAAAACGAAAGTTATCTAAGCAAGCAGTATATTAAGTTTAGCATCCAATTAGATGAAAAAAGAACCGCAAAAAAAAATACCGACTTCCAAGGTAAAAAGAGCCTCCAAAATACTGGGTACAGGCGCAAAGGTTGGGGTGAACTATGTAAAGCATTACACCAAAAAATTAGTTGACCCATCTCTTTCTAAAGAAGATTTGCACCAAGCGAATGCCTCTGATATTTACGATACGCTGAGCGAGCTAAAAGGTAGTGCATTGAAAGTAGCGCAAATGATGAGCATGGATGATCAAGTGTTACCTAAAGCTTATCAAGAAAAGTTTGCACTAGCTCAATATCAAGCTCCTGCACTTTCTTATCCTTTAATTATCAAAACGTTTAAAAAACATTTTGATGTTGCTCCAAATGAATTATTCGACAGTTTTTCAAAAGAGGCGGTTCATGCGGCGAGTATTGGTCAGGTGCACCTTGCGGAAAAAAACGGTCAAAAGTTGGCAGTAAAAATTCAGTACCCTGGCGTTGCAGATTCTATTTCGTCTGATTTAAAACTGGTTAAGCCGCTTGCAGGACGACTTTTCAACATGAACACGAGGGATTTAAATCATTATTTAGAAGAAGTTGAATCCAAGTTAATCGAAGAAACGGACTATTTGTTAGAGTTGGAAAGAGGGGCTTTAATAGGAGATAAATCACAATCCTTGAACGGGCTTGTTTTCCCGAAGTATTACAAAGAAAAGTCGAGCAAGCAAGTTCTTACGATGGACTGGATTGACGGAGTTCCTTTTGGTGATTTTTGTAAGTCAGAAAAAGAAGACAAGGCAAGAAATGAAGTGGGTCAAAATCTGTGGGACTTTTTTCTATTTCAGATGAAGCACTTGAGGTTAGTTCATGCTGACCCTCACCCTGGTAATTTCCTTATTACGAAAGACAATAAAATCGGTGTGTTAGACTTTGGTTGTGTTAAAGAAATTTCAGAGCATTTTGCATCAAATTATTTTGAGCTGCTAAGACCAAGTACGCTTGATGACCAAGAAAAGTTAAATACGATTTATCAAGAAATTCAGTTCTTTAGGAAAGAAGACACAGAAGAGGACAAAAAGAAACTTCGTGAGATTTATCACGAAAGTCTAGCTTTACTGGCAAAACCATTTCACCAAGAGCAGTTTGATTTTGGCGACCCTGCATTTTTCAACGCTATTTTTAAAATGGGAGAAAATTTGTCTAAAGATAAATCCATCAGAAAGTTAAACAACGCACGAGGCTCAAGAGATGCGCTTTATGTAATGCGTACTTTTTTCGGCTTGTATAATTTATTGCATCAACTAAAAGCTAAAGTTAGTTTGAACTATCCTTTGTATGATTAGTGCTCTGATTTTATGGAAAGAGATTAAGCCAGTTTAAATATCGAGAAGATCTCACTCCCTCGTCCAAACGCGCGTATTTAGATTTAACTCTTCTACTAATGAAACAACTAAAGCTATTTCTTCAAAATAATGCATGAGGGATGTTTCGGCAAAAACGGACTCTTTAAAGCTTGGAAAAAACAAATCGCTTCCATGGCTAATTGCTACAAAGACGTGGTTATGGATAAAAGAGAAGAATACATCATCACGAGGGTAGTTCTTTTTAAAGCGACTAATTGCACTTTGAATATTTGGCGTTAAAATGTACCGTGCAGTAACGTCATCGGTGGAAGTACAGTAAAATCGTTTTCTTATTTCTGGATGCTCAAGTATAACCTCTTTGCTTTTGTTTTTGAAAAACCTACTAATTCCTTTCATTCTGACTCTTCTTCTCGGGACAAGCAATGTATAACCCTTGAAATCCTTATGAAAATCAGCGATAAAGAATAATCCTTGGAATAAGATACCGTCATTAGTGTCTAAGCTGTTGTTTTTGTTATGGCTTGAAACAAATAGTTCTGAAAAGTGAAAAGCCGTTTTGTCAATTTTACCTTCCACATAGTCGTTGCCAGAGTAGTCAGTAATTTTTTGGTTAAAAATCCTACTTGCTACAAAATTTCTTGCTGGAACACACCTTAAAGGATGATAGTATAAATCCTCAGAAATGAATTTGATTGTTGGTGCTAATAATTGCTGCTTAAATCGTCTTCTAAAGTTTAAACCTCTCAATTTGTAGGTGTAATGTGCAAGCAAGTAAACATATAAAACGATGAAAACAAAAATTAAAATAATTGCAAGCCAATCGTGTAACTTTCCAATATTAATCATCAAAACAAGAAAAACAACTATACCAAGGACACCAACCAACCATTGCCTGCGTATGTAACCCAACCCTTCTAGTCTGACCGCTTCTAATTTTTGCATTTGTTCTTTCAAATGTGTCTGTCTGAATAGTAAGAAATCCTTTTTTGTTTTCATTTACTGTTGTAGAGAGTATATACGTTAATTGTATAAAAGTAGTAAAAAGATTAATGCGTATCCGCTACGTTAGTCCAAAAAAATGCATATAGCTAATTTGTTCATTGTAAGAGTTTTACCTGGCTTTGTAAAATGATAACCAATCACGGTAAACGAAACCTTCCTTTGGAAGGTGAGTTGGAACGCTGATAACGCTGATTGTTTAAGATTATTAAGGTTTTCGTGCTGCGTAAGTATGATATTTCCATCTTCGATGGATGATTAGATATGGTAATGATTCCAATCTGCTTGTACACCAATAACTAGGTCAAAATCAGGAGGCAAAGCCTCCAAAATCATACCTTCGTAATACCACACTTCTTTTCATGACAATTCATATCAACTGTTAAATCATAAGTAAATCTGCGTCATCTGCGTCACATTAAAAGTCGATGAAATCGACTAAATCTCTAAGGGGGTAAAGATGCGGATTCTCATTAAAAGATTTGTTCTGGGCTAAAGACCTGATTGAACGTTCGGCCTAGTTATACTT
>SKGS01000136.1 GCA_007117355.1 Lishizhenia sp. | reverse complement strand
GCCGCTGTTAAGGTTTTAAGAAAATTTCTTGTTTTCATGTCTTTAAACATTTTAACAAGAACAAGGGGCTAATTCTTGGAATTAATAAATAATTAGAATTAACACTATAAAATAACTAAAGTCATCTTCCCGCCGCAGGTACTAACCTGATCCGGTTCAATGGGTATAATCTCAGTCCCGACACTTTGTCGTCGGGACACCCCTTAGAGACAGGGCAAAGTTAAACGGAATTTTTGAAAAGGTTGTGAAGCATTGTAAATATTATTATGGCACTTGTATTTCTCATGACATAGTTTTTACAAAAATCAATCATTTTCAAGCGTTAACTTGAGATTTTATTTATTGTAACTAAAATGAGTTGCTTAACAAATTTTCTAAACTTTACTGTTGCTGTAAAGCAATAAAAAGCTATCTTTAACCACGTAAATCATAAAATTTAAGAACCTTGGAAATTAAAGTAAATACCGACAATAATGTCGAAGGAAAACAATCTTTGGAGACTCATGTAATTGAAACAATTAATAGTGGAATAGGAAGATTTGACAGTCATATAACACGAGTAGAAGTTCACCTTTCTGATGAAAACGGAAATAAAAAAGGACCAAAAGACAAACGATGCTTAATTGAATGTAGAATGAAAGGAGCAGAGCCTATTGCCGTGACCAGTCAAGAAGATACGCTTCATAATGCTTTAAACGAAGCAGTCGATAAAATGAAAGCAAAATTAACGACAAGAATTGGTCGATTGAAATCTGTTCGATAACTTAATTCCAAAAAGTAATCTTTACTGATTGAATGAAAATTTAAAAGGAAGCTGATGTTCAGTTTCCTTTTTTAATGCTTCTTCTTTGAAAAGTCAATAATGGAAACAAAAGATTATTTAAACGAATTGCGCGATTATATAGATAATCATGCTGATTTTATTATCATTAATAGAGCAGCGATTTATGTTCCCACTTTGATTAAGCAAAATTATACGCATTTTGAATTTCAAGTTCACGGTTCAGCTAAAAAACCTTATAAAATTCAAGTTGATATTCAAAATAATGGAGAAGAATTAAAAACAACGAGCAGTTGCACATGTCCTTATGATGGCCCAGGTATTTGCAAGCATCAAGTAGCGACTATTCGTGAAATAATGAAGTTAGTAAAGGCTAAAAAAATAACAATTAATTCAGAAGAAGTGCCATTAAAAAAGACAAATAGTTCAATAACAGAAATCCCTATAAAAGAAGGCGTTATTCAATTGAGTCAACTCGAAAAGATGTCTTTTAACTCGAGGTCGTTTTATTATTTTCCTACTAAAATGGTTTCCGTTTCAGACACGATTGTTAAAGGTCTTTTCGAAGATTACAGTAAAGATTATTCATTGATTTTTAAATATGATCGAGTAAATGATAGGTTAACGCTATCATGTGATTGTAAAGAAAGAGGTAATTGCTCTCACAAACTTTCTTTTCTCAAACAGTTTCTGAAACGGTTTCCAGTTAATTTTTTTTCACCGACATTCATCGAGGACACCAAAAAATCCTTCATGGAAGAAAAAAAATATGCTGGAGCACTTGACTTTGACGATTTATTTCAATTGAATATTTCTACCGATGGGGTTAATACCTCTGAGAAAGTGGATAATTTACTTTTTGCAGACGAAGGGCCTTTAAAGTTATATTCATTGGACAAAAGAGATTTTTTCGTTCCGAAAACTTCAAAATCTCCTGAGTCATTTGGTGTAGGACTTTGTTTAGACTTCCGTGAAAACAAAATGGTTGAAATATCTCCGTTTATAGGGAAGTTGAATAAGTCAAAAACAGAATTAACATCGAAATTCAAAAAAGTAGATGAGGAACAAATTAATGATGCGTTATTTGAACTTAAGAAAACGTTGGAAAAAGAATTTCTTTTAGAAGCGATTCAGTTGAATAACTTATTTTATCTTTTCAGTGATTGTTCGATTGATAGTAAGATTCTGCCATTATGGGAAAAAATGAACGAGTTAAAAGAACTGCTTTTAAAAATTCCTATTTACACGAGTGATGTCAGAAATTCATTCATTAGAAAAAACACCACTCAAATCACAATAAACACGGCAGTTATTGAGCCTTTGGTTCAAGTTAAAGAGACAGAAAAGTTTTATCAGTTAGATTTAAAAATTAGAATTAATGAAAAGAATTATGCTTTGAATTCTAATTTAATCAATGCAACGCCAATAGGTATTATATTTAAAAACGAACTTTACTTGTATAGCTCTCCAGAGCAGGCATTTTACTTGAGCTCAGCTAGTGGCAAAGGACAAATGAATAGCTTAAAAACAGATCTTCCAATTTTTCTTGAAAACATTCTAAAGCCTTTGTCCACCATTTTTAAAATTGACTTTCCTGCACTTGAGAATAACAAAGTCCTTCAAGATAATATAGCGATTGAAAGACATGTTTATTTGGATGACGAAGGTGGAGAATATATAGTTTTAAGAGCTATGATGAAGTACGGAGAGCAACTAATTGATTTGGACTCCAATGAAAAAATTTGGCTAGACGACTTTAGCTATGCCGAACGCGATACAGAGTTAGAGGAGTCGTTTGTTGACTTCATGCAACAGTTACATCCCAATTTCACTTTAAAAACTGCTTTTTTTTATCTCTTTTCTGAGGAAGCATTAAAGTCTCTTTGGCTCATAGATGCAATTGAAAAAATGACTCATGAAGGGATTAAAGTGTTCGGGTTAAACAATCTTTCTAGTATTAAATATAATTTGCATAAACCGACTTTTTCAACAAATGTAAGTTCTGGCACAGATTGGTTTGATCTTGAATTAAATATCGATTTTGGTGGACAAAAAGTTGATTTAAAAAGCCTTCAAAAATCCATTTTAAGCCAACAAAACTATGTAGAGCTTAAAGATGGAACTTTAGGACTTCTTCCAAAAGAGTGGATAGAGAAATATAAAAAGTATTTTAAGTTAGGACAAATAAAAAAAGACAAGATTGAAATTTCAAATTATCAGTTTAATTTAATTGATGAACTCTACGAAGAACTAACGAATACACCAAAGTTTTTAGAAGAATTACAAGAAAAAAAGAAACGATTAGCAAATTTGTCGGAACTTCAAGATGTTGCCACTCCAAAAGGATTAAAAGCCAAGTTGCGTCCTTACCAAAAAGATGGTTTAAATTGGATGGTGTTTTTGCATGAAAACAAATTAGGTGGTTGTTTGGCCGACGATATGGGACTTGGTAAGACGCTTCAAACCATAGCTTTTATTCTCTATCTAAAAAAAGTAACGCCAAAGAAGGATAAAAAGCCACATTTAATCGTAGCGCCAACTTCATTAATGTTCAATTGGCAAGCCGAAATTGAAAAGTTTGCCCCAACATTAAAATGTGTTTCTTATATAGGGCCAAACAGAGAAGAGTTAAGAGCCTCATTGGATAATCAAGACATTGTTCTTACGACTTATGGCTCGCTTATTAACGATATTCATTTTCATAAAAACAAGGAGTACTATTATGTTGTACTCGATGAAAGTCAAGCGATAAAAAACCCGCAGTCACAAAGATTTAAAGCTGTTCGGTTGTTGCAATGTTTTAACCGTTTGGTTCTTACAGGTACGCCAATAGAAAACAATACCTTTGATTTATATAGTCAGTTTAGCTTTATAAATCCTGGGATTTTCGGAAGCATTAAACATTTTAAATCCACCTTTTCAGATGCAATAGACAAAGACCAAGATCAATATACTTCTCAATTGTTGGCAAGAATGATTCACCCATTCATTTTGCGTCGTACGAAAGATCAAGTAGCAACAGAACTTCCTCCTAAGACTGAATCAGTGATTTATTGTGAAATGGGTTCGGATCAAAGGAAAGTATATGACACGTTCAAACAATATTTCCGAGAAAAACTTTTAGAGCAAATAGAAGATGAAGGGGTAAATAAATCTCAGATGTATATTCTTCAAGGGTTAACTAAATTGAGACAAATCTGTAATTCCACAGCCTTGGCTGACAAAGATAAAGATTACGGAAATTTCTCTACGAAATTAGATGAATTAGCAAGGCATTTGAAAGAAAAAGTTGGCAAGCACAAA
Source organism: Lishizhenia sp. (assembly GCA_007117355.1). GTDB lineage: Bacteria > Bacteroidota > Bacteroidia > Flavobacteriales_D > Crocinitomicaceae > CSBr16-161. The sequence goes on along the minus strand of SKGS01000136.1, from coordinate 9,012 downwards.
GTACTTGTTTTTTCTCAATTTGTTGGAATGTTACAACTTGTAAAAACACGATTGGTTGAAGAGGGAATTTCATTTGAATACCTTGATGGTCAGACTTCAAATCGGGAAGAAAAAGTTACTAATTTTCAAACGGACAAAAATATTAGAGTGTTCTTGATAAGTTTGAAAGCAGGAGGGACAGGTTTGAATTTAACAGAAGCAGACTACGTTTATCTAATTGACCCATGGTGGAACCCTGCCGTAGAAAGTCAAGCAATAGATAGATGTTACCGTATTGGTCAGGCAAAAAAAGTAATGGCTTATCGTATGATTTGCAAAGATTCTATTGAAGAACAAATTGTTCAGTTACAACACAAAAAACGAACAATTGCCTCTGATGTGATTCAGGTCGATGTTGAGAAGAAAACATTCAGCAAGGAGGACGTGGAGTTGTTTTTTAGTTAGCAAGTTTTAATTTTTTGCAGCAACGATTCTTGCACCAGTCAAAGTTGCAGTCATTCCCTCTTTGTCTTTTACGTTTTCTGCAATAATACCATAAGAAATAAGGTCAAATTCTACTAATTTGATAATGCTGTAAGTATTGTTTTCAACGTTTTCAAATTGGATTAATGAGTCTTTATCCGAACTGAGTCTATAATAGTTCAAATTGGAATACCTTTCCTTGTAATAAGTTCGACTATTTAATTCGCCTAAATCCTCAATAGTCAAAAATAGTTTCTCGTCCACAAAGATTTGCCAGTCAAAACCATCTACCTCATGAGCTATTTTATATTCTGAAGATGATTCTGCTAGCTTCGGAAAGAGCAAGTCAGCTTTGAGCCCAAATGGAGCAAGGTCAATTCGCTGTTCTATACTTTTTGCTGCTGCGTTAGTATTTGAATCAGATGCTTCATTATTCTTACATGAGGTGAATAATATAGATATTGCCAATAAAGCTATACTAAGGAATTTCATAAATGGATGTTTCATAAAGTCTATCAAAAACCGAATCTAATTGAGGAATTCGAAGTTCGAAATAATTTTTCATTAATTCAATTTCTTCACTAAAAGAATTAGTATCATAATACCAAGTTGTATCAGATGTTGGCCAAATTTCATTATTTCTAATAACTAGTGAATCAATAAGCTCTGCGTTTTCATCGATGTAATTATTGATTGTATTAAAAGTCAAAAGATGTTTTCTGTGAAAACGCCATCGTTCGGATAAATCTTGTAAGTAGTTGTCAGGATTAAGCTTTAGTAAACGATGAAAAAGCACATTTCTTTGGATGTTAATGCCTCTTTCCAAAAAATTAAGTTCATTGTCGCCGTCTCTTCCGTAGCTGTGGTCGTAATCCCAAGGAGCGATATGAAATTTGTCTAAACTATCTTTTTTATACAAAAAAAAGTTTTTGACAACTCCATCACCATTGTTTGACAACAAAAGAAGTAAATGCCAATCCATAATACTGCTCTTAGAAAAATAGTGAAATGCGTTTTGTATAAAAATATCGTCTGTGCTGTTGTGGATAAAACTTACTAAGTCGTGCATGATGTGTTCGTGCATACTGGAGTCAATATGTGGAGATTTCTGATGAAAAGTATTTTTTGGTTTTTCGATGTTATCATAAGGATTGTCCATAAAAACGGAAGGTTCTTTCCAAATTAAAGGAAATGAAGCCAGAACCTCTTCTTTAAGTTTTTGTCCGTCGATTCTATCCATGATAACATATAAGCCTTGATAGAAGTCATTAAGGTAAACCTCTGCAAAAAAAGATTTCGGTGCGATATTAGTGTTGTCCATTGCAGAGAAAAAATCATAACTTAACTTATGTCGGAGGAATGTTTTGTCTATGTAGTTGGCATTAAAAACCCATTTAGCCCTGTCGGGAGAGTTCTCTAATCGGTAGGGACGAGAAAATGTAATACCAAAATTCTTCTTAGCAAAGGCACGAGAAAAACCGCCTCGGTATTTTATTTGTGCTGTATCCCAATAGACCATTTCATTATTCAAAAAAACTTGAACTGATGCAGCTACCTTCTGGTCATAATTGATACTTTGGTCGGCTTGTTCGTATATTTTAAAGGCAAGAAAGTCTTGTTGCGAGACGGAAGCTTTCCCTTGTGAATTATTTTGTTGACATGAGAAAAGTAAGTACATCGAGATGATTACCATTAAATAACCTAAATAAATAGAGATGTTTTGTAAACCTGTATTTCTCATTTTGAAATGCGAAAATACGAATTTTAGCGGTTTTTTGATTTTTTGAGTTTTATCTTTAACGATTAAAATTGTATAGCTTTTGGTCTTCAAACGTACAATTCACGAAACATTTTACTTTGTTATGAACTCTATTTTGTTAAATTTGTTTAATAATCATGGCAAGCTATAAAATTAAAGAGTTAGAAACACTCACAGGTATTAAGGCTCATACATTGCGTATTTGGGAAAAGCGCTACGGTATTTTGCAGCCTAATAGAACAGACACGAAAATCCGAACGTATTCAGATGATGATGTTTCTCGCATCTTGAATGTTTCCATATTAAACAATCACGGTTGGAAAATCTCGAAAATTGCTCGAATGGATGAAGAATCCTTGCGGAAAGAGGTGCTTGCTGTTTCTAAAAATCAATCTGAAGATAGTGTTGTTGTTAGTTTACTTATTCAGTCTTTAATTTACATGGATGAGCCATTATTTAATCGAGTTATTGATAGAGCATCAAAGAAGGAATCATTTAGAATGGTTTATAAAAATTACCTCATACCATTTCTTGAAAGGATTGGCGTGATGTGGTTGGTAAATTCGATTAATCCAGCTCAAGAACATTTTATTTCTAGCTTAATAAGACAAAAACTCGTTGTTGCTATTGATAGACTCCCCGTTCCTGAGAAAACAGAAGTTGATTATATATTGTTTTGTCGTGAGGAGGAATGGCACGAAATAGGGCTGCTGTACTACTATTTTTGCCTTAAAGAAAAAGGACAGAATGTTGTTTATCTTGGGCAAAATGTTCCTTATGATTCTATTTTAGAATGTGTTCAGCTTTTAAACCCTACAAAAGGTTTGGTTTCTAGTTTCATTGCCTCAATTAGTCCTGAAAACTTAAAAGAGTACCTAAGTAGCTTTTATCACAAAACGAAAATGCCTCTTTTTGTCGGAGGAAATCAAGTTGAAACCTTATTAGACGAAACTGTGCCTTACGTATATACTGTAAATAAAATTATACAATAGACAAAAAATATACGTAAAGCGTATATATAAATACACAATATTTAATTTTGTTTACCTATTTATCTTGAAAAAACAAACAAACTATTCCTTGTTATACTGAAATAACCTGAAAATAAGATATTTGCTTCTTTTGTTTAAATCTTGGCATGATATTGTTTAATTATTAAATCACAAAATTTAAACAAAAAATAAAAAGGTTATGTCAACAGTAGAATTTAACAACACATTAACAGGATTGGAAAGTTACCTAATGGCATTTGCCATGAATTACACAAAAAACGTGGAAGATGCACGTGATTTAACACAAGAGACAATGTTGAAAGCATTGAGGTATAAAGATTATTACACACCTCAAACTAATTTCAAAGCTTGGGTTTTCACAATCATGAGAAACATCTTTATAAATCAGTACCGCAGAAAAGTGAAGTCAGGAACAATTTTCGACAACTCAACTGACTTATACTTGCTAAATAATAATTCTGAAGAAAGAAACTCTCCAGATAATTATATAGCAGGTGGAGAGATAAGATCAAAAGTAGATCAACTGTCTGAGGAGTATAAAGAGCCTTTCGAGATGCACTTTTTAGGATTTAAGTACAAAGAGATTGCTGAAAAGTTAAATATTCCAATTGGAACTGTGAAAAGTAGAATATTTATCGCAAGACAGAAATTGATGGAGATGCTACCTGAGTACAGATATAACAACAATTAATACATTCATTAAAAAGAAATATTCCACATGGGGAAAAAGATAGTAGTCATAGGCAGCGGAGTAGCAGGACTTTCCACGGCAAGTTTTCTTGCGAAAGCAGGACATCAAGTTACTTTACTTGAGAAAAACGAAACTATTGGTGGTCGTGCTCGGAAATTTGAAGTAGATGGCTATGTTTTTGACATGGGTCCAAGCTGGTACTGGATGCCTGACGTTTTTGAAAGGTTTTACCAACAGTTTGGATACAGTTCCTCTGATTTTTATGAATTAAAAAGATTAAGTCCTAGCTATAAAGTATTTTGGAAAGATGGCTCAAATGATAATGTTCCAGCTGACCTTAATGAGTTTAAAGCATGGTTTGAGAAGTTAGAGCCTGGCAGTGCTTCTAAATTGGATAAATTTTTAGAAGAAGCGGCTTACAAATATGAAGTAGGTATTAACGATTTAGTACACAAACCAAGTTTAAACATCATGGAATTTGCGGATGTTCGAATTGCCACGGGTGTTTTTAAAATGCATCTTTTTTCTTCTTTTTCGAAGTACATAAGAAAGTATTTTAAACATCCGAAAATTATAGAATTGTTGGAGTTTCCAGTGTTGTTTCTTGGTGCTATGCCAAAAGATACGCCGGCATTATATTCTCTCATGAATTATGCTGATATTAAGCTAGGTACTTGGTACCCAATGGGTGGAATGCATAAAATTATTGAAGCCTTTGAGAAAATTGCCATTGAACAAGGCGTGTCAATTAACACAAATTCGGAGGTTGTTAAATTTATATACGAAAATAACGAGATAATTTCTGTTGAGGATGTAAATGGAAACACTTTCGAAGCTGATGTGGTGGTTTCAGGAGCAGATTATGAGCACACCGATCAAACTTTAGCTAAAGGAAAGTCAAATTATAGCAAGGACTACTGGAATAGTCGTTTGATGGCACCGTCTTCTCTGTTGTTTTACTTAGGAGTTAATAAGCGAGTTGAAAACCTATTGCATCACAACCTCTTTTTTGATGAGGATTTTAACCAACATGCGGTAGAAATTTATAAAAATCCAACTTGGCCATCCAAACCATTGTTTTACGCATGTGTTCCTTCAAAAACAGATCCGTCGGTTGCTCCAGATGGGCATGAAAATATTTTTCTTTTAGTTCCTCTTGCCCCGGATTTAGAAGATTCTGACGAAATGAGAGAAAAGTATTTTGATATTATTCTTACTAGGCTAGAGCAAAAAACAGGTCAATCCGTTCGTGAGCATATTACTTATAAAAGAAGCTATTGTTTGTCTGACTTTAAACAGGACTATCATGCATACAAAGGTAATGCTTACGGTTTGGCAAACACATTAAGACAAACAGCCTTTCTCAAGCCTAAGTTGAAAAGCAAAAAAATTGCAAATCTGTATTATACAGGTCAACTTACAACTCCTGGACCTGGTGTTCCCCCGAGTATCATTTCGGGAGAAGTTGTGGCTAAAGAAGTCATGAAAGCAATTCAAGAACCAGCATTAACAGTTTAAAAACAAACAACTATGAAATTATTATTTGACAATTTATCTCGAGATATAAGTGTTATTACAACAAAGCGATATAGTACCAGTTTTTCATTAGGCATTCGTTTTCTTAGTAAGGAGTTACGTCAAGCCATATATAATATTTATGGTTTTGTACGCTTTGCAGATGAAATAGTAGATACTTTCCATGGATATGACAAAAGAAGCTTATTAAAGGAATTTAAAGAAGATACCTATAAAGCTATAGAGCGAGAAATTTCTTTGAATCCTATATTGAATTCCTTTCAAGAAACGGTAAATAGATATAAAATTCCGCTTGATTTAATTGAAACATTTTTGCGCAGCATGGAAATGGATTTGGATAATTCTGCACATACACAAGACTCTTATGAGGAGTACATTTTAGGAAGCGCTGAAGTAGTTGGTTTAATGTGTTTAAAGATATTTGTAAACGGAGATGAAAAAGAATACTTTCGTTTGAAGCCAAGTGCGATGAAACTTGGTTCGGCTTTTCAGAAAATCAATTTTTTAAGAGACCTCAATGCGGATTATCAACATTTAGGGAGAACCTATTTTCCAGAGGTTGATATGGCTAATTTTTCAAATACGATAAAGACCCAAATCGAAGCAGATATTGAAAAGGATTTTGCCGCTGGTTATGAGGGAATAAAACAGCTTCCTCGAAATGCTCGATTTGGAACTTACATGGCTTATATTTATTATTATAAATTGTTTGTAAAAATCAAGAATACGCCAGCTCATGTGATTCTGAATGAAAGAGTTCGTATTCCAGACAATAAAAAGTATCGCTTATTCGTATCTTCGTACCTAAGACACAGTTTAAATTTAGTGTAATGGAGGAAGTGATACTAGTAAACGAAAAAGATGAACCAATCGGCTTAATGGAAAAATTGCAGGCCCATAAACAAGGTTTGTTACATCGTGCTTTTTCCGTATTTGTTTTTAATCGTAAAGGGGAGTTGTTAATTCATCAGCGAGCTAAGGATAAATATCATTGCGGAGGTTTATGGACGAATACTTGCTGTTCGCACCCAAGAGAGAATGAAACTGTTATGGAAGCCGCTTCACGAAGATTACAAGAGGAGATGGGTTTTGTGGTACCTCTCGAAAAAGTAGATGAGTTCATATATAAGGCAGAATTTGAGAACGGTCTAACGGAGTATGAATATGATCACATATTAGTTGGTTCTTTTGATGAAGTGCCAAATCCAAATAGGGGAGAGGTACAAGATTGGAAATATGTTTCCGTAGAAACGGTTTTGGATGAAATAAAAATTAATCCCGATAAATTCACTTATTGGTTCATTGAAATTATGACCAATAGATTAGAGAATATCATTCAAAAAGCAAATTATTAACTTGAAAAAATTCAACTTTAGATGAAAGTATGTAGAAGAACAACATTCAACTCAGCGCATAGATTACTCAATCACAACTGGTCGGATGAAAAAAACAGAGAGGTCTTCGGGAAATGTAATTCCCCAAATTACCACGGGCATAATTATGTACTTGAGACGTGGCTAGAAGGAGAAATAAATCCAGACACAGGTTATGTTATTGATTTAGGAATATTAAAAGGGATAATAAAAGAAGAGGTCGAAGACCCATTTGATCATAAAAATCTAAATTTAGATGTCCCAGAGTTTAAGACATTAAATCCAACAGCAGAGAATATTACAGTTGTCATTTTCAAAAAGCTAAAGAAAAGATTACCTGAATTTAAATTAACTGTCCGACTATACGAAACACAAAATAATTTTGTGGAATATACAGAGGATTATTGAGTTTTTATAAATCATATAATAGTTTTACTTACCTTTTACAACAATCAAAAAACGAGGAGATTAAACTCCTCGTTTTTTGTTTATATAGTGCATGTATCCCTTAACCCGAATTATTAACTTTGTTGAGCTCCTTGCAGTCGGTTCACCAATCTGATATTGTTTGAAATTTAAAAAACAGAAATACAATATGTTAACTGTTGTTTTCGACTTTTTTAGCTAACCCAATTTGGGGTACGTATTTTTCATCGAGATTTTGATTTAATTTTGACCTATTTGTCGTTACAAGACCCTCAAAATATACTCATATTCCTTCGTGTCTTGTGCCTAAAATAGCTTCAAAATTAAATACATGAATAAATCGGGTTAATCAAAGACTGCAATTATTATTCCCTCGTTTGAAGCCTTATTTTCTACATTTAATTTCTTTCCATTAAGTTCGCACTCTATTGTAGCTTGCGGAGAAGGGGAGAAGAAAACATCAGCACTACTCAAGAATGGAAATTGTCCGAATAATCCTTGAGAGGTTAAGTCCGTTTCTCCATTATTATTTCCATCATACATAAATAACGCGATAGTGTTGTTCTCTGGGTCACAAAACTCTGGAGTTGACAACTCAAACTCATTTATCATTAATACATCTCTACCTGAGGAAATTCCTTGATTTGCAGCAAAAATAGTCAATACTGATTGGTCAGCTGAGTTTGGAAGACCTGCAAATAATAGCGAAACAAATGAACCCGGAGGAGGTAGTGTTCTCAGGTAAACTAATGGATTACTTCTAACAAATCCTTCACGATAGTAGAAAATTCTTCTGTCGCCAGGTACAGCTGTTGTAACTTCGAATTCGTAATTTGTATTTGGTGTCACACTCACTGGCCCCCAATGACCGTTATTGTCGGCTGTTACCGTGTGGTCTGGGTTTGATGAAATTCTAAATCCAGTTTCACTATCTACTTCAAAAATACGAACTGTCGCACCGGCACGTGGTTCATTTTCCCCTAAGGTTAAAACCCTACCCGAAACATCAACATTTGACTCAGGGATTAGCGTGCTTGTTGATGGCATTTCACCATAAAAGAAATTATACATTGCTTCGAATGTTGGAGCACTTGTAGCAATTTCATAATGGTCTAGTCCAGGTAACATCACATTTTCAGCTCCATTGATATCCGCACTTTGTACGATTAAATCATCTGGCGACCAAATGTTAATAGTTGGCACATCTTCGTTTGGCCCTGCTGCACCATCTTGAGCACCGCTTCCAACATGTGCGTATGCATTTACTTTAGCAGCTCTTGTAGCATTAGATAAATAAGTATAACCGAGACCACCTCCCGCAGAATGACCAGCGAGATTTACTTGGGCAGCACCTGTTACCTCTAACACATTGTCAATAAACTCATCAAGTAAAATGGCGTTATTATCGCCTCCACCTTGGTTCAATGTATTCCAATCAAAAGCATAAACGTAATCATCACATAAATCATTTGCTAAAAAACGCATAGCTTGATTTGCGTAGGTGTCACCAGAGGCTAAAAATCCGTGAACCATCACAACAGGAAGTTTTGATTTGTCGCATTCTCCTGTTCCGTTTCCATTACCGTTTCCTAAAGTGGGACAATCTGGTAACTCCTCTTTATTACACGAGGAGCTAAGCATAATTAAAGCCGTTAAGTAGAGCAGTGTTCTTTTCATTAGTTAAATTTTAGATTCATAATTCAGTCAATTTTTCAATCTCAAAATGACTTTAGAGGCACAAATTACAAAATT
>SKGS01000223.1 GCA_007117355.1 Lishizhenia sp. | reverse complement strand
TGAGAAAACACAATGATGAATCCGATAAATTCATTTCCTGTAAAACTATTGTCAGAGGTTCCGTCTAAAATCATGGAACCACCATACCAAACAATGATGACCATTACAACCGCACCTAAAAACTCATTCAAAGGTGAACTTAAATCTCTTTTTCGAATGGCACGCGTACCAAGTATTTGATTTCTCAAATTAATGTGCGCAAACTTTTTCACTGCATTTTCAGTGGCATTATACGCTTTTACAATTCGAATTCCACCTAAGTATTCTTCTAAAAAAGAATACAAAACACCCGTTTGTTCTTGCCCTTTGCTAGCTGTTCGTTTTAGACTTTTCCCAATTCTTGAGATAATCAATGCAGAAACGGGTAATAAAATAAACGAAAATAATGTCAACGCTGGACTCCAATATAAAAGAACAGAAACCGTAATAATTACCGACAACGGATCTCGGTAAATTAACTCTAGAATGGCTACCACGGCGAGGTCTATCTCGCTTACATCGCTGTTCATCCGTGCCATTAAGTCGCCTTTTCGTTCTTCTGTAAAATACGACATCGGTAATCGCATCGACTTTTCAAAAAGTTTATCTCGGTAGTCTCGAACCACAGCAAACCGGAGTTGCGATTGATGGTAAATGGCCAGGTAACGAAACAAATTTTTCAGAAAAAACGCAATGACAACAGTGATACACACAAAAAACAAAGCATTTTTAGGATCTTCAGCCGCCATACTTTGCATAAAGTAATTGTACTGTTCTTTGATGTATTCAATGAAACCAAAAACACCGCTTTCCATTTCCGCTAATCGAGGACGGGAAATAACAGTGTTACCAACCTCCTCACTTGGAAAAATTACTTGTAAAAAAGGCACAAACAGCACCAAGGACAAGAGATTAAAAATAACAAACAACAAGTTAAATAAAATGGTAGCGAAAGCCCTCCACTTATAAATAAAAGTAACCTTGTATAATGTTTTTAATTGGTGCATATTGTGAAGCAAAGATAAAGTTTACACCTTATAAATCTATTCTTTTGATTTAAAAATGGGATAAGCTATAGTGACTTTAATAATAATTGATGAAAGAAAGAGCTCAAAACGGACGCCCAAAGCATTACCGAAGTGAAATTAAATTAATAAAACGATTAAACTTCTACTCTATAACCACGCCATAAACGCCAAGCACAGGAACAAAAACCAAGTTTTTCTCTTGAATGGATTCTGGAAGAAAAATGTATTTTTTGTCATGTAATGTATTGTTTTTCCAAAAGCTGACAAGATATTCATTATTTAACGCAAACAACTCTTCCATGATTGGTTCCACTAATTTTGCAGCATGAGGAGGTATGATTCCTAAAAAATGACGCAAGGTACTCGTTTTGGTCATTTCTCCAGTTTCTTGATTTTTGACGTAACCTTTTGAACTGACTAGTACACCTTCTAATATTTCATCAGAATTATTGACAACGAAAACGTTGTAAACAATTTCATTTTCTTTATTTCTTTCTTTTGCAACTACAACAGCTACATGCTCTACCTTAGGACTTCGAATTTTTTCTTTCATTTCTCTTCGAAATTAATCTATTCTTTGATACCCATATAACGGAGGTGGGTTTACTCCTGTTTTCTCGCTTAATGTAAAATAGCGGTTACCATTTGGCGACCAAGCAAAAGACTCTCCTTGTGGCTCAACGATGTAAGGAAGAGTTTTTGGCTTTCTACTTAGAGCTGTAACAACAGACTCACCAAGGTTTCTTTCCCAATAAAAAATTCTTGTATCATCTTTAATCCCAATCATTTCGCCATCTAATGAAATATCTCCACCAAGTGCCCAGTTAAATGGGAGCTGTGCTAATTTCTCTAATTCTTTACGAAAACCTGGTTGTTGTGGAAACTTCGAACGGTAAACAGTAGAAAACTCATCGCGCTTCGTTACGATATACAAGTCTTTCGTCCATGGGTCTATCATAAGTGTTTCAGCATCCCTAGCGCCATCAGGGTATGTTAATTCTATTCTTTCAATTTGATTTTCAGGGATTATATAAGTTCCATCAGCAGTTAATTGCGATAAGTCAGGTTCAGGAAAACGATAAATTACAATAAAATTAAATTGCGCATGATTATCGCCAATATCTCCTAAATAGACGTAGTTAACACCATCTACAGGACCGGGGCCAACACAAATATCTTCGTAGTCCCTTGAGCCAGCTCCTTCTAAAATAAAATGACCATAGTTTTCTCCATTGATTCCCAAGGCATATAACCAATTAGGGTGACCGCTGTCATTGTGGCTATATAAAATGGAAGGGTTTTGTCGACTTACCGCTAAACCAGAGGCTTCCACCAATGTTGGAGATTGAATTACACCACCCAACAAACCAGAATGCTCGAAATAAGTAGCCATTTCTAAGTCATCTACGCTATAAGTGATGACTACAAAAGTATCCTCTTGCTCAGTTGGTTCTTCCGGTATAGGAGTATCCGGAGTAGGAATTACCGGCACAGTCTTATCTTTTTTACATGCACCAAAAACCAATATTAGAAAGATGAATATAAAACAATATTTCATTTAGCAAATATAAAGCGACTTAATTATATAACCCGATTTTAGCGTAATCTTTTGATTGAAATTTTGGTTGAATCTAAACAGAAGCTTAAAGCCACAACTATAAAAAGTGTTCCTGGTATTTTATACCGAACAAGTGCACCAGCCACCGGAGTGGACCAACCAACCACAAGATAAATTCCTATTCCAGCGAGAAAAAATAAAATAGCTAAGTTTAAAACGTTCTTTTCAGGCTTTTTAAATGAAAAAAGAACAAGAATAAAAAATAACACTAAAAGGATGTTTTCAAACACACTCAACATAAGTAATGCTCCATTTGCATCCCAAGGAAAAGGTCTAAAAAAACTATTCAATAAGGCTTCTGGAATCGTAGAAATAAGTGATGTCAAACTTGGCTTTAGTGGGGTGATTTCAAAATAACTTGCTGCATTTTGTTCTTTTGCTAATATTATAAAATCAGCTTGTTTTAAGGCGACTAACTCCAATAGATTAAATTCTTGACTAAGAAAATTGAAAACACCTATAAAAATAAGAATAGCACTTAACATTACTGTTAAACTCGTCACTATTGGGTGTTTATTTTTCTCAGAAAAAACTATGTAGCCAATCAAAAGAACCAAAAAGAACAGAAAAACATAAAACTTTAATTGAAAAAGTAAGGTAAGTAGATAGAAACAAACGAATAGCCATATCACTTTTTGTCCATTCTGTAAAACACTTTCTTTCAGTTTAACTACAGCTAAAAAAATAAAGCCTAAAGCAAAGAGCATTAAGCCTTCTTTCAACACGCCAGAAGTCCAGAAAAGTATAGATGGCGTCAAAAAGATTAAATAGAAAAACAATTTAGTTTTTTCTGGAATTACTATTTGTAATGCTTTGATAAATGCCACCGTTCCAGTAAAAGACAAAAAACACATGAACACAGTATGAACATGAAAATAACCAAAAGAAAAAAGTCTCACAAAGGCATTAAAACGAATAATGGCATGAGAGTCATTGTACATGCTGCTTTGATAAACCCTAAACCAGTTGTTCATGTGGTCGTAGTAGGTAACATTAAAGTATTCTGAGTCATTCCAAACGCCAAACAGCATTTTGAAATAGTCCATTGGTTTTGTCCGAATAGCTTTTGTCATGTGGTAACTGTCGTCAAAATATTTAAAAATATCTGCTGTTGATCGATCAGCATAATGACTAGAGTACAAGTAATAAAGAAAAAAGCCAACACCTATTTTTAGGATAAAAACACCGATTAAAATCCGCTTGGATATTGATTTAAATGAAAAAAAAGAAAGCTTCCAAATGATAAAAATGAAAAAAAGAATGTAAAAAAATGTTAGTAATAATCCCAATTTGTATTCAGTTTTCTATACGCCAGTTGTTCATACAAATCTAAATAAATTAACCAGATTTATAAATGAATTTAATTATAAGTTCACCATTAAATTGGAAGACAAATTTTAAAAGTAGCACCTTCTCCTTCTATACTTTCAACGCTTATCGTACCGTCGTGAGCATCAATGATTGATTTAACAGCATAAAGTCCAAGACCAAAAGATTCTTCACCATCAGTTCCTTTTCGCTGTTTCTCTGGTGTGTTATAATTGAAAATATCTTTTATCATTTCTTTTGGAATACCAATACCAGAATCTTCGACTAGAATACAGATTTTATCATCTTCTAAATTCGTTTTTAAATAAATTTCAGCATTTAAAGGGCTAAATTTAATGGCATTTTCGATTAGATTACTCAATGCTCTGGTCATTAATAAACTATCAATGTGAATTTTAATAGAAGTTGAGGAAGGTTCAAAAATTAACTTTTGACTCTTATTCTCAGCTTTGAAATTTAGTAATTCAATACAGTTTTGAATAAAAGAATTCAAGTCATGCTCTTCCTTGTTTTTAACAGCGATGTTCTTCATGATTTCATCGGCTTTTGCTATGACCATTATTTCATTGATGATATTCAAGGCATTATTACTGCATTGTTGGATCATTTCTCGAATTTCGGACACCTCTTCGTTTTGTTCTTTGTCTTTTAACAATTCCGTCAAACTAAAAATCGAACTTATCGGATTTCTTAAATCATGAGCGGTAATCCTCAATACTTTATTCTTTTGTTCAATTAAGGAATCAAGTTTCTTATTAGAAACAATTAAAGTTTTGTTTTTTAGTGCAATCTCTTCATTTAAGTAAGCAAGTTTTTTTCGTTTCGAATTATAACTAATTACAATAGCAAAAAGCAATGAGAACAAAATAAAAATAACAATGAATAACCATGATAAAATGGTATTTTGTTGCTCTTGATAAGCTCTAAGTTTCTGTTCTAGTTCAAGCTGCTCTTTATTTTGATGAATCTCACTATGTAATAAAAAATTGTTTCTTGTAATATTCAATCGATCATCAGATAATAATTTTTGATGATAATGTAATTCAGATAATGCTTCATAGGCTTCCTCTAACATACCTCTTGCATAATAAGATTCATTTAATAAGCTTAGGTAATTCACCATTAGATTATGTTCATTTAAAACTATATCGCTTAATCCTTCAAATTGTTTGTTTAAGTTGTCAAATTGATCAAATTGCTCTTTTTCATGATATATTCTGAGTTTTAGAATGAAATAAGTACTTACAATTGTAGGGTCATCAATTAAATATAAATCGGTAGTACTTCTTAACTCTTTCAATAACTCCAAGGCTTTATCCTTTTCTTTCAAAAAATAATATACACGTGCTATATGAACACCATTGTGTAGTATTGCACTTTTCAAAAAATCTGTTTTGATGGGGTCATCATATTCTGGGATTTCATTTGTTAAAAAATCAAAGCCTTTTTGGTAATATATTAAAGCCGAATCCAAATTTTTTACCTTTTCATAAGAAAGTCCTATGTTGTTAATGATTTCTTGTTTTTTGATGTAATACTGAAAATCTTTATCACAATATTCTTGATTTAAAATTTCTAAAGAGTTTTTAAATTCGATTTTAGCCTCATCAAAAAAGTCTTGAGAATAGTAAATCATGCCAAGGCGATAGTGATACAAAAAAGTAAAACAATCGTCTGTCATAACGTGATAAAACTCTTTCGCAGCAAATACGTCATCAAAAGCTTTTTCAACAATTCCACTTCCGTAATACGCATTCGCTCTATTACAGTAAAGCTTAAACAACAGAATAGTTGACTTTTCTTCTATTTCATCCTTAGCAAGTATTTTATCAATCCACTCGTTGTAAAGATCAATCATATAATCGTTGGTCTTTAAATGGTGAGATAAACGATATTCAAGTTCCACTAAATTCAAAATTGATTCGTGATCTTCTACACAAATATTGAGCGCACGAAGAGAGTCTGTTTTTTTTCTGGCAATATTTATCTGAACCTCTGTTGGACGATGTTGAACAAGTTCAAGAATTTCAAAAGTTGTCTCTGTAGATACTGTATCAGAATTTTTACATATCAGTTGAAAAAAAGAATCACTGTTTTTTTCAGCACAAGACACAATGAAAAGAACCAACCAAAAAATTAGTTTAATACATTTTGTAGGTTTATTCAAGTTGAAAAGCATAGAGCCAATAATATGTGTAAAATTAATAAAAACTTATTGTAATTTCACGATTTATATAAAAATAGCGAGTTAAATTCGATTTACAACGTTAAGAAACTAAATGACAATCTGTTTGTTTTTCAAAATATTAAAGTTTAGTTTTATTTTGAACTTCAACAATCAAAAATAATTAGAATCACAAGTCAAAAGTTTTTTTTAACAGAAAAATAAAACTTATTGAAAATAAAGCAATAAATACCCTTTGTTCATCATTCTTAAAAATCCATCTTTTAAATCTAATCACTATCTTTGTGCGCAAAACAAGAAAATCATGAGTCAAGATACAAAATTTAGTACTGCAAAAGCGCCAAAGCCAGTAGGATTATATCCACATGCACGAAAAGTTGGAAATTTATTGTTTTTATCGGGCGTAGGGCCTCGAACAGCTGGTTCAGATGCAACAGATTCTCATGTGCCTGGTCTAAAACTAGATAAAAACGGTAATTTCTTAGAATTTGACTTCGAAGCACAATGCCGTTCAGTTTTTGATAATGTCCGAATGATACTCGAAGAATCTGGTTCAAGTTGGGACAAATTAGTTGATGTTCAGGTTTTTCTTGTTAATATGAAGCGTGATTTTCATACTTATAATAGAATTTATGCCGAGTATTTTAAAGATAATCAACCATGTAGAACAACAGTAGAAATCAACTCTTTGCCTACTCCAATTGCGATAGAGTTAAAATGTATAGCAACAATTGATTAAGTTATGATAGGATTTATTATTCGAATAGTAGTAGCTATTTCAGCACTTTGGTTTAATGTTTATTTATTTTATTCCGGCTCTTGGGGTTGGGGCATTTCTTTTATTTTCGTTTCGGCAATAATTATTCTTACATTTTTCCGAAATGAAAATATTGTATTTGCACTTTACCACATGCGAATGGGTAACCAAGAAAAAGCTTGGAAAGCACTAAATAGAATTAAAGCTCCTCAGTATTTGTTAAAAAGCCAACACGCTTACGTGCTTTATCTAAAGGGAATGCTTGGATTGCAAAATAATTTAGGTTTCGCAAAATGCGAACAACTCATTAGAAAAGCAATGCAAATTGGATTGCGAACAAAACAAGACCAAGCTGTGGCTAAAATGCAATTGGCTGGTATTTGTATGCAGTCTGGAAGAAAAAGAGAAGCACAGGTTTTAGTTTCAGAAGCAAGAAAGTTAGACACTGATGGCATGCTAAAAGAACAATTAGACATGATGAAAAAGCAATTGAGCATGGTTGCTTCGAAAAACCAAATGCGTATGGCTCAAATGCACAGAGGAAGAATGAAAACGCCTAGACAAAGATAATCGTTCTATGGCTGAAGACTTGATTTTAGATACCACATCAAAAGCTTCGACTTACGAGTCGTTATTAAAACAATTCATTTCACTTTGCAATGGTGAAAATAATATGGTAGCAAATTTGGCAAATATTGCTGCCGGATTAAAAGAAGCATTTGGTTTTTTTTGGGTCGGTTTCTACTTGGTTGAAAATGAAAAACAATTAGTCCTCGGGCCATTTCAAGGACCAGTCGCATGTACAAGAATTCATTACGGAAAGGGTGTTTGTGGAACAGCTTGGTCAGAGGATAAAATACAATTAGTTCCTGATGTAGAAGAATTTCCTGGTCACATTGCTTGTAGCGCATTATCAAAATCGGAAATTGTTATACCCATTAAAAATAAAAATCAAATTTTAGGTGTACTAGATGTTGATAGCGATAAACTAAATGATTTTTCCGAGATGGATGCAAAATACTTAAAAGAACTATGCGATTGGATAGGAGAACATATCATATCCTGAAAGCCGTATTCTTTGCCTTAATTATTTATGGTTGTGGTGAGGTTGGTTTTATAGAAGGTGGTCCTGTGGATAATGCCGCTCCAAAACCCCTCATGGATGAAATGGAACCGCCAAATGCCACGAAAAATATTCGCCCAGAAAAAATAGTTATCCCTTTTGACGAATTTATTGCACTGAATAACCCAGGTCAAAATATTCGCGTTGTTCCTGAAGATGTTCGCCTAGAAGCAAAAATAAAACGAAAATCACTTATTTTAACTCCTATAAAAGGAGAATGGCAAGACTCAACAACGTATGCTATTTATTTAAAACGAGCTGTTAAAGATATCACAGAAAGCAATGATTCTTTAATGTCTTTTGTTTTTGCAACAGGAAATATTTTAGACTCCCTTTCAGCTGCTGTAAAAGTTACGGACGCATACAGAAATGAACCCGTCAAAGAAGTAACAGTTGGTTTATTTGAAGAGCCTCTTTTAGACGATACAAGCAAAGTTCTGCCGCGTTACATTGCACAAACAGATGCCGAAGGACTAGCAGAATTTTCTTATCTTAAAAAAGGGTCTTTTTATGTTTACGCTTTCAAAGACGATAATAAAAATAATGTTCTTGACCCACGCGAAAAGCGAGGAACGCTAAAAAATGTATTGTATGCCGATACGGTTGTTACCATTATTCCAGAAATATTATTGATGCCTCCTATTTTAAAGCAATTTAAAGTTAAAAGCAATGAGGTTTTACCGCCTTCCACTTGGACTTTAAGTTTTACAAAACCTCTAGAGGAAGGAAAATATTCGGTTGTAGGCGATCATCAACCAGTTGGGGAATGGTGGAATAATGACCGTGACTCCGTGGTTTTTTATTTTGGTGAAGTGGCTCGCTCAGGAAGATTCAAATTGGCTTATGAGACTTTAGATGAAGAGAATGAATTGATTCAAGACACGATAATGAAAAAGTTCTTTTTTCGTCAGCCCATTTCGCACAAACTTTCTTCTAATCTGCAAAGAGGTGTTCTACTTCATGGCGATACACTAAAGATAAATTTAGAAGAAGCCATAAAGGATTTAAGACCTGAAAGGATGTTGTTGGAAGGCAAAAAAGAAGACGATAGCTTATTTGTGGAAATGGAATTTGAAGTCAATCAAGTTACTCCAATTGAAGCTTCTGTTCTTCATCCAACAAAGTTAGACTCTGTAAAACTTACACTGTACCCCAATGCAATCGATGGGTTTAATTTTCCGCAAACGGACACCATCGAGCTTGCTTACCAAGTGCAGCCGCTTTCCAAAGTTGGATCATTAATTATTGAAATGGACACAATTCCTCCTTATGGAATTTTGGAGTTATTAAACTCCAAAGGCGAGGTGCTTCAAGCCATAACTTGGGATGATATTCAAAGCAAAGAAATACCCAACCTTCAACCGGGAGACTACAAATTCAGATTCATTGTTGACTCCAATCGCGACGGAAAATGGACAACAGGCGATATTTTTACAGGAAAAGAACCAGAAAAAATGATTTGGTTTCAGGATGCTTCTACTATTCGGGCTAATTGGGATGTAAAAGCTAAACTAGAAATAATAAGCATTTTCTATCCTGAGTTATTAGAAGTCGAGGATGAAGAAGAGATTGAAGAAGATAGCGACTCTGAAAATAGCATCAAAGAAGAGGAGTAAAATCTTCTTTAAAAAATGGAATTGATTTTTGAGAAGGATATAATCAATTGCACTATTTAGCCCTACTTAGCTATTTTTGCGATGCAACCTGACTTGTTAACATGAATTTTATATTTATCTCTTAGCCATTGCCAATATTTTTTCCATCTTTGTAGAAAAAGAAAAACTCAATAACATGAAGCACAATTTTGGAGCAGGTCCTTGTATATTACCGCAAGAAGTATTCAAAGAGGCAGCAGAAGCTGTATTGGATTTTAACGGACTTTCTATTTTAGAAGTTTCTCATCGTAGCGCAGATTTTGTTGCCGTGATGGACGAAGCTCGTGAAAATGTAAAAAAAGCCTTAAACGTACCTGATGGTTATACTGTTCTCTTTTTGCAAGGAGGAGCAAGTCTTGGCTTTATAATAACAGCTTTTAATTTTGCCGGAAAAAATAAAAAAGTAGCTTACTTGAATACAGGCACTTGGGCTTCAAAAGCAATTAAAGAAGCTGAAAAAGTAGGTTTAGATGTTGATGTGGTGGCTTCATCAGAGGATAATAACTTTAATTATATCCCCAAAAATTATTCCATACCTGATGATGTGGACTATGTTCATTTTACTTCTAACAACACTATATTTGGCACACAATTTCACGCATTTCCAGAAACTGATAAACCGCTGATTTGTGACATGTCTTCTGATATTTTTTCAAAGCCGATTGATGTTTCTAAGTTTGCCATGATTTACGCAGGTGCACAAAAAAACCTTGGTCCAGCTGGAGCAACATTGTTCATCGTAAAAGATGAGTTTTTAGGAAAGTCAACAATTTCGACTATTCCAACATACTTAGACCTTGCCACTCATGCAAAGAAAGATAGTATGTTCAACACGCCTCCTGTTTTTTCTGTATTTGTTGCAAATCTTAATTTACGACATCTAATTGCTGGTGGCGGAGTAGAAGCAATGAAGAAGAAAAACACAGAAAAAGCAACACTTCTGTATAATGAAATAGATTCTAATCCTTTGTTTGAAGGTACTACAGCTAATGAAGATCGATCAATGATGAATGTAACCTTTAAGCTTACAGATGACAGTAAAAAAGAAGCATTTGACAAACTTTGGAATGACGCTGGAGTAATTGGTTTAAAAGGACATCGCTCAGTTGGTGGCTATAGAGCATCTATGTACAATGCATTGAACGTTGAAAGTGTTCAAGTGCTCGTTGAAACAATGAAGAAGTTGAAATAAATAGTAATACTAAGAGAAAATGAAAATATTAGCAAACGACGGGATTTCTCCTGAAGGAAAGCAGAAATTAGAATCAGCTGGCTTTGAAGTTGTAACGGAAACAGTGCCGCAGGATAAGTTAATTCAAGAAATAAACGATAAAGGGTATGTCGGGCTTGTTGTAAGATCTGCCACAACCGTAAGAAAGGAAGTGATTGATAGTTGTCCTAATTTGAAGTTTATTGGAAGAGGTGGTGTTGGTATGGATAATATCGATGTTGCTTACGCTCGTGAAAAAGGATTAGTTGTAGAAAACACTCCAGCAGCGTCCTCTCAATCGGTTGCTGAATTGGTGCTTGGTACAATGTTTTCTATATCTAGGTCGCTTCATGATTCGTTTAAAAACATGCCCCTGAATGGAGAATCGGAGTTTAAAACGCTTAAGAAAAAATACGGAAAAGGTGTTGAACTCAGAGGGAAAACACTTTTAATTGTTGGCTTTGGAAGAATAGGTCAGTCGCTTGCAAGTTACGCTTTAGGTGTTGGAATGAAAGTAGTCGCAATTGATAAAAATGAGTATATAGCTAAAATTCCAGTTACTATAGAGGGCGCGGGTGTTTTTAATGTTGAACTAAAAACATCGACAGATTTAAATTCCGAATTAGCCAATGCAGATTACATCTCACTTCACGTTCCTAAACAAAGTGATGGAGGAGCAGTTATTACTAAAAAGGAATTTGCGCTAATGAAAAACGGCGTAAGAATCGTTAATGCTGCAAGAGGGGGAGTAATTAATGAAGACGATTTATTAGTAGCACTTAATTCAGGTAAAGTCGCAAATATTGCGTTAGATGTTTTTGAAAACGAACCTAACCCGAGAAAAGATTTATTAAATCACGAGCTCATAGCAACGACTCCGCATATTGGTGCAGCAACGGTTGAAGCACAGGCACGTATCGGCATAGAATTAGCAGATAAGATTATTGCTACTTTTAAATAGTTTTACGAAAATTTACCGAAAAGTTGCCATCGATAAAATGGCAACTTTTTTGTTTTTCGAGAGATTAGTTGTGTTAATGATTAAGTAAGCTTTGCATGACTTGTTCTGCATGTCTTAATGAATGCTTTTGGCTCTTTTTCCTCTTCCATAATTAACATATTCTACCTCTTTTTAAAATATTCGACCAATGATACAAACTTGACGATTAATAAACTTTTTGCATAATCATTTATTAATTATTTTCGTTTTCTCATTTTTTTCCTATCTTTAGGAGTACAAATCATAAAAAGTATGGCAGTTAGTGAAGTAACCGTTTTAAATCAGGCGTTAAGAAAGTATTTTGGTTATGATCATTTCAGGGGCGATCAAGAGGAAATCATCTCTAATATTTTAAATGGCAATAACACCTTTGTTATCATGCCCACTGGTGGTGGTAAATCAATGTGTTATCAACTCCCTGCTTTACTTTCTGAAGGAACAGCAATAATTGTTTCTCCACTTATTGCGCTAATGAAAAATCAGGTTGACGCAATTCGAAATGTAAGTGAAGATGATGCCGTTGCGCATGTATTAAATAGCTCGTTAAATAAAACCGAAACAGCTCGTGTAAAGAAAGATATTACCGATGGAAAGACAAAACTTTTATATGTTGCTCCAGAATCGCTCACTAAACAAGCGAATATAGATTTTTTTACTAACGTTAAGATTTCATTTTTTGCCATAGATGAAGCACATTGTATTTCTGAATGGGGTCATGACTTCAGGCCAGAATATAGGAGGCTAAGGGAAATTTTTGAAGCAATATCTAATGTCCCAATTATTGCCTTGACTGCAACGGCTACACCAAAAGTTCAACACGATATTCAGAAAAATTTGAATATGCTTGATGCTAAGGTTTTTAAAGCTTCTTTTAATCGTGACAACCTTTACTACGAAGTTCGACCAAAAAAAGACGTTGAAAAAGAAATCATAAAGTATATCCGACAACAAAAAGGCAAATCTGGAATTATTTATTGCTTGAGTCGAAAAAAAGTTGAGCAACTAGCAGAGCTTTTGCAAGTTAATGGTATTAACGCATTGGCTTATCATGCAGGAATGGATGCTGCAACAAGAGCTTTACATCAAGATAAGTTTTTGATGGAAGAGGTTGATGTGATAATTGCAACCATAGCGTTTGGAATGGGTATTGATAAACCTGATGTTCGCTTCGTTATCCATCATGATATACCAAAGTCGCTAGAAAGTTATTATCAAGAGACTGGTCGCGCTGGCCGTGATGGAGGCGAGGG
>SKGS01000138.1 GCA_007117355.1 Lishizhenia sp. | reverse complement strand
TCTTAACGTCTTAACATCCAACCTACTGCGCCCCTACAATTGTTTCAATTTCTGAATTTAAAATTCGAACACTATCATTTGCCGTTTCAAGATCATAAGCTAGGACTTCAAGTTCTCCATTACAAAAATCAAGTTTTGTTCTTAATTCTACCTGATCATCTTGCAATTGGGCTAGTTTATTCATTAAAAAAACGTTCCACAATAAAAAACCAAGAACAACCACTAAAAGTGCATACAAAATACCTTTATTCATCGCTTATTATTTTTGTTCCTTTTCCAGTTTAAGTTTATTCACTTAACTCCTTCAAAATACTTTTTGTAACTCGAGCGTTTAAAAATTATCACCTTAAACATCGGATAGAAACTAATTTTCGTTCAAAAATAAGGAATCCTTTTAAAAGTATATTCATCCGATTGAGATAAAACTAATGATGTAAAACCAATACATCACTACTCATCTCTGATTTTTCGAAAATCAATACTGATTAAAATCAAATTTTATGTTTTTTTAAATTCAATAATGGCTGATTCTTTTCTAAATCCCTACTTTTGACACCAAATTAATAGAAAAAGAATGAGTGCATTAGGAAATCACATTTTAGTTGAATTTATGCGTTGCGATCCAAACATTATGAACGATGTTGCGGGTATTGAGCGCGACATGGTTGAAGCTGCTAGAAAAGCTGGAGCAACAGTAATAAATTCAACATTTCACCACTTCTCTCCTTATGGAGTTTCTGGGGTTGTAGTAATTGAAGAGAGCCATTTAGCGATACATACTTGGCCGGAATATGGATATGCTGCTGTTGATTTATTTACATGCGGCGAGATGGATGCTTGGATTTCTTTCGATTATTTGAAAGATTGTTTTAAATCTGCCTCTTATTCTGCTATTGAAATGAAACGTGGTTCTAAAAACTTATTGACACGCAATGACTTCGATATTTCTACCATGCGCCAAAAAGCAGATGAATGGGTAAATCCTAGTATGTACACTCGAAATGTTTGGTTTACAGATAAAGATGAAAATCAAGCACTTTCGTTGCGTTACACTGGTGAAGTACTTCATGATGTACAATCGCCTTTCCAGCGTGTTCGCGTGCTTGAGTCTCCAAAGTATGGAAAATTATTAACGTTGGACGACATGTTTATGACAACCGAAAACGATGAATTCCATTACCATGAAATGATTTCTCATCCTGCTATTTTTGCGCATGGAAATGTGAAAAACGTTCTCGTTATTGGAGGTGGTGACGGAGGCACGGTTAGAGAAATTCTAAAACACGATAGCGTTGAGGCTGTTACCATGGTTGAAATAGATGGTGAAGTGATTGAGGCTTGTAAAAAACACCTTCCAGCTATTGCTGCTGCTTTTGATGACCCAAGATTAGAGTTGATTGTTGGAGATGGCATCGAATACGTAAAAAATGCTAATCCAGAAAGTTACGACTTAGTTGTTGTAGATGGTTCTGACCCTGTAGGACCAGCAGAAGGCTTGTTTTCAGTTGCATTTTTCAATAACTGCTACAAATCTTTAAAGAGAGGTGGCGTATTAGTTGCACAAGGAGAATCTCCAAAGTTTAATGAAAATGCGTTTGCAGATATTCATCATACGATAAAAGGTTTGTTTGGCGAAAATAATGCACATGTAGCTCTTTTCTACGTTCCTACTTACCCAACAGGTATGTGGAGTTTTCAATTTGGAACAAAAGATGGCGCTGTGAATTTAAAGGAAATACCAACAGACAAGGTGGATGCATTTGAAACAGAGAAAGGCTTACGTTATTACAACTCTGCAATTCATCACGCTGCTCTGGCATTGCCTGGATTTGTTAAAGAATTATTGAAATAACATGTCAGATAAAACTAGTTTCGACCCCAACGGTGTTGGGGTCGCTAACGGAAATATTTTTGGTTTTCCTGTTACAGAAAAAGAGGCCGATATCGTTATTATTCCTATGCCTTGGGATGCTACAGCCTCCTATGGAAAAGGAACGAGTCGTGGACCAGAACAAATTTTAGAGGCTTCCACTCAGCTCGATTTTTATCATCCTGACTTACCCAAAGCTTATGAGACTAAGGTTTTTATGACTCCCATTTCTCAAAGTGGATTAGCATTAAACGACAGATTTGAAGCGCAAACTGCTGAATACATTAATCACCTTGAACAAGGAGGAAAAGAAAACAGCAAAAGAGAACATAAGGCTTTATTAAAAGAAATTAATGCAGTTCAAAACGAAATGCGTCGTCAAATAAAAGAAAAAGCACTCTCCTTGATTAAAGAAGGTAAAATCCCAGCTGTACTAGGAGGAGAACATAGCGTTCCATTAGGATTGCTAGAAGCTTTTCATGAAACTGGACTTAGTTTTGGCGTTTTGCAATTGGATGCACATGCAGATTTAAGAAATGCTTATGAAGGTTTTGAACAATCTCATGCAAGTATTTTCTTTAATGCCTTAAAATTTAATCGACTTGAAAAACTTGTTCAGGTTGGAATTAGAGATGTTGCCGCTTCAGAAGTCAAACTTGTAGAAGAAAGTAATGGTAGAGTGAAAACATTCTACGATTGGAACATAAAAAAGGCTGCCTATCAAGGAAAAACTTGGGCACAACAAGTCGCTGAAATAATTGCTGAACTTCCTCAAAAGGTGTATATATCTTATGATATTGATGCACTTCATCCAAGCTTATGCCCAAACACGGGAACTCCAGTACCGGGAGGCTTTCAGCTTGAAGAGTTAAGCTACCTCATTTTAGAAGTGGTCAACTCAGGAAGAGAAATTATAGGTTTTGATTTGTGTGAGGTTGCCAACAACGACATAGATGACTGGAATGTAAATGTTGGCGCTAGAGCACTTTGGAGTTTAGTTGTTGCAACGGAAAAAAGTAGAAGACTGTAAATTCGAGCTATTATGAATAATAACCATTGGCAAAATCGCGATAAAGAAGTTGTTTGGCACCCGTTTACTCAGGTAAAAACAGCTGCTCCTCCTATTCCGATTATTAGGGCAAAAGATGCGCTATTGTATGATGCCGATGGAAAAAGCTATATCGATTGTAATTCATCTTGGTGGGTGAATGTCCACGGACATGGTCATCCGCATATTCAACAAGCTATTCATTCACAGTTTGAAGCGATAGACCATGTTTTATTGGCTGGTGTAACACATCCCAAAGCAATAGAGCTGGCTGAAAAAATAATTTCACTGCTTGAAGCTCCATTCAGCAAAGTTTTTTATTCTGACAATGGAAGCACTGCCATTGAAGTTGCGATAAAAATGGTAATGCAGTTTTGGTATAACAAAGGTATTTCCAAAAAGCGTATTTTAGCTTTAGAAGGGGCTTATCATGGAGACACTTTTGGGGCAATGAGTTTAGGTCAACGTGGGTATTTTAATAAGCCTTTTGAAGATTTTTTCTTTGATGCCGATTATTTGCCATTCCCAACAGAAGAAAACAAAACAGCATTACTTGAACAAGCCGAGCAACTCTTTAAAACAGATGAATTTGCCGGTTTAATTTTAGAACCACTTGTTCAGGGAAGTGCAGGAATGCGGATATACGAAGCTAATTTTCTTGAGAAATTAGTTGTTCTTGCCAAAAAACACAAGGTTTTGGTCATTTTTGA
>SKGS01000094.1 GCA_007117355.1 Lishizhenia sp. | reverse complement strand
TGCTCGAGGCAGTGTTACTCGGCAATCTCGAAGCCCCCCTTAAACGCTTCACGTTGTTGCGGATAGAATCACTCGGTCTTCATTTCATCAAGTCTAATGTTGATTATCGTTTAGTAAATCTTTAGCGAACAAGCAGTGCGTGGTAAAAATCGCCATGGATTATAAACGTCTAACACCTGATGTTGATCATCGAGTTTATCAAGATGCTAACTGTCCAAAGTCTAACGCCTATTGTTGGTCATCGAGTTTATCGAGATGCTTACTTCTTAATATCTTACCCCACCTCTACCTTATCCGCTATTTCTTTCGCTTTTTTTCTCAATTCGTCCATGTTGCAGTTGGTTTCGCCGTAAGCATAGGCTATCCCCATTCTTCTGTGTTTTCTGCAAACAGGCTTTCCAAATATGCGAATATCGGCATTGGTGTACGTGGCAGCCATTTCTAATCCTGAATATGTAGGTACTTTTTCCTCTTCAACAAGCGATAATATGACCGCATTTGCTCCATTTCGCTCTTGCGTAATTTCAGGAATAGGAAGTCCAAGTACTGCTCTAGCATGTAATTCAAATTCATTAAAGTTTTGCGTTCCTGCTAATGTAACCATACCTGTGTCATGCGGTCGTGGTGATAATTCTGAAAAATATACTCCCTCTTTACCTATAAAAAATTCAACACCCCAGATACCGGCTCCACCCAATGCTGAAGTCACTTTCTCTGCCATTTCTTGCGCTTCTTTTAATTGTGCTTCCAACATGGGTTGAGGTTGCCAACTCTCTTGGTAGTCACCGCGTTCTTGACGATGCCCAATAGGTGGACAAAACAAAGTCTCTCCATTTTTTTGCGTCACGGTGAGTAATGTTATTTCAAAATCAAAAGAGATAAACGCTTCTACAATTACTTCTTGAACATCACCCCTTCCTTTTGATTGAGCTATTTCCCAAGCTTTTTCAATATCATCAGAAGTTTTAATTGTGCTTTGACCTTTTCCAGAGGAAGACATCAGTGGTTTTACCACGCAAGGAATTCCCACTGCTTCTACTGCGCTTTTCAATTCGTCAAGTGATATGGCATAGCGGTAGTTGGCTGTTTTAACTCCTAAATCTGTTGCTGCTAAGTCTCGAATTTTCTTTCTGTTCATTGTGAAGTTCGTGGCTTTTGCAGAAGGAACAACTTGAATACCTGACGCTTCAAACTCAAACAACTTTTCCGTTCGAATAGCTTCAATTTCCGGCACAATAATATCAGGTTGATGTTTTTTTACTAATTGCTCTAATGCCTCACCGTCCAGCATATTGATTACTTCAAACGCATCAGCCACTTGCATAGCCGGAGCATTTTCATAGCTATCCACTGCCACAACAGTTTGACCATAGCGTTTTACAGAAATAGTAAATTCTTTCCCTAATTCACCCGAACCGAGTAAAAGTATTTTTTTCATGACTTAATTTATTATAGTTAGAGGAATCAATAGAGATGATTTTTCCTCGTTAAATTTGAAAACAAAAGTAGCTGTTTTCAAATAGTTGATAAGAAATTGTTGTGGCATATTCTCAATTATTTAATTTATCTCTGTTAATTTGTACGATATGTCAAAAAGAAAGAGGCGAATAATTGTTGCTGTGACCAATGACTTGTTTACTGATCAAAGGGTGCATAAAGTGTGTACCTTTCTTGAGCAATTAGGTTGGGATGTTTTATTAGTTGGCAGAAAGTTGAAACACTCACAACCGATTCAACGGAGCTATGCAACACATAGAATGAAATTGTTTTTTACTAAAGGGGCTTTGTTTTATGCGTTTTTTAACCTTAGACTTTTTTTCTTTTTGTTAGTTAGACCATGTGAAGCAATTTTAAGTAACGATTTAGACACCTTATTAGCTTGCTATTGCGCTAAAAGATTCAAAAAAAAATGTGATATAATTTATGATTCACACGAGTTGTTTACCGAAGTTCCGGAGTTAGTAAGCCGCCCTCGCGTGCAAAAGATTTGGTTGTGGATAGAACAGGCAATTTTCCCTAAATTGAAAAAGGTTTATACCGTAAATAATTCGATTGCGGCTATCTATCGCGGAAAATATATGGTAAATGTAAGAGTGGTTAGAAATGTATCTCCAATTTGGAAACCACAGATTATTCGTTCAAGGGAAGAATTGAATCTGCCAAATGATCGGTTTATTATTGTTCTTCAAGGCGCAGGAATAAACATCGATAGGGGAGCAGAGGAGGCAATGGAGGCAATGAAATATATCCAATCGGATGCATTGTTTTTAATAATTGGCGATGGTGATGTTATTCCACAACTGAAAGAAAAGGTTCAACTGGAAAACTTAGAAAAATCTGTTAAATTCTTGGGGAAGATGAGTTATCAAGAAATGATGAATTACACCCATCACGCAGATTTAGGGTTAAGTTTGGATAAAAGCACGAACTCGAATTACCTTTTCTCTTTACCAAATAAAATATTTGATTACATACATACTTCCACTCCAATACTTGCCTCTGATTTAATTGAGGTAAAAAAAGTTGTTGAACAACACAACGTTGGACGAATAGTAAGTTCTCACAACCCGAAAGAAATAGCTTCACATATAGATGCAATACTAGGGGACAAACTACTGTTAGAATCTTTAAAAAACAATTGTAAAGAAGCCGCTAAAGTCGAGAATTGGGAACAAGAGATTGTTAAGGTTCTAGATTATTTTGATTAATTTAGGGCTTCAAACGTTAAAATCTGTTTTGCTATTATGAAATTCAATGGTGTTTTTCGGCTTTTTATTCTCACCTTTTTCTTTCTATCAAGCACCTTAAGTGTTTTGCTGAATGCACAATGTGATACGTTGCGTTATCGAGCACCTATTTTTGAATCCATCACAAAACATGAGAACATCAAATATGGTGAAGCTCCAGTTTGGACAATACCTTATAACAATACCAATTTAAGGATGGATATTTTTACACCAGACAATGATGATTTAGCGTATCGACCTTTAATGATTTGGGTTCATCCAGGTGGTTTTTTAACTGGAGATAAATCGGCAGATGACATGGTAGCACTATGTGATTCTTTTGCCAGAAGAGGCTATGTGACGGCAACTATTGGTTATCGTTTAGGCTTTAACCCTACTTCTCAAGCAAGTGGGGAAAGAGCTGTTTACCGGGGAACTCAAGATGTACGTGCTGCAATTCGGTTTTTAAAAGAGTACAGAGAAGAATATGGTATTGATACAAATTATACTTTTTTAGGAGGTTCAAGTGCTGGTGGTTTTGCAACACTTCATGCCGCTTACCTAGACCAAGATGAAGCACCAAGTTCTGTTTATGGTGGAGTGGCAAGTCCTGATTTGGGTTGTTTAGATTGTTCAGGTAATAATTATCAGCACGAGATGAACCTCTCTGGCATTGTTAATCTTTGGGGAGCAATTGGAGATTCCGCATGGATTAATAGTGATGAAACAGTTCCTGCCTTATTAATTCACGGAACAAATGACGGGGTAGTTCCTTATGGAGTTGGACATCCATTTGGCGTGTTTACTACACCACTTACTCATGGGTCTAGAAGTATTTCCAATCAACTCACTTCTTTAAGCATTCCGCACAAGTTGATTACATTTGAAGGGCAAGGACATGAACC
>SKGS01000040.1 GCA_007117355.1 Lishizhenia sp. | reverse complement strand
ATTGAGGATGTTATCTTTGGTTGTGCAAATCAAGCAGGAGAAGATAATAGAAATGTTGCTCGAATGGCTCTTTTACTAGCTGGACTTCCATACACAGTAGGTGGTGAAACTATAAATAGACTTTGTTCTTCGGGAATGGCTTCTGTGGTAAATGCTGCACGCGCAATTAAAGATGGTGCAGGTTCGATTTATATTGCTGGTGGAGTTGAAAGTATGACTAGAGGTCCTTGGGTAATGTCTAAAACTTCAACTGCTTTTGGTAGAGATGCTCAGTTATTTGACTCGTCTTTCGGTTGGAGATTCATTAACCCAAAATTAGAAGCATTGTACGGCGTAGATGGAATGGGACAAACAGCTGAAAACTTAGCTGAACTTTATAAAATTTCTAGGGAAGATCAAGATAGTTTTGCTGCTTGGTCTCAACAAAAGGCAGCCAAAGCTCAAGAGAGCGGAAGACTTAACGAAGAAATTATAGCAGTTTCTATTCCACAGCGTAAAAAAGACCCGATTATTTTTGAGAAAGATGAATTTCTAAGACCTACAACAACAGTTGAAACTTTAGCAAAATTAAGACCTGCATTCAAAAAAGAAGGCGGTTCGGTAACTGCTGGAAACGCATCTGGGTTAAACGATGGAGCTGCTGCTGTTTTAGTTGCAGATGAAGAGGCTATCAAACGTAACCAACTTAAACCAATGGCGAGAATTGTAAGTGCTGCCGTTGCTGGTGTTGAACCTCGAATAATGGGAATAGGTCCAGTTTATGCTTCTGAAAAAGCATTAAAACAAGCAGGCCTTTCGCTAAATGATATGGATATTTTAGAATTAAATGAAGCTTTTGCTGCTCAAGTGTTAGCTTGTACAAGAAAGATGGGGATTTCGGACAAAGACCCAAGGATAAACCCTAATGGTGGCGCAATTGCTCTTGGGCACCCTCTTGGAATGTCAGGCGCACGAATTCTTCAGACGGCTGCTATCGAGCTACAAAAAACACAAAAAAGATATGCTCTTGTAACAATGTGTATCGGTGTTGGGCAAGGATATGCTTCGATTATTGAGAGAGTTTAGGGGGAGGTTAAGACTTTAAGATTTTAGGGTTTTAAGACGTTAAGACGTTAGCATCTTGATAAACTCGATGACCAACGTTAGATGTTTGACAAAAGTGTTAATTTAAGGAGACCGAGTGACGCGACTTTAGGCGATGCATTGAGCTTGTCGAAATGAGTGTTGTATTGAGGGCGACTGATGACTATTAGCATTCTCGATAAACTCGATGACCAACAATAGACGTTAGACAGTTGCATACATTTTTAATCCTTAGCGAGTTATACCACGCGAAAACGCTCGCTAAGGATTGAAAGCTAAAAGTTAGAAAGAGTTAAAGAATATAAAACTTGTTACAAGTTCTTTAATCAACAAAGCGATATTTAAAGATGCACCAAATTGCTCTAAAACCGTCTTTCCATCCGATTTTTTTCCCTTCTTCGTAGGTTCTACCATAGTAGGAGATTCCAACTTCGTAAATTCGAATTCGAGGTATCTTCGCTAGTTTAGCAGTAATTTCCGGTTCAATACCGAATCTATTTTCTTTAATATTCAAATCTTTAGCAATAGAAGAGCGTATGAGCTTATAACACGTTTCCATATCCGTTAGATTCAAATTATTCATCATATTACTTAGAAAAGTCAAAAACTTGTTTCCAATGGAATGCCAGAAAAATAATATACGATGTGGATGATGTCCCATAAAACGAGAGCCATAAACTACATCGGCATTATCCATAAAGACTGGTTTAAGCAATAAGTTATATTCGTCTGGATCATATTCCAAATCAGCATCTTGTACAATCAAATAATCTCCTGAGCATTCTTGAATTGCTCTATTAATTGCAGCCCCCTTTCCTTTGTTGTAAGGTTGTGAAAACAACTTTAAATCCAATTCTGGATTTTTAGCAATAAAGGCTTCCACCTTTTCAACTGTTTTATCTTTCGAACAATCGTTCACAACAATAATTTCCTTTTGAATGTCATTAATCAGCTCAACTGATTTTACTTTCTCCAAGATTAAAGTTATAGTTTGCTCTTCGTTATAAGCAGGTATTAATATAGATAATTTCAACATTCAAAGAGATTAAATATTCATTTCAGGAACAGCATCTGGAACTATTAAATCACCTTCTGTTGCAGCTACTATTTCTTCAACTGAAACTCCAGGAGCTCTTTCCAATAAATGAAATGCATTATCTTTTATTTCTAAAACGGCTAACTCAGTTACTACTTTTTTCACACAACCAACACCCGTCAATGGTAAAGAACAGGTTTTCAACAACTTTGATTGACCTTTTTTATTCACATGCATCATGGCAACGATAATATTTTCGGCAGATGCAACTAAGTCCATAGCGCCACCCATACCTTTAACCATTTTTCCTGGTATTTTCCAATTGGCTATATCTCCGTTTTGTGCAACTTCCATAGCACCAAGAACAGTAAGCTGAACGTGTTGCCCTCGAATCATTCCAAAAGAAGTAGCAGAATCAAAATAAACTGCACCAGGACGAGCCGTAATTGTTTGTTTACCAGCATTTATTAAATCAGCATCTTCTTCTCCTTCAAAAGGAAAGGCGCCCATTCCCAAAATTCCATTTTCTGATTGAAACTCCACCTCAATTCCATCAGGGATATAATTTGCAACTAATGTTGGTATTCCTATACCTAAGTTTACATACCAACCATCTTTCAGTTCTTGTGCTATTCGTTTTGCGATACCGTCTTTATCTAATGCCATGTGAGTTCTTTTTAACGAGGTAAAAATAACAAAAAATTACATCTTTATTAATGCTATTTTATTAACCCCATTTTAATCATCGAGATTTTATGCATTGAAATAAAAAATCCCCACTCGAAGTGAGGATTTACATGTAATTTTATCGACCGCCTGAGGGTGTTCTTACCGAACCACCTGTGGATGGTGTTCTTACCGTCCTGCCATTTCCGCTTGGTGTCCTTGTTCCCGATGGTGGAGTTTGAGCAGGAGGCATAGTCATAACAGGAGGAATCATTCCCCTATGTCGTCTCGGTGGTCTCATGGTCGGATTTCGTGTATTAGTTCTAGTCGTTTGTTTTATCTCTTTATTGTTTAATGGATTATTCACATCTTCGTCTTTAGATGCGTTGGTGACAATTTCTGCTGGAAGTTCTGGCACTAACCCAACATATCCATAATCATATACAACCGCCATAAAATCTTCTTCTGCAAACCCCATTTCCTCTGCTAACTTTAAGCCTTCTGCGATTTGCTCGTCTGTCAAATCTGATAAAGTCAAATAATTTTCTGGATACCTTATCTCATCCGCGATATCTAACCATGGAATCTCGAAGTTATTTGATTCTAAGTCCAAAATGAATTGGTCACCAAAATCTCTAGAGATGAACTCTAACCTTGCATGTTCAGCAATTTTTTGTGCATCTTCTTTTCTTCCTGCACCAAATACTGCATAATGACTAGCATCTACTGCGTTTATATCAAATACTCTTGGCCCTTCAATTGTTTGAACACTCAAGTCATTTTGACGATTACCATCTCCATCACCTAAAAGTCCTGTGTAATCTATATCACAAGTAGGGGCAAAAACATCCACATCTACATAGTTATTCGAACTAAACGAAAATGGTCTTAATTGAACTTGTTCACCGAACGGAGAAAAAACAACCCATCTATTATTTACTTTCCTCACTGCTCCACCATTGGCTAAACCAAATGCTTCTTGCGTCACTATATCCATTGGCTCCCCGTTGATATACAATGGCGAAGGATGATTTTCATTAGGATTATCTTGTCCATAGTAATTTACTAAGTCCCCGTTGATATAAATTGAAGCTGCTCCATTTAAAGAAACTTTGGAATTATGTCTTTTTTGTCGAACCTGAACTTCAAAAGGCAAATCATTTGAAGCAGTCAACAGGTAATCCCCTGCATTTTGAAAATCGTATCGAAGACCATCGTATGTTACCATGTGCGGATCACCAGTGGAACGACCTTGAGAAGCGTCACAGCTGGTTCTTTCTAAAATGCGTAACCATTGATTCCAATGCTCAACTTCAGTGCCGTTTGGATTTCGATTATTTTCATTTTCTATTTCTGTTTCTACAGAGCGCTTCATTCTTTCGATTCTTTGAGAAGGAATTTCCTCTAATACTTCGTAAGTTGAAACATATTCGCTTCCCTCTGGCCGCTGAGGAATTTCTCGCCCCGTTACTGTTGCACCAATAGCATTGTAAAGCCAGGTTCCTCTTTGATCGTCCCAATGAACGAAAAGTTCTTCTAAGTGTGAACTTTGAGGTGTTTCTGGAGAATTTTCTGATTGAGCATTAACATTAACAGTTAAGAAACTCAAGGCTAAAAATAATAATAGGTTCTTCATGACTTCGTGTTTTATGATTTCTAATTCAAGAGCAAATTCAGTACCAAAAAAGGCTACTGAAAACCAGTAGCCTTGATATTAACTTTTATTAACTGTAAAAAGGAATTAAACCAATACTTTAGGTGCTGCACTGAGAATCTCAGGTGAAGCAACATTTTCGTATTTCTTAAAACTATTTACAAAAGCGGCTGCAAGTTCATTCGCTTTTTTATCAAAAGCAGACTTATCAGTCCAAGTATTCTTAGGGTCTAAAATCTCATCTGGAACATCAGGACAAGTCGTTGGCATATTTAATCCAAATATTTCATCTTGCATATACTCAACATTATTTAACTCCCCATTTAAGGCAGCTGTAATCATTGCTCTAGTATATTTTAATTTAATACGTGAACCAACTCCGTAAGAACCACCTGACCATCCAGTATTTACTAACCAAACATTCACTTCTGACTCCTCTAATTTTTGACCTAGCATCTCAGCATATGTCGTTGGATGTAAAGGTAAGAATGGCGCACCGAAACAGGCTGAAAATGCCGTTTGTGGTTCTGTAATTCCAGCCTCTGTACCTGCTACTTTCGCTGTATAACCTGAAATAAAGTGATACATTGCTTGTTCTTTTGTCAATTTGGAAATTGGAGGTAAAACTCCAAATGCATCACAAGTTAAAAAGAAAATATTTTTCGGAATTCCAGCAATAGATGGCTTCATTACATTATCAATATGGTCGATAGGGTAAGAAACTCGTGTGTTTTCTGTTATTGTTGAATCCGAATAATCTGGTGTTGAAGAATCAGGTAAAAATCCAATATTTTCTAATATTGCACCAAATTTTATTGCATTGTAAATTTGTGGTTCCTTTTCTTGAGATAAGTCAATTGTTTTTGCGTAACAACCTCCTTCAAAGTTAAATACACTGTTTTCACCCCATCCGTGCTCATCATCTCCGATTAATCTACGGTTTGGATCAGAAGATAAGGTTGTTTTACCAGTTCCTGAAAGTCCAAAGAAAACCGCTGTGTCACCGTCTTTCCCAACATTTGCAGAACAGTGCATAGATAATACCTTGTGCTCATGAGGAAGAACGAAGTTTAATACTGAGAAAATTCCTTTTTTGATTTCACCCGTATAACCTGTTCCACCGATGATAATCATTTTCTTAGTAAAGTTGATTATCGCAAAATTCTCTTGACGTGTACCATCTAATTCTGGATCTGCCATGAAGTTTGGAGCGCATACAATGTGCCACTCTGGTTGGAAGTTTTCAATTTCTTCATTCGTAGGTCGCAAGAACATATTGCTTGCAAACATATTAGACCAAGGAAACTCGGTGCAAACGCGAATATTCATTCGGTATTTATCATCAGCACATGCATACGAATCTCTGACATATAAATCCTTACCTATGAGATATGCTCGCATACGGTCGTAAAGCGCATCAAATCTTTCTGGAGAGAACTTTTTGTTAATGTCTCCCCACCACACTGTGTTTTCTGTTTTATCATCACAAACTACAAAGCGATCCTTTGGAGAACGCCCAGTAAATGTTCCTGTCTCAACAGCTAAAGCACCTGTATCAGTTAATAATCCTTGTCCCAACAGAATAGTATCTTCTACTAATTCAGCTGGTGACAAATTCCAAAATACATTCTCTAGGTGGTCTAAGCCTAAAGATTCCTTCAAATTGGTATTCGAACCTCTCTTACCAAATTCGTTCATAATTTTATTTTTATTGCTTCGTGATTACAAAATTAACCTATATAGCCGTGGTCAGTGTAAAAAATTGGTTTAATTTTCAACAATAACTATATCAACTGTTGAAATCTTGTGATTATCTCATTTTAAAAACGTATTCTAATATATTTAACTAAAAGTCCAAACCAACCTACAATCATTAAAATTCCACCAATTGGAGTAATTGGACCTAAGAACGAAAACAAATCATCATCCATAACATTACCCAATACAAGTAAAAAGATTGAAAAAGAAAAGATGATTGTACCCCAAAGAATCATTCTGTAATTAAAGTTCAATGAAAAGTCCATCTTTTCTCTGACACCCGCTATAGCAAGCATACCTATTCCATTGTAATATAAATACCTTATTCCGGTTTCGAAGCTCATAAGTTGATCTGACGGTGCGTTCATCGACTTGAGTCCGTGAGCACCAAAAGCGCCCAATAAAATACCAAGGACAAAAAAAACAAGACCTGTGATTATTAGCTTTCTGGTCATATTTGTTGATTTAATAAGTTTTTTGCATTCGAAAGAGCTGCTTCATTTATTTCTTTCCCACTCATCAGCTTGGCTATCTCTTCGACTCGCTCTTCAGAACTCAATGGAACAAATATAGTAGAAGTTTTTTCAAAATCCATGTTTTTCAGTACTTTAATATGAGAATTTCCTTTACTTGCTACTTGAGGCAGATGGGTTACAGCAAATAATTGCATTCGCTTACCCATTTCTCGTAGAAGCAATCCAATTCTTTCAGCTACTTCACCTGAAACACCAGTATCTATTTCATCAAAAATCACAGTTGGTAATTTTCTTTTTTGAGACAACAAAGATTGAAGTGCCAGCATAACACGAGATAATTCTCCCCCTGAAGCAGTCTTTTCAATTGATTTAGGCTGCATTCCTTTATTTGGAGTAAATAATAGCTCTACCTCATCTTGACCATTTTCAGAAATTTCTTTTTTAGTAAAAGAAAACTCTACTTGCGAATTCTCCAGTTTTAATTCTCCTAAAAGAGAAATGAGTTTTTTTGCAATTAAAGGCGCGTTTTTTTTTCTTTTCAAACTTAAATGCTCTGCTTTTTGAGATAAATTGTTGGATTCATTTAAAATATCTTTTTCTAACAAAGAAAGTTCCTCCTCATTATCTTGTCCAATCTTCAAACTATTTTCAAGTTCTACTTGGACAGTTAGCAGATCTGATTGATTTTTTTTATTGTGCTTAGCTAGTATTCGGTTGAAATTATCTAATTGAGTAATTTGTTGTTCTATTTCATTTGGATTAAATTCTAAATCTAGCAACTGATCAGAGGCAATCGCAGCGATATCATCTAACTCTATTCTAACTTGATTTAATCGTTCAGAAATTTCTTGAATTATTTCATCGTCTAAACTTAAAAGTTTAGAAAGTCTTACAATTTTATCATTTACACCTTCTTCATCTTCTATTGTTGCTACTACCGCCTCAAACCCTGATTTTATGCTCTCAAATTGCTGGTTTCTTTTCAAAGCTAATTCAATAGCAGTATAATCAGTACTTTCAAGTTTCAGAGCTAAGATTTCTTCTAGTTGAAAACGGTTAAACTCTTCATTTCGTTTTTGAAAAGCTAATTCCTCCCTTAATTTGTTCAATTTTTCTTTTTTCAACTTTAAGGACGAATACAACTTGCTAATTTCCAGCCGTTCTTTTCCAGCATCAATCAAATCATCCAACATGAGCAGTTGAAAAGACTTGTTTTTTAAATCAATTGTGTCATGTTGAGAGTGCACGTGAACCATCTGCAATCCAAATTCTTTTAAAAAAGTTAATTGAACTGGCGTATCATTAATAAATGCTCTTGATTTGCCTTTAGAGGATATTTCTCTTCTAACAATTACCTCTTCAGGTGTCTCTTCCGAAATATCTAAGTCATTTCGCTCTAATAATCCAATTGTTTCTTTGCTTAAATTAGAAAAATATGCTTCAACTATCGTTTTTTGATTTGGGTCTCGAATAACCGAAAAGTCGGCACGTTCTCCAGTTATTAAAGCTAGCGCACCTAACAAAATAGATTTTCCCGAACCAGTTTCGCCAGTGATAACAGTAAAGCCACTTTGAAAATCAATTTCAGCCTCTTCAATTAAAGCGAAATTTGAAATTAGTAATTTCTTTAGCATGATAATTAACTAGAGTATTTCCTGATATTTAGATGCATTTGCTGGGTCAAGGCGTTTTAAAACATTTACCACATCTGTTTTCTGCTTGGTTTCGGCATCTTGGAATATTCCTTTAATTTCATTAACTTTTGTCTGTAAGAAATTAAGAACATTCACCGAACCAGGTCTCGCACTATTCACAGTGGAAAGTTTCTGAAGTGCAGCAACCATATTTTTTCTTGCTTCTTCTTGATTGTCGTACATTTTATCTAGTCCAAGTCTGTGGTATTCATAAAAACACTCTCTTAAAGGTTTGAAAAGCTGCTGTAATGCATTATCAACAAGCCAGTAACGATTCGTTCTACCTCTTTCGTTACTTCTCCAACCGGGACCACCTCCATTTTGAGCCAAGACTACCATTTCTTGTGCTTTATTAAAGAATTTTGAACCTCCTTCCAAAGCAAATGAATCGTAATCATAACCTAACATCATGTAAGCATAAAAAGCTAAAATTGCAGTAAGGTTATCTCTAAACTGATTTGGTGTGAATACTAAAATCGCATCTCGTTCAAATGAGAACTGAATGTCTTTGTCCAAAAAGTTAAACAATGGAGAGTTGTATGTAGTATTAAAAACGGGGCGAGTAACTTGTACTTGTAACGTAGCTTCATATCTTCCTGGTCCAAGTACGCCAGTTATACTCATCATTAAAATGCAATTTACCTTTTCCTCAACTTCAAAGTGATCTTTCGACCAAGCAGTATTATTCATCAACTCGAAAATTGTTTGCTCAAGTTGCTTGAATATTTCTCGCTCAACAGTTGTTACATCCAAATTAGGATTGCTTGTTACTGTAACCTGACAGTTTAGTTCTTGTGCAGTTATAGAACCAAACCACGAAATTGTAATAAGAAATAGAAGTTTTTTAAACATACCTTTCGTTATTTCTATTTAATAACTTGAAGTTAATTATTTTTAGCAATATATGCAACAATTTTTTCTGCGATAACCTGCTTAGAAGCTAACTCGAATTCTACTGAATTATTGTTTTTATCAAGCATTATTACTGCATTAGTTGAATAACCAAACCCTGTGGCTTTGTCTCCTAGCGTATTGAGTGCAATGAAATCAAGGTTTTTTTTGGCTATTTTTTCCTTAGCATTATTTATGGCATTATTCGTTTCAAGCGCAAAGCCACATAACCACTGATTAGACTTTTTGTTTTCACCTGCCCATTTTAAAATATCAGGATTCTTAACAAAAGTCAATTGCATCTCACCTTCGTTTTTCTTGATTTTTTGCTTTGCCACATCTTTTGGTCTGTAATCAGCCACAGCAGCAGTAAAAATCCCGCCATCTACTTCGTGGAAATTTTGTTGCACTGCACCAAGCATTTCCTCTGCCGAAGTAACTTTAATCAATTTCAATTGATTGTGTTCAGGGTACATTTCTTTTGTTGGACCCGCAATCAATACAACTTCAGCTCCTTGACTTAAAAGCGTTTCGGCTATAGCAAATCCCATTTTACCAGTAGAATGATTACCAATAAAACGAACAGGATCCATGGCTTCATAAGTTGGACCAGCAGTTATAAGTACTTTTTTACCTTTCCACTTATTCTTAGAAATAAAATGGTTCAGAATAAAATTCGTGATTTCCTCTGGTTCTTGCATTCTTCCCTCCCCTTCTAATCCACTTGCTAATTCACCAGTTGCAGCCGGCATAACTATCACACCATCTTCTTGAAGCTGAGCAAGATTTCGTTTGGTTGTAGGATGTTTATACATGTCTAAGTCCATTGCAGGAGCTACAATTACTGGACATCGGGCAGATAGATAAGTAGTGATAAAAAGATTATCACTCAATCCAGAAACCATCTTAGCTAATGAGTTTGCTGTGAGCGGAGCAATGATAAACAAATCCGCCCAAAGACCTAGCTCAACATGGTTATTCCATTTGCCAGTTTCTCGATTCCAAAATTCTGTGTAAACTTCATTCTTTGAAACTGTTGATAATGAAAGAGGTGATACAAACGAAGAAGAGGCAGTGGTTAATATACATTTAACCACTGCCCCTTGTTTTACTAATAACCTAACAAGATGATTTATTTTATACGCTGCAATTCCTCCCGAAACTCCAACAAGTATTTTCTTACCTTGCAGCATATTTTGAAAGAGTTTTACTCCTCTAATTTTCTTTGGTATAATTTATCGTTCACCAACTCATCTATAGCCATAGCAACAGGTTTTGGCAAACGCTCATAAAATCGAGAAATTTCAATTTGTTCACGATTTTCAAATATCTCCTCTAAATTATCTGTTGAAGAGGCAAACTCTTGAAGTTTTCTTGTTAACTCCTCCTTTAAATCAACATTAATTTGATTTGAACGCTTTGATAACATAACAATTGTTTCATACATGTTATTGTTACCTTTTTCTAAATCCACAACGTCACGTGTGATTGTGGTACGTTCTGCTTTACTAGTTTTAAAGCTCATATCTAAATTATTTAATAACTGTAAGTGCTTGACCTTTCTCTTTCAGCACGCTGATATATTTCTTCCGCTCTCTTCATGAGAGAAGAAGTCGGATATCGCTGTGCAAAGGTATAATATAATTTTAATGTTTCCTCAAGGTACTCCATCTTTTTCGTTTTCGATGCTGTTTGAGACTTGTTATAGAATTCAACAATTTGTTCAAAAGTATCAATTTCATCAACTTCTTCTAATTCCCTACTCGCCTTTTCGGAAATTGTTAAATATTTACTTAAGTATTTCGACGTTTGAAATAAGTCCCTGTAAGTTTCGGCTATCTTTAATACGTCTTCTAATCGCTCTTTTTTCTTGCTAAAAACACTTCTAGAAGCAAGGATATAAGCATTGTCTAAAAGCATAAATGCAACTTGTAAACGGTATTTTGACTGCGGATATTCATCTAAGAAGGCTTTTGCAGAAGCAACAGTTGCATTATATCTTTCCATTCGGTTATAAAGCTCTACTGTCATGAAAGCTTTGGTTTCGATTCTCAATCGTAGTTCATCCATTACTAAGTTGAGCGTGTCCACCCTATTACTAGTTGGAAATCGGGACACAAAAAATTGAAGCTCTCTGATTGCAGCCTCTGTATCCTCTTGGTCTAAACTTGGCTCTGGAGCGTTGTGAACAGAAGACAAGGCCGAATAAAAAACAGCATCTTCTAACATTCCACTCGTTGGAAATCGCTGTGCAAAATTACTGAAATAATAAGCTGACATATAATAATCTCCCAAATTGTAATATGTCATTCCTAATTTGAAATAAGACAATTCTCCTTTCGCATCTTTCGGAAATCGTTGATACACCTGTTCATACAAAACTAAAGCTCTATTGTATGACTTTTCCTTGAAAAGTTGTTCTGCTTTAGCCAATTTTTGATCATAATTATCACCTTTTACTATCTTGTTATAATCGCCACATGATAAAAGGAAAAAAACTATAAAAATTGAGAGAAAGTATTTGTACCAATGCATAAATAAAGTTGTTAATTTCATCTAATTAACGAAATTTTAAAACATAAATTGGGTACAAAGGTACATTTTTATTGTATAAGAACTTTCTTAAAAAAGCATAAGTATTGAAAAGTCTTAACGTCAACAAAAAAATATTTTTTTTCTAAGAGGGAACAAAACCGTTTGTTTAAGCTCGCAAACAACTTTTGAAACTTCCTAACGATTAGAATAGATGAATTCAAGTTAAGCTTTGAAAGATGAACGAAAAAAATAAACTAGGCGATTTTAAATCGTTTAAAAAACGCTTCCCAATTCCAAAAAAAGCTTTCCATTACTTCATCCATTCTTTTTAGAAATAAAGGGTTAGGATTCACCATTTCCTTGAAATACTCATCTTGATATTCATTTAAACCGTACTTATGAAAAAATGCTTTGGACATAGCATAGTGCATGTTTTTTGAAGGATGATTCACACGACTCATAAACGACCTATATTCAGAAAGGTATCGTTTAAATTCTACTTTTGTCATTTGGAAAGCATCAGAAAAACGCTCAATTATAGCCTCTTCTAATTTACCTACCTCATCAGCTTCAAAAACCTCATCCAACTTTGATAGATTACCAACAATCACAATCATTATGAAGTGACCATCCTTAGTCTCGTCTAAATGAGGGGTAGTTACAAAGGCTGCATCATACTTTATCAGCTCGACAACCTCCTTAAAACCATTTCCTGTAACATCAAGAACACCATTGACAAATACTGTCGCAAGTTGCTCGTCGGTTAGTCTTTTTCTGAATAATGTACTTAGCATATCGTACTGATTTTTTGATAAACACTACAAATATAAAGGGATGCAGCGCTGATTCAACCAAGTACAAAAATGCTTTATTAACAGAATTATTAACATTAAGATAATTCTTTGTTTAAAAAGTCATTAAATAGCGTTGATAAAAAATTAATAATCTAATTTATAGCATTTTACTAATTTATTTATCATAACAAGTCTAACTTTTTAGATTCGAGGTTATTTCTGTTTGTTTTTAAAAGAAACGAACAATTTCAATTTATCCCGCTTTATTAACTTCATTTCGGTAAACTCAATACATCGCATCTCGACTGGGCTCGATACACCGCACTTCGATAAACTCAGTGTATCACGTTGAGCTCGCAAGTGGTATGCTGAACTTGTTGAAGTGCTCGGTTCATGAATTTAATTTTGAAGCTATTTTAGGCACAAGCCCCATAGGAAAATAAGCATATTTCACGGGGGTTGTAACGACAAATAGGTCAAAATTAAATCAAAATCTGACAAAAAAAGTGTTCCTAAAAAATGGGGATGCCATAAAATACCATATTTACATTTAAAGTGTT
>SKGS01000050.1 GCA_007117355.1 Lishizhenia sp. | reverse complement strand
AGAAAGACCCCTCGTTCCCGACAGCGTTGTCGATCAAGCTCCAACTCCAGAAGAAAGAGAAAAACTCCTCGCCCGAAACAGAAGAACAGCTGACTTTATTGTGACGGATTATTAGGGGGGGTGAAACTGCTAAAACTATTTGTACTAATTTATTTTCTTTGTCCTTTAGTTATTAAAGGACAGGAAACTGCGCAAGAGTTTGGTTATGTTGGTAGCGTAATGCGTGACCAAGGAAGATTCATTGAAGCTTTAGACCATTTTAATAAATCCATTGCGTTAGATAAATCTAATAAATATGTTCATCTTTTAAGAGGTTTAACCAATATTGAACTAGATAATTACGATGATGCTATTGACGATTTCACAGCTGCTATAGCGCTAGATAGTCTATATGATTTTGCTTACTTTAAAAGAGGAGAAATTTACGCTGACCTTGATGAAATAGAAAAAGCCGAAAGTGATTTTAAAAGAGCTTTAAAACTAAACCCTGACAGATTACAATATCAAGCAGCTAAAGCTTTTATGTTATTTGAAGCAAACCAATTCGAAGAAGCTCTTCAAATATTTAACAAAATCAATGAGCAAGATACTGCCAATTGGTTTAACCTTTATTACAGAGGTAAAACTCATCATAGCATGGGTAACACAGATTCTGCCCTAAATGATTACAATAAAGCTCTTGCTATTAATCCATTTCATCTTAACACTAATTTAGCCAAAGCTACATTATACATGGATGTTGGCAATAGAGACTCAGCACTTGTATATACTGACAAGTCCTTGTTGTACGACCCTGAAAACACAAAAGCAAATTTCATAAAGTCCTTTATTTCTTTATATGATATGGAATTAATTGAAGCATTAAGCCATATTGATATTTGTATTAGAAACGATGCTTCCTTCTATCATTTTTATGTACAAAAAGCGCGCATATTGGCCGCATTAAATCGTTTAGATGAGGCAATCAAATTTAACAAGATTGCTCTTCAATTGGAACGCAATGACTGGGAAGTTTATCATCTAATGGCCAAGATATGGACAGAAAAAAGGAGTATGACTAACGCTCAAGTTTATTATGAAAAGGCTTTGGAGCTTAGTCCTGATAATTTATTTTTACAGTCTCATTATGCTTTTTTCCTTTATAGAGTAGATCGCGATGAAGAGGCGCTTGAACTTATGAACTACGTTCTAGATAAAGACCCAACTATAGATTGGCTTTACAGATATAGGGCGTTGATTAACCACTATTTCGATAACCACAAGGCGGCCAAAAATGACTTTGACAAAGCTATTGAACTGGAACCTGATGACTCTTTTCTATTTTTCAAAAGAGGAACTTGTCATGTAAAATTAGGAGAAAATGACAAAGCATGTGAAGACTATAAAAAAGCTTATGAATTGGGTTATGAAAAGAGCAAACAATTTGTT
The DNA here is from genome assembly GCA_007117355.1 of Lishizhenia sp. Taxonomy (GTDB): domain Bacteria; phylum Bacteroidota; class Bacteroidia; order Flavobacteriales_D; family Crocinitomicaceae; genus CSBr16-161. The sequence goes on along the minus strand of SKGS01000050.1, from coordinate 11,754 downwards.
AATCGCTTCTGCGAGTAGCATTTATCATGCTCCCCTACTCTATTCAACTAAGTCTTAATGCTCAAAAAGTCATTATTCATTAAAATACTTACTCCTCCATTCGCTTTTACTGAAATTCTTTTGAAATAGACAAGCAGTGTAAACTGTAATCGCTGATAATAGTAATGCTATTTGTAAGAATATTCCAAATCTTGTCCACCAAACACGGTCAACATTACCAATCCAAGTATCTGGTACAAACATAGCCACCGCCACAGCAAATACAGCAATAGAAGCCGCTAAATGCCTGTAACTTCTTGCTGGAAATGCTATAATTTTTTTCCACCACTTCAAATCACTTCCCCATTGATGAATTAACAAATATGCATCATCACTGACTTTAGTAAAAAGTAATGGGTCGTTTTGAGCATCTTCAAGCTTGAACAATTTAGACGGAGCCAAAACAAAAAAGTTATTTATTTCCGCTTCATTATTCAATTCCAATGACTTAATCTTTTCAATTGCCTCATAAGGATATCTCCCATTGAAATAATGAGAATCTAAAAAGCGCAAACGGTATTTTTCACATAGCTGCTCTATCGCTTTTTCGGAAAATATATCAGACGGATAATAATGCCTAACCTTAAATTTCTCTTCCTTATTTTTGTTATTCAAACGTGATAAAATATGCTCGTCTGTTGATGCAGAAGCTTTCAATATGGAATCTATTTGTTCTTCTACTTTAACAAAATTCCAATCTGTATTTTTTGCCTCTTCTTTTTTGAGCTCTTCTAACAAATTAATACCTTCAAACATGACTTCCCTTTTTTTGCTATAAATTTATAGGAACTCAACAAAAAATCAAAAACATTATGCACTTGGAATATAGTTGTGTAACTTTAATAACAACCAACGGTATCGACTAGACATTTATTCCGATAAAATCTCTGATGGATCCCAGAAAAATTCTTTGAAATTTTGTACTTGGTCATCAACGACTTCCACACCTTCACTTTCTAAAGCCTCTTGCATAGCAGTAGGAGTAACAAAGTGCATTTTACCAGTTAATAAACCATTTCTATTCACTACACGATGTGCTGGAATACTTTGGTCAGAATGTGCTGCATTCATTGCCCATCCGACCATTCTGCTCGATTTTGGAGTGCCTAGAACTTTAGCAATTGCACCGTAAGATGTAACTCTTCCTTCAGGAATAAGCCGAACCACATCATAAACCTGCCGAAAAAAATCTTTATGTTGATCTGAAATTTTCAATGAATACTAAATTGTGCATATTTAATAATAGAACCCCTTTGAGTGAAAAGCGTTTCATAATGCGTTTTAAATTTTAAAATTTCTTGAAATTCCAAAGGGAAAGCACCTAATTCACTGTAAACATCCTTAGTGATATATTTACTTTCGTAGCCTTGATTATTAATTTCTCCAACGGTATATTCAAATAAAAGATCACTATCGGTTTTGAGATGAACTACTCCATCTTTTTTTAATATTTTCTTGTATCTGTCAATAAAGTAAGGCGAGGTCAAACGCTTATTTGGTTTATTCGGCTGTGGATCTGAAAAAGTTAGCCAAATTTCATCTATTTCATTTTCAGCAAAAAGTTGCGTGATAAAATCAACTTTCGTACGAAGGAAAACAACATTATTCATGCCTTCTTTTAGTGCTTGACCTGCTCCAACCCACATTCGAGCACCTTTAATATCAACGCCAATAAAATTTTTCTCAGGATACATTCTTGCTAGTCCCACGGAGTATTCGCCTTTACCACAACCTAACTCAAGTACAATAGGAAAGCTATTGTTAAATACTTTTTCACTCCATTTTCCTTTGTATAACTTGTCGCCAGATTTAATATCCTCCATAGATGGTTCGATAACATTGGGCATTTTTTTCATTTCCGCGAACCTTCTGAGCTTATTCTTTGCCATTTTTTTCTAACTTGGTACTACAAAAATAGAAATCTTATCGGTGAGGTCGTGATAAAAGAACTTCAATTAATTTCAAATGAGCGTATTCTTCTTAGCCCCTTAAACTGGGGGTTGGGTCACGTTACTCGCACCATCCCTATTATCGAGCAATTTATTACACAAAATAATGAGGTTTTTATTGCTTGTTCAGCTACTCAAAAACGAATTTATAAAGACTATTTTACCAACATTGAATTTATTGATTTTCCTGAATATCCGTTAAAGTTTAAAGTTAATGGAAATTGGACAACAGACATATTGTTTCAACTACCAAGTCTCCTAAAATTTATATCGCATGAAAAAGACCTCGTTGCTCAGTTAATCGTTAAGTATGATATTTCACTTATCATTTCTGATCAGCGATTTGGTTTCTATTCTGAAAAAATCAAAAGTGTTTGTATTAGTCATCAAACAAATTTATTAGTACCAAAATGGAATGTTTTTGCACCCTATTGGAATGCGAAACTTCTTTATAAGTTCAATGAATTATGGATTCCTGATTTTAAAGACAATTCTCTTGCAGGAAATTTAAGCCAATCGAATCACCCTAATCATATTTACATCGGGCCAATTTCTCGGTTTTCTGGTTTTCAGTGCCAAGAACAAAATACTATTAAACGTGAATATTTAGCCATCATCACAGGACCATATCCTTACGACAAACTTTTTTTTGAACAAGTGGTTACGTTTTTATCTAAACAAGACAAAAAAAGCACCATTATTTGTTCTAAAAACTTTATACAGAAAACAGAAATTCCGAATCACATTTGCGTAATTGAAAAACCTAATGAATCTACTTTTATTAAGCTATTACAAACAAGTAAAACCATAATAAGTCGTTCAGGATATAGCACGCTTATGGACTTATATTTCACTGGACATTCAGCTGTTTTTATTCCAACACCAGGTCAGTTTGAGCAAAAATATTTAGCTGAATTTCATAAAAATCATGCTACATGGAAATTTTTAAACAAACTTTCCTAATGTATATTTTATTCCTTTACATCGTGATGTCTTGGTTCCCATATTAGACGCAAAAACATACTTAAGCCTTTTTCTTTTCTTGCAATAGGAACTCCTGGCACAATTCCTATCATTAAGTTTTCGGATATAGCGACCCGCATTTGCGGTCTTAATGTAATAAAATTATCTTCCTTCGTAAAATATGAATTAAGCTCCAATCCGATAAAATTTCTCGTACCGGTTATCATATAATGAATGTTTGTGTGTAATTCATACCCCATTTCAAACTTCGAATTCGAATGATCATGCGATAAAAAAGAATTTCGAATGTATGGTCCAGTATAAACAAGCGAATGAAAATTCATCCCCCATCTTTTTGCTCCAATAAAAAAAGGATTAAATAATTGACTTTCAAACAAGGGAGCTCCAAAACGATTAAAAGGAGAGAACTCAAATTCATGGATGTAACCTAAAGCTAAAGTAGTTGCGTATTTCTCACTTACCAAAAATGACCATTGGGCTGCTAATTTTATACTTTCAATTGTGCTGCTTGGTATGCTGTCATTCGATACTCCATCAAGTGGTATATAAAATGAAACAGGAACTTCTATTTCTAGACCAAGTCTATCTATTACAGCCCATTCATATTCAACTAGTGCTTCGTATGCATCAAATTTAGAATAATTAAACAAGCCAAAACCTACATTCCATTCCTTTTCGCCTTTTCTAGCTCCTAAATCACGAATCAAATCTATATACAAAGGCTCTGCATGAAGTACTTTGTCTTTTTCATATTTATCTTGTACCTCAAAAAGATACAAACTGTCCTTCTCTTGATTTGAAATTGAGTCATAAAATTGTGCGTTTAGATTTGCACTAATTAATACAAGAAATAAGACTGCGAATCTGATCATAAATTTTTAGGCAAAGTTATAGTTATTACATAACAAAATGTGAAAAAATAGCTAGACTATTAAATTATTTCTCAATGTCCTACCTTTCCAATTAGGACTTATAATCAAGCTAAAAATGAGCGTTGTCAAAAATAGAAAAGGATAAAAAATCAAGAAAAACAACAACATCATGAAATTCAATTTTTCACTAACGAGGTATTTTTTTAGTATCGAAAAGCTAATAACAAATTGAGCAATTAAGAATATTAAACCAATTAAATAATTCTGAGTAAGAATATAATATAAACTTAATCCAAGAGGAATCCATAGAAATGCTAAAATCAATAAACCAAGAAAAAATTCTTTCATCTGAATGTTAGATTTAGTTTTTCCTAACCATCTTGTTCGCTGAGCTAAATAGTTCTTAAAATTTGTTGATTCATTTGTTTTTATAACACTCGAGGAAAAATCATGTACTTGAATTATTCTGTTATCTTCTTGAAATGCCCTAAGCAGAAAGTAGTCGTCACCTGATAAATTATTTTGCGACAAGACAACTTCCTGATTTTTCAAATAAGCCTCCTTTCTGAATAATAAATTAGCCCCACTAGCCGATAATACATAAAACGGAGTTACTAGATAGTTAAAAGCATTAAAAAATAAATACTCCATACTGAATATCTTACTCCAAAAATTACATGAAATAGGATGGACTGGTAAAATATACATGTCGTATTTGTGATTGAGTTGTCTTATTTTTTGAAAATAGTCATCAGAAATAGAAACATCAGCGTCTATGGTTAAAATGAATTCAGTTTTTGCCTCCTCCACACCTTTTTGAATAGCTCTTTTTTTCCCAATAAAATCATCTGATAAATTAACCAATTTGAATTTATTGTTCTGATTTAAAAAATCTTTAACCAACTCCATTGAGTTATCGGAAGAATGGTCATTGACGAAAATAATGCTTATTGGTATTTCCTTGAGTAAATTTAGTTGATTCAAAAGGTTAGGTAAATTTCCCACTTCATTACGAAATGGAATAACCAAGGTAACTTCTTCTAAATCTATTTTAGTATTGCTTAATTCTACTGATTTAACCTTTATAAATAAAAGAATAATTAGAATCAAATAAGTGACCACAACAAGAAGTACGCATCCGAAAATCATAACTTAACTGATTTTAATCGCAACAAAATAAACAAGCCAACTAAAGCTGGAACTCCAAGGTTTATTAACCACAGCGTCATAGAAGAGGTTATAATTTGCGCTTCATTTACCCAGGCGCTTAAAATGTATAAGGCTATTGTTTCTCTCACAAGCAACTTCCCTAAAAATAAAGTTGGGATTAATGTAGAAATAAAATACGTTGTCAGTACTCCTATCATTAGCAACGAACTAAATGAAACCCCAAAAGCATGAAAGACCAACACAAATTGAAGAACAAAAATAGTGAATCTTAAAAGGCTTAACACAAATAAAGGTTTCATTAGAACTGGAACAAAAGCCATGAAAACGCCTAAGCTATTTTGATACTTATAGAATAGTTTCTTTTGAAAAAAAGATATAAATGGAAAAACGAAGTAGGTTAATAAGGCAAGTGTAATGAGTAAAAAAAGAAAAAAGTTTACATACGATGAATAAATGGAAATGCCTGTTGACCTCACATAAAATAGAAAGCCAATCCCACCAAGAAGTACAGTAGCATTAAATTGTGCTAAATTTCCGTATAGCGTAGCAAAGATTAAATTTGAGCGAGACTTTTTAGGGAAATAAATCATTCTACCAAGAAAGTTACCTATCCTATTTGGTGTTACTATACCTGTTGTAATACCTGAGAATAAAGACTCTAATAATATCCTTGAGTTAACTTTACGATGTACAACAGAGATGCTAAATTTCCATTTCCACAATTCCAGACCCCAATTTACAAAAACCAAAACAAATGCACATATAAGACTTATGTAATTAGATATTCCCACGTTTTTGAAGTCGTCAAAAGATATTTCAATTACCTTTGAGTAGAATAAAAAGACAACCAATACAAACATGGTTAGCTTTAAAACATTAATAATCGTTTTTTTATTCTTAATTGGTTTTGACACGCTTCTAAAATAATGGTTGAAGATAAGATAATTCTCGGAATTGACCCTGGTACTTCTGTATTAGGTTATGGAATAATACACGCACAAAATAAAAATTTAAAAATGTTGACCTACGGTGTTATTCACCTGAGTAAACTTCCTACCCATCCAGACAAGCTAAAACGAATTTTTGAACGTATCGATGGATTGATAAAAGAATACAAACCTGATGAGATGGCTATTGAAGCTCCGTTTTTCGGAAAGAATGTGCAATCCATGTTGAAGCTAGGAAGAGCTCAGGGAGTTTGTATTGCCGCTTCTTTAAAGAACAACATACCCTTTGAAGAATATAGTCCTCGAAGAATCAAACAGGCAATTACAGGAAGAGGTGCGGCATCTAAAGAACAAGTTGCGGGTATGCTTCAAACGCTTGTTGGATTAAAAGAAATCCCTAAATTATTAGATGCTACTGATGGTTTGGCAGTCGCTGTTTGTCACTATTATTCAAAAGGTATTGGAGAGCATAACAAATCAAAAGTAAACAGTTGGGAAGCTTTTATTAAGGAAAATCCAACTAAGAATGCCAGCCCTGAAGAGCGAAATAAAAAGACTAAGCGTTAGCTATTGCATTAGCGACTTGCTCCATTTCCTCTTTTGGCAAGGATAATTTTGGACGTTCAAAGTTCATGTCAGCTACTCCATTTATAGGAATCAGATGAATATGAGCATGAGGAACTTCCAAACCAATGACAGTAACTCCTATCCTATTGCATGGAAGTACCTTCTTCATTTTTTTGGCTACCAACTTCGTAAAAAGCATAAATGCTGATAATTCATTATCTTCGATATCAAAAATATAATCTGTTTCCTTTTTAGGAATTACAAGTACATGACCTTTAACCAAAGGGTTGATATCCAAAAACGCTAAGTAGTTATCATCCTCTGCAACTTTGTAACAAGGAATTTCACCTGAAACTATTTTACTGAAAATAGAAGCCATTATCGAGATATTTCAATTACTTTAAACTGAATAATTCCATTTGGTGTTTGAACATCTGCAATCTCACCAACTTTTTTCCCAAGTAAACCTTTTCCTATTGGTGATTCAACAGAGATTTTCTTTTCCTTCAAATTAGCTTCATTTTCTGCCACAAGTGTATATTCCATCTCAGCATTATTCTTGAGATTTTGAATTTTTACCTTACTTAGAATTAATGCCTTTGAGTTGTCTATCTCACTATCATCTATAATTCTTGCATTTGCTATTACATTTTTTAATTTAGCAATGCGCATTTCTAAAAGTCCTTGTGCTTCCTTTGCAGCATCATACTCAGCGTTCTCTGAAAGATCTCCTTTGTCTCTAGCTTCTGCTATTTGTCTAGAAATTGCAGGTCGTTGCACAACCTCCATATCATGGAGTTCATCCTTTAGCTTTTTCAATCCCTCTTCTGTATAATAACTTATCTGTCCCATAATAAAAATTGTATAACAAAAAGCAAGAGAGCCACAAATGGACTCTCTCGCTCAACAATACAAAAGTAATAAAATTATTTTATACTTATAGTAAGACCAACTGTATTAATTAAACCAAATGGATTAGACAATCTTACGGCATATTCAAAACCAATAGGAGATTTGTTTTTTCCTGTAAGTGCATCTACCGAAAAACCAGCTGTAAAACCAGTCAAACTATTTGTTCTTAACTCTGGACTGAAAATGTCACTTTCGAAAACATATCCTGCTCTTATATTAAATGCTGTTTTTTCTGTAGCTATACCATAATCTAAACCAATTGCATATTGATCATTAGTAAATGAATTAGCTATAAACCCAAATGCAGCAGTTAATTTAGATCTTTCTGTAAAGATGAAATCGTATGATGCACCAATCGACAGTAATGAAGGTATTTCAAACGAAGCAGAACGCTGCTCTAAAGTTCCAATACCACCAGTAGATTGATAGAAAATAGGTGTTGCCAAACCATCGCCTCTAAAGATCATTGTTGGGCCAACATTTTTCAGCGTAATTCCAAACTTGATTTGATCTTGCTCACCAGTTACATAACGAACACCTGCATCTATACCGAATCCACTAGCGTTAAGGTTAGCAATACTCTCATTGATTAATTTCACATTCATCCCTGCATAAATGGAATTTGAAAATTCTCTTGCATAACCCAAGTTAATTATATTTTTTCTCGGGCTAAAAGTACCAATACCACCTTCTGGAACATTCTCAGTAGTAATATCTATGTCCCCAAAACCAAAGGCTTGAATACTTAAGGCTATCACATCTTGATCAGAAATTCTTTGAGCAATACCAGCAGAATTCAACGTAATACCAGCACTACCTAGCCAATTGGTATAGTTAAACTTCACTTGTGTATTATCCGTAAACGCTAAACCAGCAATATTCACAAATTGTGCCTCTAAACCATTTACTGATGCGATTCCTGCGCTACCATAAGCAGCAGACCTCGCCCAAGGATTTACAAGTAGTTCACTTGCTCCTGCTGAACCTATTCGGTCTTCGTTATTCGCATAAACTGTACCAACTACACCCAACGAGCAAGCTAATACTCCGTATTTTATTATGTTTTTTAATCCTTTCATTCTTCTGTATCTTAATATCAAATTAAAGGTTTTCTAAATCTGGCTGACGCATTCCTCCAAAAAACTTAACTACTCGTTCGCCAATATCAGGCACATCAACATGAATCAAATAAACACCGCTAGCGATAGGAATCATCTCTGCATTTTTCAAATCCCAATCTAATGATGTTATAGGACTATCCTTGTCAAATGCTCGAATCAATTTACCAGAAGTATTGTAAATTCTAATCTTACATCTTTCTGGTAAGTTCGTAATTCGCACACGATTGTCTCTTCTATCCGTTTCATAAATCGAGAATGCGTAGTACGGATTAGGTACAACATTTATCTTGTCTAAAACAGAAGTGAGTGCTTCTCTATCATTTTTAATTGTTGCTACTCCATCCATAGACCATTCGTACATCGGACGACCATTATTTGCTTCTGTTCTAGATTCTTCAACGTATTGCTTATTTATTCTAACACGTATTCTAGCCTCAGTTGCATTTAACTCTTGATTCTCAGCCAACAACGGTTGATACACCCAAGATATATTTCTATATACTCGTCTAAAACCTTCAGCGTTTTCTGCCTTTAATGCATCATAAATGAATTTTCCTTCATCATATGCAGGCATACCATCAACAGTACCACCAAAAACATAAATGGTGTGTTGACCTCCAAATAAAGGATTACCAATATTGTTGAATAAATTTTCGGTTGGATTCCAAATCATATCCGCACCATTTTGTCCGGCCAAGAATGAGTTTTCACCATACGCAATATTCAACCTTCTTCCTGATTCCACATCAATAGCATAACCTGGAAACCATCCCATACCTTCTGGCTGCTCACCATTTAATGTACCTTCAGCATCATTATAACCAGGGTTACCAGCCTGACGACCATTTTTATCAATAGAAGGACTTCTTCTAAGCAACCCTGGACGACCACCATTTACTGAAAGGTTTGCATCATCATTCAATTCTATAACTGCTGCTCTTGTCCACTTCGATTTGTCTGGAGTAAATACGATATCCACACTTGGATGGTACACTGAGGCTAATTGATTTCTTGCCAATGAATTAAATCCAGAAGCATTTGCAATTGGTAAACCAGGTGTCTGAATTGGGTTATACCCACATCCATTATGTCTTGCCAACTGACCAGTTGTGAGTGTTCCACCAAGTAAACCAGCAAATAAATTATCTGGATCAACACCTGTAAGGTCAACATAACATGCAGGGTTAGTCAATCCTTCACCAACTTCACCTTCACTTGGTGAATAATCACCAGACATAATCCAGTTTTGAGGAGTAAAGCCATTATTATGAGGGATACCACTCAACCAACGTTTTGAAGTATCAGCAAATGTAAGTGTCGCCTCTATAGGCTCTGCTATTCTCTCTCTGAAAGCACAATTTACCACATCTCCAGGACAAGGATACAACGATTGTTCTATCTGAACTGAAATACCCCATTCAGGTATAAGTTGCTCATTATTGAACTCAATTGTTCTATCCGAGGTAATCGTTTCGATTGGGTTTTCATCACCTTTAGATTGATATCGATTAATTACCCAACTTGCTGTATCAACATTTGTGTCATAATCAAAGAAGCTTAAAGTAAAATATCCTGGAACTACATTCAAAGGGTCAATAACTTTCATATTAATTGGAGACTCTCCTTTTCTGTAAGTTGGAGTAATAACTTGCCCAGTTGCAACTATTTCATCTTCTGTCTCTCTTGTTAAATTTACAATTCTGTTACCATTACCATTACCATCTAACACAGTTACTTCTGGACTTGAACCATATGGAAGTCCGATTACTGTACCATCAAATCTAGGAGTACTGTTATGAGGAATAGCAGTTATCGCTGATATTGCTGTACCATCAGCTGACAAACGAGAACTTAGGTAAGGTAATTTCTGACCATCTAGTTTTTCAGGATCTTCTGGGTCATATTCTTTAAACTCATTATGAGCATAAGCAATTGCTATATAGTAATAACGCTTATGGTTTACTAACCTTCTATCTCCAGATGCAAAAGCATCTTCAATGATTCTGAAAGAATGACGAATTCCACGGTTTTCACCATCTACTCTTAAAACAGGAACAGAGAAACCTAAAACTTCATCGAATTCAAAGTTTACCAATCTAGCCACATCATTTTTAATATCACACTGAGCAACCAAACGAGCTTTGCTAATATCATCTAAATCGGCAACTCCATCTTCAGGACTTCTCAATTGGAAAATCTGATACCCCTCAAATCTATAATATCTATCTATTGGTGTACCATCAAGAGGTGCAATTATGTTAATGTTATCTTCCTCTTTGTAGGTTTCATTAACATTATTTCCAAACGGGTTATCTAGCAATAAAATAATTTCGTTTTCCAACTCAACAATATCGACTACTGGAGCGTTTGGAGGGTCTAATATTCTGAAACAGTTATCAAACAAAGCTTGAGCCTTCGTATCATGTCTTTTTACCGCTAAAACTGACGCATAAGGGTCTCCTTCAAAAGATCTACCATATACAACTCCTACTGTCAAGTTATTAACTGCCCCAGGAGTTAATGTAAACGGACCAGCATGTTGCAAGAAACGCTTATCTTCATCATTTGGATTAGCTGAACCAGCACCATCGGTATTGGTTTCAGACCAGTTCCATCCCATATCAATACCTCCAGTTCCCCAGTGTAATGGGTCAGAATCATTAGGATACATGTAGTCCGCAGCAGTGTTCGTTACACCTGTACTACCTGTATAACCATTTCCACCGAATAAAATTAAGGAATTATCCTTCCAACGACCCGTCATGAAGTTGTAGTAATCGATAGGAATAACTGGGTCACCTGTTGCAGGGTTACCACTATTAATATAATAGTTGTATCTACGCATACCATAACGTTCGTTATCTATAATTCCATCTGCGTAACCTAAACCGATACCTTCATAAACAATACCTCTTCCTGCAATAGCTTCTTGAACCGTTGGAACAACTAATTGAAAAGTACCGTCAGGCTGTTCTTCTAATCTCGGACCAATATTATCTATACCGTCTGCATCTTGATAAGGCCCTTCAAAAAAGTCAACACCGACAGCTGGAGGGTTATCACCATAACCAGGTGCACCAGAACCTCCTGGATCAAAATTAGTAGCGTTATAAGCATAGCCTAAACCACGACCAACGTCACAGCCAACATAATCATCGAATGCAAAACCGATATCAGCATCAACATAATTGGT
>SKGS01000172.1 GCA_007117355.1 Lishizhenia sp. | reverse complement strand
TTTTCAAATAATTCGTGCAGTTTCTTTTGAAGTGTTTTCTTATTAGGTAGTTTTGTTTTATATTCTGAAACCATTGTTGGAGAAAGACTTCGACTCAATGCGTATTCAACAACTTCTTTATCTTTGTCTTTACAGAGTAAAATACCGATACTTGGATTCTCGTTCTGCTTCTTTACATCTCTGTCTAACGCCTCTAAATAAAAATTGATCTGTCCCAAATGCTGTGGCTTAAATTTATCAGATTTTAATTCAAATGCAACCAAACATTGAAGACCACGATGATAAAAAAGTAAATCAATATAGAAGTCATTATTACCTACTTGTAACTTATACTCTTCCCCAATAAAAAGAAAGTCTTTCCCAAGTTCAAGTATAAAATTTTTCATTTGTTTGATAAGTCCTTTTTGTAAATCAGTTTCACTATGCGGTTTAGGTAAGTTTAAAAACTCAAAAACATAACTGTCTTTAAATGTATTCGTTAAGTCTTTGTTCGTTTCTCTCAACCCTGTCGAGAGTTTTGAATTACCTAACATAGTACGTTCAAAAAGACTTGATGAAATTTGTCTTTCAAGCTCCCTAAAGCTGTAACCTTCTTGTTTCGCAAGATTTATATAAAACTCTCTTTCTTCTGCTCTCTTACACCTTGAAAAAATAGCTAAATTATGTGACCAACTTATTTCTCTCAACAGTGTTGAGAGTTTTGGAGAGTCTTTATAAGTCTCATAAAACTGCTTCATTCTCCAAAGGTTTTTATCAGAAAATCCTTTGATTTCTGGTTCGCTTATTTTAATGTGTATCGCTAAAGCCTTAACAACTGATTCACCCCATTCGGATTGCTCAATTTTCAGGCTTATATACTTTCCGATGTTCCAATAGAGATTGATTAATTCTGAATTTACGGCTTTTACAGCTTTATTCCGAGATTCTTTTATCAGTTCAATAACATGCTTAAATTGTTCCTTTTCCATCATAAAAGTTAAATATCAAAGTTGCAGATTATACATCAAAAAAAGTCAATTTACTACTCTAAAAAAGATAAATATTAAAACTAATCAGAAGATACGGTTTAATGAAAGACTTATAAAATAACTGCTAAAAAAAGTGATAATAGCACAAAGAGTAGTATAATAAAGATTTCTTTTTTGCGCAATTCATTATACCTTTTTCCTATTTCTTTAGCATATTTCTTACTATCGTTACCAACTCTTTGCTTTAGGAATAAATGAAAAATAATAAACAACACTAAAACAAATAGGTAGCCAATTAGGTTTAGATAGCGATGGTTAAGTTCAAGAAAACGTATTAAATTGCCAAAAAGAATCAAAATAGGGAGAAATAGCACTAACGTATAACGAAGACCGTACTGGTTTTGAAATGCAATGACATTAATCATTAAAAGGTCTTCTATTATTTTATGGTGTTTTTTCAAGTGGTGTATTATTGCTAACTTGTTGCTACTTATCTACTCTCGCCATAAAACTGCTATAACCTACTTACTGGGGGTGGACTATCGCAAGTATATGGCGTTTTTTTATTGGCTAAAATACTACTTTTTTATAAATCATCACACTGACTTTTAATGTTTTATAAGTCTGTTTTAGTTGCTTTGTAATTTGCCGCCTGAATAAAAAGATTAAAAAACAATCAATTATTTGCTCAATATATAAAAGTTTATTATTTTAGTATTCGTAAACATTAAACCTAAATTTGATATGTTAGTAAAAACCTATGGTAGTGCTGTATTTGGAATTGATGCTACCACCATCACCATCGAAGTAAATATAGACAAAGGAGTTAACTTTGTTTTAGTAGGATTGCCAGATAGCGCAGTCAAAGAAAGTCATCAGCGAATAAAAGCTGCGTTGCTCAACAATGAATTTAAGTATCCAGGAAAGGAAATAACCATAAATATGGCACCTGCTGATATTAGGAAAGAAGGCTCCACGTTTGACCTTCCTATTGCAATTGGATTGTTAGGAGCAAGTGCACAATTAAATACAGCTCTTTTTGGAGATTATATTTTGCTAGGCGAATTATCCTTGGACGGAAGTTTGAATCCTATGAAAGGAATTTTACCTATTGCTTTAACAGCCAAAAGAGAAGGTTATAAAGGAATTATTTTGCCAAAACAAAATGCTTCAGAAGCAGCAATTGTTGAGGAGTTAGATATTTATGGTGTTGAAAATATCCGAGAAGTAGTTGACTTTTTCAATGGTACAATTACCCTAGAGCCCACAAAAATTGATATTCAACAAGAATTTTTGAAGAAGTTGGATGAATTCAACGTTGACTTCAAAGATGTAAAAGGTCAGCAAAATATAAAACGAGCATTTGAGATTGCTGCATCCGGTGGGCATAATGTAGTTTTGATTGGCCCACCCGGTGCGGGAAAATCTATGCTAGCCAAACGACTCCCTACAATTCTGCCACCAATGAGCATGGATGAATCTTTGGAAACCACAAAAATTCATTCCGTTGCAGGAAAAGTGGATGCTGGTCTGGGATTGGTAACAAACAGACCATTTAGAAAACCGCATCACACGATTTCGGATGTAGCACTCGTTGGGGGAGGGGGCTATCCTCAACCCGGAGAGATAAGTTTGGCGCATAATGGCGTGTTATTTCTGGATGAGCTCCCAGAATATAAGAGAACTGTTTTAGAAGTTATGCGTCAACCTTTAGAGGACAGACAAGTAACGATTTCTCGTGCGAAATTCACAGTGGATTATCCAGCGAGTTTTATGTTAATTGCAGCTATGAATCCTTGTCCTTGTGGATATTATAACCATCCCGATAAAGATTGCATTTGTGGTCCAGGTGTTGTAAAACGCTATCTAAGTAAAGTGAGCGGTCCTCTTTTTGATAGAATAGATTTACAAGTTGAGGTAACTCCTGTGAATTTTGATGAGTTAGCTTATGATGAGCCCGAAGAAGGAAGTAAAGAAATCAGAGATAGGGTTGTGGAGGCAAGGTTAATTCAAGAAAATAGGTTTAGAAAAGTTAATGGTGTGCACTGTAATGCACAAATGGGCAGCAGAGAATTACGTAAATACTGCCAGTTAGATGATGCAGGAAACGCAATTTTAAAAACAGCAATGGATAATTTAGGTCTTTCTGCGCGTGCTTACGATCGAATACTAAAGGTCGCACGGACAATAGCAGATTTAGAAAAATCAGAGGTAATAAAAACCGCTCATATCGCGGAAGCAATTCAGTTTAGAAGTTTGGACAGAGAGAGTTGGGGGAATTGATCTTGCGTAAATTAAGGTCTGCTCATCGATTTGTGCAGACCTTTTATTTATCAAGTAAATCTCGATATGTCGTATTTAATCGCTTTAAAATGCTTTAATTGGGACAATGGAATCCAATTAGTCGAATAGGTTGTGTTTTTCGGATTATTTTCGTTGAGGATAAGGAACAAACCCTTCTTCGCCATCAATTTTTGGAAATTTCTTATTAATCCAGTCCTCTTTTGCTTTTTGAAGTCTTTCTTTGTTTGAAGAAACAAAATTCCAATCTAAGTAACGTGGCTCAGGAAATGGCTCGCCTCCGAAAATATAAATTGTTGAATTAGCAGCTATTTCGAAAGAGCAAAGTGTACTGTTTTTTGCAATTAACAATTGTTTTTCATTAAATGTATTTTCCCCATCTGTAATA
>SKGS01000164.1 GCA_007117355.1 Lishizhenia sp. | reverse complement strand
TCAACAGTTGAAATTAGCTGTAGAACTTGCAAAAAAAGGAAAGAGAGTTATTGTGAAGGAATCAACTATGGTTAGAGGCCAACTTGAAAAATTTTATCCAAACCTTTTTGTTTTTGAATAATTTGGTCTAAATTATTCACCACATCTTCCAAAAATCTACTTTCCCTGATGCTGCTTTCCAGTTGCTAGACGTAGGAGTGGGTTTTTTGGACCTAAGTAAACCAATGGGGGCAACGACTAAGAAAAAAACAATACTCAAAAGAATACGCGAATTGACGTAACCAAGTGCTTTTCCAAACTGCATCCAACCGAAAGCGATGTAATAGGAAAGCTTGAAAAACAGTAACAGAATAACCAATAAAGCTAGCCCTGCTATTAAAAAACCTTCGTAGGATTTTCCATGACGCAATAGAAAAAACGCATATATAGCTAAGGCAGCTAAAACCAATACCCCATTTGTTTTATATACCTCCTTCTCTTCCTTCAATTAAAATATTGGATAAACAAATGGAGCAACGGCACTGCTTTCGGCAAAAATGAGCACCAAACCTAGCAACAACAACACTATCACGATTGGTAGTAGCCACCATTTCTTCCTTTCTTTTAAAAACTCCCACAATTCTTTTAAAAATTCCATGAGTTAAAAATAGTAGATTTATTAAATGTTCTGCTTTTCCTTTTGACTTATTTTTATGCTACAATAATTCATTGGCTAAATTCGCCAACTCCGAACGCTCTCCTTTTTCGAGTTTAATGTGAGAGAATAAGTTTTGTCCTTTCAGTCTATCAATGAGATAAGCCAAGCCATTGGAGTTTTCGTCCAAATAAGGTGTGTCAATCTGGTGTACATCTCCAGTAAAAACAATTTTCGTTCCCTCTCCTGCCCTAGTAATGATGGTTTTAACCTCATGAGCGGTTAGGTTTTGTGCCTCGTCAATAATGAACATAATGTTGGATAAACTCCTACCGCGAATAAAAGCCAAAGGTGTAATCATAATTTTTCCCGATTGCTGCATTTCTTCAATCGCTTTGAACTTTTTTTCACCCTCATTAAACTGGTTTTTAATGAACTTTAAATTGTCCCAAAGTGGTTCCATATATGGGGAGATTTTATCGTTGGCATCACCAGGTAAAAAACCAATGTCCTTGTTGGAAAGTGGTACCAAGGGCCTCGCTAAAATAATTTGTTGAAATTTCTTGTGTTGCTCCAATGCCGCAGCCAACGCCAATAAGGTTTTTCCTGTGCCTGCAACACCTTGCAGAACTACGAGTTTGATGTCATCATTAACCAGCGCATTTATAGCAAATGTTTGTTCTGCATTTTTAGGTTTAATCCCGTAAGAATAACTTTTCTCTACCCGCTCTATTTCATCTGAAAGCGGATTATAATAAGCCAGAGAAGATGAACGACCATTTTACAAAATGTAATAACCATTTGCCATTTTTTGTGCACCTAACACCCCATTTTCATCCACTTTTCCCTTTGAAAAAAGCGATTGAATAACCTCGGATGAAACACTGTCAATTTGAATCAAACTCGCTTGGTCAATCTTATCTTGCGCTACTTTTCCTGTTTCATAATCTTCAGCTAATAACCCCAGTGCCTTGGCTTTAATGCGTAAGTTAATATCCTTGGTCACCAAAGTAACCACGGTATTTGGATGGGTTTCTTTTAAAAATAAAGCAGCGTTGATTATTTTATGGTCATTCTTTCCTTGGGCATAAATTTTCTCCGCATCATTATTGGTCGGTTCCCCTGAAAGCACAACCATAAACTTCCCTTTATTTTTGCCTAAAGCAATCCAGTCTTGCAGCGATTGTTGACCAGATAATTTATCCATGAACCTGATCACTTCTCTCGCACAAAAGTTCTTGGTATCATTACCGATTTTAAATTTATCCAATTCTTCCAACACCGTGATTGGAATCGCAACATCATGTTTGTCAAAGCTTGTAATTGCTTGGTGATCGTGCAATAATACAGAAGTATCAAGTACGAATATTTTCTTTTTTGCAGCCATACCTTTGGTTTTATGGCTTTAAGTTAGGCAGTTAATGCCTTGTTTTCAACAGCATTGCAAAAGGTTATTAACAGTTCGTTCGTAATTACTTGAAAACAATGCTATTTGCGATTGAGGTGTTTTTTAAAGATAACTTAGCCTTAAAATCGGCACAACAATTTCTTAACGCATTGATTTCATTGCGATTAATCTTTGTTTAATTTTTTCTAAGTCCGCGACAATTGGTGCGACATCCGACGTTGTGAATTCAGTACTTGTTTCGCTTGTTTGGTGTTGTTTTTTGGATTTAAGGGCTTTTTTGGCACCTTCTATCGTGTAACCTTCTTCGTGTATCAACTGATAAATGCGTTGCAACAAAAGAATTTCTTTCGGAGAAAACATCCTATTTCCCTTATTGTTTTTTTTCGGGGCCAATTGTGGAAATTGTTTTTCCCAAAAACGGATGTTGGAGGTAGCGACGTTAAGCATTTCAGCTACTTCGCCTATGGAATAATACAATTTTGTTAATTCGGATGCTGCTATCATACTATTTCTTCAAGGTTGAAATTACTAAAAAAATTGAACTAAAAAGGAATTATGTAGAATATTTCCTTACTCAACCAGCATTATTGCTATTGGAAAAACAATCGCATGCGATAAAGCCCAAAGCCCTATTGGTTAAACCTACGGCTAAAACCATAAAAAAAACCTAAGTACCTATATGGTTAACAATAAGCTAAAACAACAAAAAGACAGGTAACAAAAGAATAAATACAAAGCCAAAACGCAACTAGGTTTACTTTGCTATCCACAAATTCGGATTAAGCTGTTTGACCTGTCCGTCTTTCACTTCGTGTATTTCAAAATGCGCGATAGAAACACCTCCATCCTTCGCCGGCATCAACTCACCAATTGGCGTTTTAACAGCAACAATACTCCCTTTAGTTACATAAGCCTCTTGAATATTGGAATAAACCGTACGGTAATCACCATGCTTAATAATAATCACCTTTCCGGCACCTGGAATATTGATAACACTCGTAACTTCTCCCTCGTAAATTGCCCTTACAATAGCGTTTTTTGGCGTACTAATATCTATTCCATTATTTTGCGTAAAAACATTGACCAAAGTTGGATGCGGATTCTTACCATAATTTTGCGTAATCGTGCCTTTTTCAACAGGCCAAGGCAACCTTCCGCGGTTTGAGGCGAAATCTGCCCCCACCAAATTGGATTCTTTAGTATCAAGAAAAGGCGTTGGCGTAGCAGGTTTATCCTCAACGGTAACTGTTGTTTTATCCTCCGCAGCCTTCGCTTTACGCGCCGCTTCTTCCGCTTTTCTTTTTGCTTCTGCCTCTATTCTTAGTTTTTCAAGCCGCGCTTGCTGAAAGTTTGAAGCCTTATAATGTGAGTTTACACGTGTTATTGGTGGACAAAGGTTCATCGGATTTGGAAAATGGTCAATTCAATGTTTATCATTTATCGGATGTGGCAGAAAATGAAATGGCTGGAAAAATTATCCAAAAATATAAGGGGAATAAAGATAAAATAAGATGGGGCATGAAGCCTATTTTTCTCAATTATCTGCTGAATCAATCCATGGATGAATTGGTTTATGTGGACAATGACATCTTTTTTTATCAGTCACCTCAGGTTA
>SKGS01000054.1 GCA_007117355.1 Lishizhenia sp. | reverse complement strand
TCGTATTGTTGCGATTTAATAACATCGTTTTTCTTTTCTTTGACCTCTTCGATATCGTTTTCAATATCTATAATTTCTTGAGGCACATTGATGTTTGTTAAGTGAACACGAGATCCTACTTCGTCAAGAGCGTCAATAGCTTTGTCTGGCAAGTGACGGTCAGAGATGTAACGATTTGTTAGTCCAACACAAGCTTTTAATGCTTCTTCTGTATATGAAACACTATGGTGCTCTTCGTATCTATCTTTAATATTGGTAAGAATCTGAATTGTTTCTTCCACAGAAGTTGGTTCAACAATAACTTTCTGGAAGCGTCTTTCTAGCGCACCATCTTTTTCGATATATTGTCTGTATTCATCCAAGGTTGTTGCACCAATTGCTTGCATTTCACCTCTTGCAAGAGCTGGTTTAAACATATTCGAAGCATCCAAAGAACCAGAAGCGCCTCCTGCACCAATAATGGTGTGGATTTCATCGATGAATAGAATAATATCTGGATTCTTTTCAATCTCTGCCATTACGGCTTTCATTCGCTCTTCAAACTGTCCACGGTATTTTGTACCTGCAACTAAAGAAGCTAAATCTAGCGATACAATTCTTTTGTTGAATAGCACACGAGAAACTTTACGTTGAACAATTCTTAACGCCAAGCCTTCGGCGATAGCACTTTTACCAACGCCTGGTTCACCTATAAGAATAGGATTGTTTTTCTTTCTTCTTGATAAAATTTGACTTACACGTTCAATTTCTTTCTCTCGACCTACAATAGGGTCTAGCTTTCCAGATTCAGCCATCTTGGTTAAATCTCTTCCGAAATTATCCAAAACAGGCGTTTTAGACTTGGAGTCTGCAGCGCTTTTTCGTGGACCTCCTCCGCTACTTCCTGCGAAACCAGAGTCCCCACCCTCGTCCGTAGAGCCAGGGAATTCTGCCGATGGATTGTTCTTTTCTTCTAACATAACTTCTAATTCGTCTTTTACATTTTGATATATAATGCCGTTTTTATTTAGTACGCGGCAAGCAGCATTGTTTTCATCCTTTAATATAGATAACAATAAATGTTCTGTACCTATAACTTCACTCTTTAAAAGTTTCGCTTCTAAGAGTGTAAATTTTAGTGTTTTCTCTGCTTGTTTTACCAGTGGCAAGTTTGCAGCATTAACATTTAAGCGCGATGAACGAGTCAAGTACGATTCTATTTGTGAACGTAATTGTTGAATATCCACCTCAAACTCTTTCAGAACTTTCATTGCTAGTCCTTCTCCTTCTCTAAATATACCAAGTAATAAATGTTCCACTCCAATATAATCGTTTCCAAGGCGCAGAGCCTCTTCACGACTAAAATTTAGAACATCTTTTACTCTTGGTGAAAAATTTGCTTCCATAATTATTGTAAATTTTGTAGCCTCCTACAAATTTTCATTTATCAAATATACTACCATTTCAAAAAATAAACCCTAAAGTTGTTCACAATTTTCCACAGATTTTTGTTTATAAAATGCTACTTTTGTCTTTTAAACGTACGAATTTAATACCTATTTTCGACGTCTTATAATTATGCTTAAAAATATGCATAAAACATGCATTTCTTTTATTAAAATGACAATATGGCAGAAGGAGAAAGAATAATTCAAATTAACATTGAGGATGAAATGAAGTCGGCGTACATCGATTATTCGATGTCCGTGATTGTTTCAAGAGCGTTGCCTGATGTGCGTGACGGATTTAAGCCAGTACACAGAAGAGTGTTGTACGGGATGCAAGATTTAGGTGTCCTATCCAATCGACCTCATAAAAAGTCGGCAAGGATAGTAGGGGAAGTACTCGGTAAGTATCACCCACATGGAGATAGTTCAGTTTATGACACAATGGTGCGTATGGCGCAGGAGTGGTCTCTTCGTTATCCACTAGTGGATGGACAAGGTAACTTTGGTTCTGTGGATGGTGATAGCCCAGCTGCAATGCGTTATACAGAGGCTAGACTTAGAAAGATTGCCGAGGAAATGCTCGCTGATTTGGAAAAAGAAACTGTAGATTTTCAAAATAACTTTGATGATTCTTTACAAGAGCCTACTGTTTTACCAACGAAAATACCAAACTTATTAATCAATGGTGCTAGTGGTATTGCTGTGGGTATGGCAACGAATATGCCTCCACATAATCTAACGGAAGTTATAGATGGAATAACAGCATATATCGACAATCGAGAAATTGAAACGGAGGAATTGATGAAGCACATTAAAGCTCCAGATTTTCCTACAGGTGGTATTATTTATGGCTATGATGGTGTAAAACAGGCTTTCGAAACAGGTAAAGGAAGAATTGTTATACGTGCTAAGGCTGAAATTGAGGAGTCAAAGACAGGAAGAGAGCAAATCATTGTTACAGAAATTCCTTACCAAGTGAATAAGGCAGAAATGATTAAAAAAACTGCGGATCTTGTGAACGAAGGGAAAATTGATGGTATTTCTGATATTCGTGATGAATCGGATAGAAATGGAATGCGCATTGTTTACGAATTAAAGCGTGATGTAATTCCTAATGTCGTTTTAAATAAACTATTTAAATATACCTCGTTACAGACTTCTTTCTCAGTAAATAATATTACGTTAGTTGGTGGAAGACCTTATTTACTGAACTTAAAGCAAATGATTGAAAAGTTTGTAGAGTTTAGACATGAGGTTGTAGTTAGAAGAACAAAATACGATTTAAGAAAAGCCGAGGAAAGAGCGCATATTCTTGAAGGTTTAATTATTGCATCTGATAATATTGATGAAGTAATTAAAATTATTCGTGCTTCGAAAAGTCCAGAAGAGGCTAGAGAAAATTTAATTTCTCGTTTCGAGTTAAGCGATATTCAGTCTCGTGCTATTGTTGAAATGCGTTTACGTCAGTTGACTGGACTTGAGCAAGATAAATTAAGAGCTGAGTACAATGACATAATGCTAACCATCGCTGATTTAAAAGATATTTTAGCAAGTGAAGAGCGAAGAATGCAAATCATCAAAGATGAATTGGCTTATATCAGAGATAAATACGGAGATGAAAGAAGGTCGCGCATTGAATATTCTGCTTCTGAGATGAGAATTGAGGATTTGATTCCTGATGATGAAGTAGTAGTTACAATTTCTCATGCAGGTTATATCAAACGAACTAGTCTTTCAGAATATAAAGTACAAAATAGAGGTGGAATGGGCTCGAAAGGTTCTACAACAAGAGATAAGGACTTCTTGGAATCTATTTTCGTAGCAACAAACCACAATTATCTTTTAGTATTTACGGAGAAAGGAAAGTGTTTCTGGATGCGTGTATTTGAAGTGCCTGAAGGAAGTAAAACTTCGAAAGGACGTGCCATCCAAAACTTGATTAATATTGAGTCAGATGATAAAATTAAGGCATATATTAATGTAAAAGACCTCAAGGATGAAGATTATGTAAATAATAATTTCATCGTAATGTGTACGAAGAGAGGAATTATCAAAAAGACGAGCCTTGAAGCATATTCTCGACCTAGAACAAATGGTATCAACGCTATTAACATCAATGAAGGAGATGAATTGTTAGAAGCGAAATTGACTAATGGTAAGAACGAAATTATCTTAGCTAAAAAGTCTGGCTATGCTATTCGATTCAACGAATCAACTGTTAGAACGGTTGGAAGAAATTCTATTGGTGTTAAAGGGGTAACAATGAGTACGCCAGATGATGAAGTTATTGGAATGATATGCGTAGAAGAGGATAGTGAAAACACAATACTTGTGGTTTCTGAAAACGGTTATGGAAAACGTTCTAATATTAATGATCCAGAAACCGGCGATCCAATTTATCGTATTACTAATCGAGGTGGAAAAGGTGTTAAAACGTTGTCTGTTACAGAGAAGACTGGTTCACTTATTGCGATTAAAAACGTTACCGATGACGATGATTTAATGATTATCACAAAAGCTGGTATTACTATTCGTTCGCATGTTGACCAAATTAGAGTTATGGGACGAGCTGCGCAAGGTGTTCGTGTTATAAACTTGAAGAAAGGTGGTGAAATTGCAGCTGTAGCGAAGGTTCCAAAGTCAGATGAAGAGGAAATAGATACAACAGAAGAACAAAATGACGCACCAGATGTAGATAATGGCACGGAAAATGCAAGTGAAGAATAAGTATGAACAGAAAAAGAATGTATAAAATGAATTGGAATAAGTTAAAGTTAGGTTTACTAAGTGCTTCTTTGGTTACTTCAATAGGTATTCAAGCACAAAATAGTAATGTGGTTTCAGCTGCAGTTGAGTACAAGAAGTTTGATATGGCTTTTTATACTGGAAATATGGAGCAAGCTAAAGAAGTATTATTAAAGTCAAAAGAATATATTGACCCAGCAATGGAGCATGCTTCCACAAAAGAGGACGCAAAAGCACATTTATACAATGGTAAAATCCATTTTGGTTTGGCTTTGGTTTCTGGTGTTCTTGACGATGAAGCTCTAAAAGAGTTTCAATCAGAGGAGAATAAAGAAAGATATGAGAGCTCTTTAAAGTTTGCGCACAACCACAGAAAGTTTAAAAGAGATGTAGAAGACTTTGTAAATAATTGGGTTACAATGTCCACTCAAGCTGGCACTGCTTCTTTTGAGAACGAAGATTTTGTTTCGGCATTTGCAGGATTTGCAGGAGCTTATGAGCTTTCAAAAATCTTAGACAAGGATGATGCTGATATGAAAAACAATGCAATGGTTTCAGCTCAAAATGCTATTAATAAATTCAAAAATGATGAAGATTACGATGGCGCCATTGAGTTTATTAAATTGACAAAAGAAGTATTTCCAGGAAACGTTGATTTAACTATCCAAGCGGTGAATTTAGCTTTTGCCAAAGGAGATATGGAGCAGGCAACAACTTTCTTGAATGAAGCAGTTGAGACAGACCCTGAAAACGATGTTTTGTTTGCAACTATGGGAACTGTTTTTCTTGGTTCAGCAGATGATTTAGCGGAGCAATTAAAAGGAATGGATGTTACAGATCCTAACTTTACTAGCATTTCTGACTTAGCAGAAGAGTCTTATGCTAAAGCTGAAGCGAACTTGTCAAAAGCTTTAGAGCTTAATCCGAAGAATAAAGATGCAGCTTATAACTTAGGGGTTCTTTACCTAGGAAAAGGGGAGAAGTTGTCCTTGATTGCGAAACAAATGGACTTCAACGATCCTCGTTATAATGAGACAGTTGCACAGAGCGAAGAAATGTACAAAAAAGCTATTGTTCCTTTGGAGATGTATATAGAGCAAGAACCAGACAATACTGGAGTTCTTCAAGTTTTATTCCAAGTTCACCGTAAAGCTGGTAACACGGAAAAAGCACTAGAATACAAAAGAAGAGCCGAAGGAGGAAATTAAAATATTTACCTTTTTTGAAACTAGGGATTAGATAATTTATCTGGTTCCTAGTTTTTTTTTGAATAAATCAGATGGTTCTACTAATATTTTAGTGGGTGAAGCTTTAATGATCATCAAAACTTATAAAATACGTTTTGCAAGAAAGCTTTGATAGTACAATTCTAGTTTTCGTAAAAAAGTCCATTCTTCAGCGCTCCCCCTTTGGAGAGCCTGTCCCGACAGGAACTTGTCGGGAGGGCTGGGGGGAGGAACCCACCTGAGCATCGCGAAGGACAACTATCGCAGACTATCCGAGTAATAAATTACAAGACCTTTTTCCTGGAACTTTGGAAGTGTAGTTGCTCGGAGGGATACATTACAACTGCATTTTGATTTTATAAGTGTAGCTGTTATAAGGGGCTAATACGTCCTCCTATATGTATTACAGAAATTTCATGAGAGATTAATATCAAAAAATAAATTATCTTTATACTAAAAGGAGATATAAAAACGAAGAAGGTTATTCAAAATGGAAGAAAACAAATCTCAGATAATTAATTATCAAACAGAAAATGGAGAAACAAAAATTGGATTTTCGTTTTCAGGACGAAACTGTTTGGCTAACCCAAAAATTAATGGCAGAATTGTTTCAAACAACTTCTCAAAATATAACTATTCATTTGAAAAACATATTTGAAGAAGGAGAGTTGGAAGTAAAAGCAACTTGCAAGGATTTCTTACAAGTTTTTGTTCTCGATAACCATTTAACAGATTCTCTACTTCACCAAGTCCATCAAATCCATCATCTGATAGACTTTTTATTCCATGTCCGATTATTTAAGGGGCTAAAACAGCAACTGGAAGGTCTATCAGATAATTTATCGGTCCAGCAGCTCTAAGTTTATCTAATGTTGTTAACCCTTCACTTTCTAAATAACTCTTGAATGGTTGCGTAAATGTAATGCCTGAAACAGTCTCAATTTCTTCGAGGGTGGGTGAATCATCTGTAATTCTCGGAAATGGATTTACTTCTGGCGTAAGAAAAGTAAAATCTTTAGACCCTGGAAGTAGGTCGTGTTCTATAAAAGTATCGATTACATTAGTGTCGGAAACTCGCTCTACTTCAATCTTAACAGAAATAGGAGCTATACTTCGGTTAAGAACACGCAACTTAAATGCTTCGAATGATGTCCCTTCATCTCCAAGATAACCTACTGTTTTAGTTCCTGAACTTGCTGTTTCTGCATAAATTCCATTGTCAATCTCATCTAACTCCTCCGGAAACTCAAATTGAACAAAAGAGAAACGTATATAATTTGCCCATTGTTTTATTTCTGTAATATAGGTATAAACCGCTCCTTTTTCATCAATATAGGTATAGTTTTGTTCTGGTTCTTCAGGATCTCCAACCTGTTGTAATTGACTTGAACTAGCTTGTCCGAATGTTAGGTAATAATAAACATTGTTCCCAACGTATATTGCGGGGGTTTCATTATGTATTACAATATCTGTAGTTAATGCGTAATAAGTATTCGTTCCGTCGGTAACTTCAATATAACATTGTTTAGATTGCTCAGGAACATCACCTTCCACCCTAAGTTTTAAAACTGCATCTGTACTATCTCCATTCAAAGAAAGAAAAGGCAATGGGGGTAAAGAAAATTCAAAATATTCTGAATTGATCAATTCTAATTTTTGCTCGAATAATTTAAGGGTTATAGGGTCGGCTTGCATTAATTCATTATCTTCATAAACGGGAAGAAAACACTCAATATTCAAATAAACCAAGTCGATTGGAAAAGCAGGTGTTAAAGAATAGTCAAACTTAAATCTTAAACTATGACTTTCTTTAGGTGGCGTTTGATAAATTAAATCTGTACTATTTTTAGGAAATTCAAATTTGAGTACATCGATATGTAAGTCTCCCAAATCATTAAACCCTTCTTTTAATATGAGATCTTTAAAAGGGCGGACATCTTCATTTTCACATTTGTCATTTTGAACATAAGGATTAGCTCCTATAATTAACACACCTTTGTAGTACACCTTAACAAAAACACCTTCTATGTTTGCTGCTTTCACAAAATCATCCATATCTGATACAGAAAAGGTTATTGTGAAATCACCTTCTTTTTCGACGCTATCCGTATATCCCAAATAAAAAGTGTCTAGTATCCCTTTAGACCACAATTCAACCCTTAACCCTAAATATGGTTGTTCTATAGCAGGAGCTTGTTGTAGCAGTTCCAATCCGGATTCTGAAGAACTTTCTTCAATATTTTCTAAGATTAATTTGCCCTTTACAATAAAAGTTCTTGCATTTTTTGAGGGAGGTGTAACTTGACTCATAATTTAAAAATTTAAGTTGTCGATTAAACAGTAAATTAAGGAGTGCTTCACGTGATGTAAAGGGTGGTTTTTAAACTATTTTAATAACCTTGATAAAACACTTTTTTTTCGATAATTTGTTAAATAATTGACATTAAAATAACAAATTATAAATGAAACCGCCAAATTTGAAATGTTGAAAATAAAATGTTTACGATAAAAACAAGTTAGTCTTTTTATTTTGCTAAACTTACCATTTATTCATTGACCCGCACTATTCCTTAATATTTAGCGCTATTATTCTCTAACAAACAATCCCCCATAAGCAATTTGTAACAATTGTAACGGTACAATCTATTCTGACGCCTTACCTTTGTACCAACGAAACGAATAGAATTATAAATTTTTAAAGTTAAAATAATGAAAGTAGAACAAATTTATACAGGATGTTTAGCACAAGGAGCTTATTACATCATTAGTAATGGAGAAGCAGTAATTATCGATCCATTAAGAGAAGTACAACCTTATCTTGAAAAACTAAAGAAAGACAATGTGAAGTTGAAATACATTTTCGAAACACATTTTCACGCAGATTTCGTATCTGGTCATTTAGATTTGAGTAAAGCAACTGGCGCACCGATAGTTTATGGACCAAATGCCGCTCCTGAGTTTGAATGTATTGTTGCAGAGGATGGTCAAATCTTCGAATTAGGCAACGTAAAATTTAAAGTTTTACACACGCCAGGTCACACGATGGAAAGTACTACGTTCTTATTGATTGACGAAAACGGAAAAGATTATGCTATCTTCTCAGGTGATACTTTGTTCTTAGGTGATGTTGGTCGTCCTGATTTAGCTCAAAAAGCGGCAAGCATGACGCAAGAGCAATTGGCTGGACATTTATACGATTCGCTAATGACTAAAATTATGCCATTAGCAGATGATGTAATTGTTTACCCAGGTCATGGTGCAGGTTCAGCTTGTGGAAAGAATATGTCAACAGATACTGTGGATACATTAGGAAATCAAAAAGCAACAAACTACGCTTTGAATCAGCCAAATAAAGAAGCATTTGTTGAGGCTGTAACAGATGGATTACTTCCACCTCCTGCTTATTTTGGAGCAAATGTAGCCATGAACAAAAAAGGGTACGAGAACGTAGATAAAGTGATTAACCAAGGTTTGACAGAGCTTTCTCCTAAAGAGTTTGAAACAGCAGCTGAATCGACTGGAGCATTAATTTTAGATACAAGAGATAATGGAGACTTTGCTTTAGGTTTTGTGCCAAATGCAATTAACATTGGTATCAACGGAGACTTTGCTCCTTGGGTTGGTGCAATGATTGGAGATGTAAAGCATCCAATTTTATTAATAGTAGAAGAGGGAATGGAGGAAGAAACCGTTACACGATTAACGCGTGTTGGTTTTGATAACGTTCTTGGTTTCCTTAAAGGTGGTGTTAAAGCTTGGGAAGCTGATGGTCGAGAATTAGACCAAGTGGATAGAATAACTGCCGAGCAATTCAAATCAAGGTTAAAAATTGGAGAATCTGTAGTTTATGATGTTCGTAAAGAATCAGAATGGCAAGCAGAGCATGTTGAGGAAGCTTTTAGCCGTCCATTGGCTGAAATCAATGAATGGGTGAAAGATGTTAACCCTAAAGATCACTTCTTTATTCACTGTGCTGGTGGTTATAGAAGTATGATTGCAGCAAGTATTCTTCAGTCTAGAGGTTACAGAAACTTCACTGAAGTAGAAGGAGGATTCAAAGCAATTGCTGAAGCTGGAGTTGCAAAAACAGATTTTGTTTGTCCAAGTAAATTAATGAAATAAATTAAAATTCCCTGGTGATTAATCTAATCATCAGGGAGTTTGTAAATCTTAAAAAATAGAAGTCATGGGATTTTTTGATATGTTTAAAACAAATACAGTTTCTACGGAGGAACTTTCTAACCTAGTAAATAATGGTGCGTTTTTGGTGGATGTTAGATCGCCAGGTGAATTTGCTGGAGGAAGTGCAAAAGGTGCAGTTAATATTCCATTAGACCAAGTAACACAACAACTAGCAAAATTCAAAAATAAAGAACACATTGTTGTTTTTTGTAGAAGTGGTAACCGTTCAGGTCAAGCAAAATCGATTCTTGAAAATCAAGGTATTGAGAACGTAACAAATGGTGGCACTTGGGATACAGTAGCTGGTTTACAAAAATAAGATAGTATGAAGTTATTTAGTTTTTTAGTTCTTTTTGTTGGTTTAATTTCTTGCGCTGAGAGTCAGGAAAAATTGCCACAAGACACCTACAGTGATGCATATTTGATTGATGTTAGAACTCCTCAAGAGTTTTCGCAAGGAAGTCCTGATGGGGCTGTAAATATTCCAGTTGATGTAATTGGCCAAAATGAGAACCTTCTTCCGACAGACAAATCTGAAAAAATTGTGGTTTTTTGCCTAAGTGGCGGAAGAAGTTCACACGCTCAGGTTATCTTAGAGGAAATGGGCTACACAAATGTTATCAATGGCGGAACGTTTAAGAAGGTAGCCGAAGTGATTAAAAAGGAGAAGGAACAAAAAACTATAAAAGGTTAGATTATGGAAAATACAATAAAGGTAGTAATCCCAACGGATTTTTCTGTTCAAGGAGAATATGCCTATATCATGGTTAAAAATCTAGCGGAGAAGCTAGCGATGGAAATAACCTTTTTACACGTTTTGAGTGTTCCAGATACAGTGACTCTAAATGCTGATGGAACTATTTCAACGTGTGGTGAAATTGATGTGCGATTTGTTGAAAAGCAGAAAGAAATGGCAGAAAGAAAACTTGCCGATTTGCAGACTGCTCACGGAGATAGTATAAAAACAGCCTTGGTTTTTGGCAAACCTACCACAGGAATTATTGAATTTGCAGAAAGCAATCATTTTGATATGATTGTTATGGGTACAAAAGGTTCTTCTGGCCTTAAAGAAAGAATCGTTGGAAGCAGTGCACAAGTGGTGGCTAGAAAATCAAAAGTTCCGGTGTTATCTTTAATGTGCGATCGTTCAAACTTTGATTTGAAGAAGATTGTGTTAGTGCACAACTTCGAAGAGAACGAAAACCAAGGATTAAACCTATTAAATAAATTTATAGTGTCTTTTGGTACAGAGGTTCATTTACTTCAAATTACAGACAGACAAGATCATGACGCAATTAAAGCGAATATGCAGAAGTTTGCAAAGAACAATGACATTGAGAATTTTGAAATGCACATTATCAAGGATGCGGATGTGGAAAATGGGGTAATCCATTTCAATCAAATGAACAATATGGATATGGTATGTGTAGGTACGCATGGAACAGGTGGGTTTTTCCACAGTAGTTCGGCGGAACGTTTAATAAACCACATGTATAAGCCGGTTATTTCTTATCGCATCAAGTAATTAGAACCTAATTTTTTAACGAAAAAAAACAGATTAAAATGATAGAATTTATAACACAACCTTGGTCGTGGTGGTTTTCAGGGATTGTGATTTCAGCCATCATGTTTACGCTTATATTTTTTGGAAAATCATTTGGTTTTTCAGCAAACTTAAGAACAATGTGCGCCATTGCTGGTGCTGGTAAAAAGGTAAAGTTTTTCAATTTTGATTGGAAAAAACAAACATGGAATTTAGTGTTTTTGGTAGGAGCAATCATTGGTGGTTATGTGGCCAATCAATTTCTCTCTCCTGAAAACTATGTGGTTGAAATTTCAGAAAATACCATTAATGATTTAGGAGCGTTAGGCTTTGCTGCGCCAACATCCATTCAACCTAACGAGCTATTCGATATGGAAAATGTCTTTTCTTTAAAAGGTTTTCTCATTTTGGCTATTGGTGGTTTATTTGTTGGTTTTGGTGCAAGATACGCCGGTGGATGTACATCTGGACACGCAATAAGTGGAATCTCAGATTTACAAATCCCGTCCATTATAGCAGTAGTTGGATTTTTCATAGGTGGATTAATAATGACTTTTGGTATTTTCCCTATACTATTCGGTTAAAATGAGAATGGTCGTTTGTATTTTTCTCAAACGACCATTTAATGTATGACATTAAATTAAACAAATAAAAATGAAGTTTTTAAAATATTTATTAGTTGGTGTTGTCTTTGGAATTGTAATGGCAAAATCCGAAGCAATATCGTGGTACAGAATTCAAGAAATGTTTCGTTTTCAAGCGTTTCACATGTATGGAATAATCGGAACAGCGGTTACCTTAGGAGTTATTGGTGTAGCTTTGATTAAAAAATTCAAAGTTCGTGATGTTGAAGGGAATCCAATTCAGTTTTTCCCTAAAAATATGTCTGTTGCAAGATACCTGATTGGTGGAATAATTTTCGGATTAGGTTGGGCATTATCTGGTGCTTGCCCTGGACCAATGGTTGTTAATATAGGATATGGTTTCATTTCCTTTGGAATTGTGTTGGTTTTCGCAACGATTGGTACTTATCTCTATGGTGTACTTCAAAGTAAATTACCGCATTAACAATAAGCAATCCCTCTTTCATTTAAAGAGGGATTTTTCAATTCAGAATATTTACAATTGCCATGAAAAAGATTGGTTTACTATTAATATCTTTTGCCTATATTTTCATAAGCCTAGGACAACACGACGAGCATGGTCATAAAATAGGTGTTCACCCTGACTCTTTACCAGCGACGTTAGCAAGTGATTTTTTGGATAAAGGTAGCTTCGAATTTCACAAGCGTACTTTTTTTATGTCCACTATTAATCGCGGTGATTTATTGAATTATTCAGCATTGGCAATGGGAGCAGGATTAGGTTATTACAGTCCAGCTTGGAAAAACTTTCACATTGGTTTTAGTGGATTTTTTGTTTTTCAATTATTTGAAAATAATATTTACGAACCAGACCCTTCTACAAATAACACCAATCGATATGAAATTCTTTTATTTGATATGAATGATTTTGAGAATAATCGAGATTTAGATCGACTAGAAGAATTTTACATAACCTATAAAAGAAAGCATTTTATGGCCGAATTGGGTCGTCAAAAATTTAACTCTCCTTTAATGAATGAGCAAGACAATCGAATGCGTGCTAATTTATATAGTGGCTTAAAACTAAATTATGCGAAAAACCAATGGGACTTAACAGGAGCTTGGTTTACTAATTTAACCATTCGTGGCACAGTGGATTGGTATTCCTTTGAAGAGTCTTTTGGTGTTTATCCTTTTGGAAGGAATCCATTTGGAACGCCTTCTCAGTATAAAGGAAACGTAAAAACAGCAGGTGCTGGTGTTGTCGGAGTGAAGCACAAAGCAAAAGGCTTTTCTACCCAAGCTTGGAATTACTTCAGCGAAAATGTATTTAATTTAACTTTTGCTCAAACACAGAAAAAATGGCAGCACAAAAACCTAACATATACCACTGGTATTGAAGGCTTTTATCAAACAGCAATTAACGACGGTGGCAATCCTCATCCTGAAAAAGCATACATCATGAAAGACGAATGGACTTATGGAGTAGGGGGAAGGCTCGGT
>SKGS01000214.1 GCA_007117355.1 Lishizhenia sp. | reverse complement strand
GCTGTATATTTTTTATTGATTCCATTCCTGAAATTCGATAATGTCGGTGATTTCCTCCGGCAAGCTCCTTTCCTGCGCTAACGCTTGGTTATCAAAAGCGGTGCTTTTTCTTGCCATTATTCGCGAATTTCAGTTCACTACATCTTCAAAAAAATATAAAGGCGCGTCCTCAATCGAAAAAACTTCTTTGCAAGTATTTTATATTCTGACCGTTACATCATTTTTTTACTTGCAACAGAAATATCATTTTAAATGCGTTTACCCTGCTTTTTTATCAATTCAAACTAAATAAGTCAGAATTATTCACTAAATTCGTGTTTGATTAATGATTGAAAATGAAAACTAACTTTTTTACCAGCATTAAATCAATATTTATTCTTACCCTCTTGGGTTTAGTTATAGCTTTTTCAAGTTGTAAAAAAATTGATTTAAACAAAATTTCTCAAAGCGGAACATGGAATCCAAATTTAGCTTTCCCACTTGGCTTTGGTGAATTTACGGTTTATGATATACTCGCAAGAACAGATAGCTCAGATATCGTTATTATTGATGGGGAATCTGGAGCTATTGCTTTGTTATATAGAGGTGACTTTTTCTCTGTTTCTGCACAAGATATTTTGCAACTTGGAAACTATTCGAGCAACTACACAGTTGATATGGCTGACTTTCAAGCTGCTCCTGCTCCAGTATTTAATGGACAACTATCTTATAACTTAGATGAAATATATGCCTTAGATTTTGACGGAGATGAAAGATTAGACGAAGTTGTGTTTGATGGTGGTAATATGCTAATTGAAGCTAATTCGACTTTTTTACATGACATTACAATCCTCTTGACTTTTCCTTCTATTTTGGTTAGCCAGAATCCGCTCTCATTGCAAATTAATTTATCGGGGTCTGGCTCTGCAAACTTTAGTCAAAACATAGATTTATCTGATGCTATTGCCGACTTTACCCTGAACAATACGACTTACAATACGCTTCCAATAGAAGCCGAAGTTGTGTTAAATGGTAATGGCAATGCTATTCAAGGAAATGAAATAATCAATTTAAGTTTTAATTTAAATAACCTTAGTTTCAATCTTGCAAAAGGTTATTTAGGAAACCAATCATTTAACGTTGAAGACTCTATTTTGATTCGAATTTTTGAAGAAGTAAGAGATGGTTTTTTTCAATTTACAGACCCTCGGGTTTACCTAGAACTTTCGAATTCTTTAGGATTGCCAATGCAGATAGATTTTAATGAACTTAAAACTATTGTTACTCAAACTGGAGAAGCGCTTCCATTAACTGGTTTTCCTAGTCCGTTAAATATATTAAGTCCTGGAACAGTTGGTCACACGGCAGTAACAACAATTATTTTTGATAAATCAAACACTAATAATATAGAATCTATTGTAACTCCAACTCCAAAGTATTTTTATTACGACGCAGATTTGATTCTTAATCCTGATGGGGTTACGGGGCAACAAAACTTTTTGAGTAAGGATAGTGAACTAAGTGTTTACGGTGAAATAGAATTGCCATTAGAAGGTTTTGCATACGGCTTCACCATGAGGGATACTTTTGAATTTAATACAGGTTATGATTTTTCGGATACAGAACAAATTGATTATGTAATGTTCCGATTATTCATTGATAATGGATTCCCGGTAAACATAGATGGTCAAGTGGTATTCATGGATGAAAATTACAACGTGCTTTTTACCGCATTTGATGATTTAGAAGATGTTGCGCTTTCTGCACTCGTTGATGCCAATGGAGATGTAATTTCATCTACAGAGAAAATAACTGACATTGTTTTAGAAAAAGATAAAATAGACTTACTTGACCAAGTTGCATATTATCAATTAGTTGGAAACGGAAAAACGCTCAGTGGCCCGCAAGAAAAAGTGGTTCGCTTTTATGATTTTTACAAAACCGCTTTGAAGTTGAGTATTCAAGTAGAAGGAAGACAAGATTTTTAACACCTAAGTAATAAAAAATGAGACCATATATCATATTCATAACATTTTTCTTTATAAGCTTTTTTGGTTGGTCACAAAGAAATTTTACCCTTTACCATTTAGAAGGAACTCCACAAACGCATACTATGAACCCATCGTTTCGACCATCTTCGAACGTAAATGTTTCTTTTCCGTTAGGGATGCAGAGCGTTGGAGTTTCTCATTCTGGCTTTACATTTAATGATTTGTTTAAACCTAGACCTCAAGATGATTCGCTAGAAATAAGCCCCTCAACTGCAATTGATGCAATGCGCGACTTAAACCACGTTAATGTGGATGTAATGAATGAACTTTTTGGTTTTGGATTTAGAGTAAATAACAGTTATTTTAGTTTTTCGGCTGTTAATCGTTTGCAGACAAATCTTCTCTATCCAAAGGATTTATTTGTACTAGCTGTTGAAGGAAACGGAAGGTCTTTGCTAGGAAAGAGAGCTTCTTTTGATGGATTAGGTTTTAACTTGAATAGTTATGTCGAATATAATTTTGGATATAACCAAATTTTCAATGAAAACTTAATGGTTGGAATTCGAGCGAAGCTTCTTTCAGGAGCGGCAAATGTTACAACTTCAAGGAGTATTTTGGGAATTTACACAGACGAAGAAACCTTCGATATTACAGTTGATGGTTCTATGCGAATAAACTCCTCTAACCTTGCTATGTTCTTAGAGGAGGATGAAGAAGTTCCGTATCAAAATTTTTATAATTTCTCGAATCGCGGTTTAGGACTCGACGCTGGAGTGAGTTATATTGCTACAGATAAGTTATTACTTTCTGCAAGCATGAATGATTTAGGGTTTATTAATTGGAATTCTAACGTGCGCAACATTTCTTCGTCAGATGTGGAATACACTTTTCGTGGCGTTGACTTAAATCAATTAATGAATGACTCTCTTGATGTTTTTGACCAAATGGTTGATAGTTTGCGATCTATCTTGAACGAAACAGAGGATACAGATTCTTATCGAACAAGTCTTTATACTCGCTTTTATTTAGGTGGAAGATATCAAATAAATAAACGTGTTGGTGCCACTGTTCTTATGTATAACGAAATAGTTAACAGACGATATCGCGCAGGACTTTATGTTGGGCTAAATGCTAAACTAGGTCAATGGCTTTCAGCATCAGTAAACTATGGTTATTACGGACGCTCATGGCGAAATGTAGGTGTTGGATTAAGCTTGAGAGGTGGTCCGGTACAATACTTTATTGGTGTTGACAACGTTATGGCAGGTGTTAATATTGGCAATCATAAAAATGTTCATTTTACAACAGGACTCACGTTAATGTTTGGAAAACCTGATAAAGAAAAAGAACCTGGAAGTTTGAAGTTTTTATAGGATTTAGCAGCGGTTTGGTTAGATCCGAAATAAATCTCACAACATTTATATATTAACAAATTATTAAATTGAGGGGCTAGCACTCTATTTTAATATCTATTTACAGTTTAAATTTGCGCTATAGTTCAATTAATTCACACTTCATTTAACTTACTACTGTAAGAAGGTTGTTCTTTTCAAGGGCAACCTTCTTCAATTGTAAAAATATTTAAGTTTAGAAAAAGTATGAGTTAAAACGCTTCACCTATAGTGAAGTAAGCCCCATTTGATTCTTTCGAAAAGCCAAAGTCCATTCTTAAATAAATATTTCTTTTTCTATCAGCCAGAAATCGAAACCCAAATCCGGCGGTGGTTCGCATTCGTCTCATTAAAAATGCATCAATATTTGGCGCAACGACTGCATTGCCTGCAAAAGCAACAAAACGTAAGCGCCAGAAAAGAGGGGAGCGGTATTCAGCTTGCCAACCAAGCATCATTTTATCCCTATGAAAACCCTCATAATAACCACGCAGTCTTTTGCTTCCCCCAATTGCAGATAAGTGAAAAAAAGGGACATCGCCTTCGGCAAATCTTCCAAATACATTGGTCGCAAGAACCCCTCCCTTTGGGAGAGGAAAATAGCGTGTTGAGCTCAATGTTGTTAAAGTATATTTAAAATCACTTCCAATTATTGAGTGAAATCGTTCAACACTTGCATTTATTTGATATCCATCTGTTGGAAAAAAATTATCATCTCTTGAATCGTATTTAGCAGCAAATCCAGTACCGGAAATGGTTCCGCCATCTACTCCTAAGTAATAATTCGAATCGGATAACCTTCCCCCGTCATCCGTTCGGGTAATATTATACGTGTCGTACGTATATTTCAAGCCGAAAAAAAGATTTTCTCTAAACGCTTTATATCCTTCAAAACGAATTTCTGGAAAAGAAACATTAAAAGATTCTTGGACACGTTCTTCTCCTCCTATTCCCCAGAAATAATAGAAAAAATCATAATAACCAATCTCGCCATATAAAACGTATTCATTTGATTTTAACCAAATATCAAAATACAGTTGTGTTTGAATTTGACTTTCTTGTGTATATGCAGCTCCGATTCTAATCTGAGAAGGCCTAAGGATGGTGTCCGATTTTTTTGTCTTAAGGGATATAAGGCTTCCAGCACCAATCCCGAACCTTGTTTCTGGTTTGTAAAACAAGGCCGGCAAGGCAACGATTTTTGTTCGATAATTTACCTCTATTGCATCTTTTTCTACTTCTGACTGCTGCGAAAAACAAACAATCTTAATCGACAAAAGATTCATAAGAATAAATACACGCAAACTCACGTCATTCGGATATTTCTAACATAACAGGGCAATGATCTGAACCATGTACTTCGTTTAGAATAGTTGCATTTGTAATTTTTGAGGTAAGCGAAGGGCTGACTAAAAAATAATCAATTCTCCAGCCTACATTTCTTTGTCTTGCTCCACCTCTGTAACTCCACCAAGAGTATTTTATCTCATCAGGGTGCATTAATCTGAAAGTATCAACAAAGCCTGCATTTATGTATGCGTCCATTCCGTCTATTTCTTCTTGCATAAAACCAGCAGCCTTGTTATAATTCTCTTTTGGTCTTGCTAAATCAATCTCTTTGTGGGCAACATTTAAATCCCCACAAACAATAATTGGCTTTTTCTTTTCAAGATTTTTTAAGTAATTCAAAAACGCTTCATCCCAAGTTTGTCGGTATTCAAGTCGTTTAAGTTCGCTGCCAGAATTGGGAACATAAACAGTGACTAAAAAAAAGGATTCAAACTCAGTTGCTAATACCCTACCCTCTTGATCGTGTTCATCTATCCCAATATCTTGAGAAATGGATATTGGTTTTTCTTTGGTTAAGATAGCTGTTCCTGAATACCCTTTTTTGACAGCAGAATTACTAAAAATATGATATTCTTCAAATGAAGTTAAAGCCTCTTGCACCTGATCGTCTTGTGCTTTTGTTTCTTGCAAACAGATTACATCAGCTTGTAAATCGTTCATATCTTTTTGAAAGTCTTTTTTAAGTATTGCTCGTATTCCGTTTACATTAAATGATATAATTTTCATATTTGATGAGTTTTATTTATTTACTTTATATACTTCTTTTGTAAGGCTCTAGAAATTAAATTGAGGAAGTAAAACACGGCGCACTCACTTTGACTTCAAGTCAAGCAAATTAGATTTAATAGCCTCTAAATCGTTTATGACTTCATTTATTAGATGCTTATTCGCTGACATATTTTGGCTGCTTGCTGGTTGAGAAGGTTTTGATTTTAATGCTTTCTTGGCGCCTTCAATAGTATAACCTTCATGATGAAGCAAGTTGTAAATGCCCTGAAGAAGCAATACTTCTTTCGGTGTAAACACTCTATTACCTTTATTATTTTTCTTTGGAGCAAGTTGAGGGAATTGTTTTTCCCAAAATCTAATATTTGAAGTTGCTACCTGCAACATATCGGCAACTTCTCCGATGGAATAATATAACTTTGTAAGTTGTTTTTCCTCAATCATTTTAAATAATAGAATAACAAAGTAAAAGTTATAAAAATAAGCAAAAAATCAATACGCTGTTGAAGTCAAATTAATTGACTAATAGTTTAACCGTAAAAAACTGATTTTTCTTGGTTCAAAAACAGACAAGACTTGCAACTAGTCTGTTGTTTTAGGACTAGAAATACCTTTCTGTTTTTTAATAAAATAAAAAGACTGTGCGAAAAGAGCAATGAAAAACACGGCTACGAAGTGAAGTAATGTGACTTTAGCATCATCTTCTCTTACAAGCCTGATTGCCAAAGCAAAAGACATACAAGCTAAAAGTTGAATGGTGGTAAAAACCAAAAACATTCCAGCGAATTCCATTAACTGTAATTTTCGCTGTAAGTAGAACAAGGTTGCACCCATCATATTTAAAGCAAATAAGCAGGCATAAATAAGAAAGAAATCGTTTTGAGGTTCAATAGAAGGAAAGTAAGGAAGCAGATTGTAATGCAATACTCCTAATAAAACAAAAAAGAGGATAACAAGTATAGTATCTTTAATCATTTTCTTTACCGACTTTAATTACCTCTCTGATGATTTGATAAAGAGATACAAAAATTGCTAATAAAATAAGGACGATGGTCCATATTGGATTTGAATTCCCTGCTCTTTCATCAAGTGCTCTGCCGCCG
This sequence comes from Lishizhenia sp., assembly GCA_007117355.1. Taxonomy (GTDB): domain Bacteria; phylum Bacteroidota; class Bacteroidia; order Flavobacteriales_D; family Crocinitomicaceae; genus CSBr16-161. The sequence continues at coordinate 6,766 of SKGS01000214.1, read as the reverse complement.
AATGCCGCAACAACAATTAACGCACCCATTTGAAATGCCAATCCAGAAAAGCGTAAAAAAACGCTGATTTTTCTATTTTCTTTGTCTTGGTTTTTCAATGGCTAGTTAATAAACAACGTCCGAAGCAGTTTTTGACTTGCTATTCTTGTTTGGAGCTGTTTTTGGTACTTCCCCTGTTTCAATTGCTCCACCGATTTGAGCGCCATCTTCAATGACAAGCCTTCCAGTTGAAACAGTGCCTTTGATGATTGCTGTTTTACGTAAAGTAAGAATATCATCAATTTTTAAGTCTCCAAAAATAGTTCCTTCTACCTCTGCCTCTAGTGCTGTTAAATCTCCTTCGAGTTTACCAGAAGTACCTAATACGAACTTCCCCTTACATGAAATAGTTCCATTTACCGATCCATCAATCCTTAGGTTACTTTCTGTTGAAAGATCTCCGGTGAGTGATGTCCCTTGTACAAGTCTATTTAATCGCTCTGGGCTGTCGGGCGCTAATTTATTTTTCTTATCTCCTCCTAACATTTTTGTTTGATTTAATAATTGTCTTTGAAAAAGCTTTTGTACTCTTCCAACTTTTTATCCTTGAGCATTACTTTATAATTCTCAGGAGATATAAAGATAACAGTTTTATTCCGATAATCTCTAAGGTGTTTTTGTGTTTTAGCAAAATCTCTCACGTATTGCGCCGCATGTTTAGCATCTTTAAACTCTTCTACCTTGATAAAGGTGGTCTTTTTATCATAAATTTGTGTACTCGTTTTTAATCTATCTCTACTAAAAAATTCACGATTGAAATCTGAAACTTTTGTCATTATCTCTCTAGCATTATCTTCACCAGAGAGCAAAACTAGCGCTACCATTTTTGAGCTATAGCTGAAATCAAAAATGTCGGCACCTTTATTAAAATCAAATGGTTCAAATGCAGGAACACCGTCGTGTATATACTTTAACATTTCTGCAGCTCTTTCTGCTATTGGTGTGTCAGGATATTCCTCAATTGCTTGCTCTAAAACAGGTATCAAGGAAGTTTTATCTTGATTTATCCTACCCATTGCCATTGCCTTGAGAATAAAATATTGTGGTCTGAAAATGTTTCCCGGCTCATCATTTATTACATTTTCGGCTTTTAAAATAACAGGGAAATAAAGCCCTCTTTCGTACCTTTCTACACTTCTTAAATATTCTTGCAATGCAAGAGCATCAAACTCTTTCTTTTTTATGAAATAATCAGGGTCACGAAGATAATTTGCGTAATCTGTATTTGGATAGTTTGTTAAAATATAGTCTCTATATTTTCCTGCGGCTGCCGTGTTTGTTTCGTTGTTAATATTGTAAAGTTCAAATGCCGATACAACATTAAATTCACTTTCTACTCCATGGTCTATTACGCGTTGGAACTGAACAGCTGCAAGCTTTACTTCTTGTAACTGATCTTTATAAATTCTACCTGATCTGAAAAGCGCTTCAATTAAGCGTTCGTTACTCATTGCCATGGCAGAGTCCGATATAGGGATGCTATTCATTAATATTTCTGGAGTTAAATCTTCTGGTTTAACATCTCTGGGATCAACGGTGCTAGGGTCAAAAATTTCTTGTTCCAAGTCCCCAATATCCACATCGGGGTCAAGTTCCATATCTGGATCAGCAAATACAGGGTCTTTTGTAGATCTTCTCCAGTGGTCTTCGTTTTCTCGTTGACCCCAAAACTGCCTAAACTCCTCAAAACCTTCGTTCATCGCTTTCATATTACTGAAATAGAATTTGTTTCCAGAACCGCTGCTTTCTGCTTGTTGTTGTTGCAATTTGCGAATCTGTTCAGCTCTTGCTGCTTCACGTTCTTTTCTTAATCGCTCTTCTTCTTGTATTTGCTCTACAACTTTTTCTAAAAACTTTTCTCTGTCTGATTCACTCATGTTTGCAATACGCTGCACACTATCTTCAAAAGTTACTATATCCACATTTTTTACTAATTCTGAAAGCTGATTTGCCCTATTCAAAACAAGTTCATAATTGTGGTAATCTTCTGGAAGCACATTTGAAGCACTATCATAATATTTTTGTGAAGCAACATAATTTCGTTCTTCAAAGGTAATATCACCTAATTTTTCGTAGCTAATTCCTTTTTGTCGGTCGTTGTTTATAGAGTAAAAAACAGATCTTCCTAAAAAGTATTTGGCTTTCTCTCTATCACTTCTTGTCAGCTCCACGTTAGCCATTGCGTAATACACCTGGTCTCTATACTCTAAATATTTTTGTTCTTTTAGCATTTTTCGCAACTCATCAATAATTGCGTCTTGACCTTTTCCGCCTACCATTGCACGGTTTATTTTTGCATTAAAAGACATTTCAAATGGTGCGTTGAGTTTTATGGTACGTGTGTAAAACTCTCTTGCTCGCGTATCTTCTGAAAGTTGCAATAACTGTCCCATAATAAAATTCAACCGCGCCTTAATTTGTTTTTTCCGAGCTTTACCGATGGCTTCTTCCAGATGAATTTTTGCATCATCATAGTTCTTTCTTCGAAGTGCCAATTCTGTTTTAACCAAAGCAATATCAAAACGCAACCTTTTCGGAAAGAAAGGGGCTAATTCTCCACCTTGACCTTTTTTTCTTAACTTATTGACTTTTCTGCGATAGAGTAAGGGATTTTTACCTTGAATATCAGATTGAAAAATGTCGTATTTAGCTTCTAATCGCGCTAAAGAACGCTGAGCTTCAGGATACATCCCGAGTTCTATTTGTGTTCTGGCTTCCCAAAGTTGCGCTTTGTAAGAAGAGGTTCTATCGGTGTAAAACTTCCGAATGTACTCAAACGTTTCTAGTGCATTATCATAATCTCTGCGTATAAAATGAGCCTGACCAATGAGTAACCAATTCATATCTATCCAATTGGCAAACTCTGTTTTCTTTTTGGAAGGCTTTGATGCGGTTGGCATACTATGTTTGGATATTACCGTTCTGCATTTTGCAATAGCTGTGTCCACTACAGGGTAAAACTCAATTACATCATCATCATTTGGCAACAACTCTAAAGGCAGAATCGTACTAAAATCTTCTCTGTACATTCTGCGGTAATCTTCTAAACCTATCCTAATTAGTTCTTTCGCATTAAAATAACCATTGTACCTAGCTGTGGTACTATGATACGTGCGATTGATAAACGTGTTTTTTTCCGTAGAACACGAATACGCAATTACAATAAGAACTAAAAAAAATAGTATCCTAGAAAAAAAAGAATGGTTTTTAATCATGTGCCATTTTGAAACCTATGTTCATATAACTCTCAACCTGCAAAAATATTATTAATAATGTAGAAAAAGAAGGTTTTCGAGAAGTAATGTGCTAACTAAAGACCTCTTGCAATACTTGCCAAGACTTTAATGTTCCAAAACCTGCGACATGTCTCTTGTAGTAATCAAGTAAGTTTTCTTGCAACGTTTTTCGCAGTACTTTTGGAATAGTAGTTTGAAGTGTTATTTCTTTAGTGTTTTTCAAAAAGAAGCTAATTAGCGGAATGGTTTCATCTTGAATAAAAATATGACCCGTAGGTTGATTGGCTAGCAACTCCCCTTCTTCAACATCAAAAAATCGGGGTTCCTTGTCAATAAGGAGCGGCTCAATTCCCAAAAAGGAAGTGAACTGAATCATAAACCAAATTGGGTAATTCGCTAAGAAATTATTTTCATCTAAAAACTGTATTTCTTCGATTAAAAACGCATACAGCTTTCTATCAGATTCAACACTTCGCAAGCACTTTTCTAATAATTCAGCTAGAAAAAAAGCGATTCCACTTTTAACTGGATGAAAGGGAATGGACTGAAAGGAGGACAATGATTGAATGGTTGTAATTTTACCAAGTTCACTATCTGGTCTTTTAAAAAAAGCCAATTCAAAACGAGCTAATGGCTGCAAACTATTTCCCTTTTTTTTCTTTCCGCCTTGAAATAAAAACGTTTGAAGACCTTCTTGCTTTGTATAAAAAGTTGTGATGAGGCTCGTTTCACTGTATGCCATTCTCTTTAAAAGGATACCCTCAACTAATTGTCGCATTTGGTCTTAGTTTATAAAAACAACTTTGCCAACCTTTCGACCTTTTTGTGTTTCGCTGTCAATTGTTGTCCAAATTAGGTAAACACCCGTTGCTACTCTCTCACCAGTCACCGAGTTTCCATCCCAGGTAGCTGTGCCACCATTGGATCTAGTTTGGTAAACAAGTTTGCCAGAAATATCCGTTATTCGCACATCTGAATTGAAAGCAATACCTTGGATGGTAATTGGCCCAAAATAATTTGGTAGTACAGGATTTGGAAAAACTTTTACATTTTTATATGATAAATCCCCAGCCGTTGCATCGCTTCTATATGATATTAGGCCGTCATCTGTTACAAAATAAACTTCTCCGTTATTGTTATCTATGGCAATATCAAAAATGGCGTTAGACAATAATGGGGAATTTACTGCGGTAAAATTTCTTATCAATGTTAAACCGTCTGGCGAAAACAGAAAAACACCAGAATTTGCAGTGCCAATCCATTTTCTGTTAGCTCCATCCACTGCAAGTGCGGTGATATGGGTAAAACCTAAAACAATTTCAAAATTTTCGCCAAATTCGATTACCAACTGCTGGAAGTTAAAGGTGCCTGGTTGTCCATCAAAAACATTTCTCGTGTTATAAAGCACACGAAATCCTTCTGTTGTTCCGGCCCAAATATTATTATCAAAATCAACAGCCAAGGCCTCTACTGTTGCAGAAGGTAAAAGCCCATTACTTTGGTCAGTACCCAAAACTCTAAATCGGTCATCGCTTGTGTCGTCAATTGTTCCATTATCATCAAATGCAGCAACACCAACACCATCAACAGTAAACCATTTCACACCATTATTATCAATAATTAGTCTGCGGCAATATCTATTTCTTACTTGAGAGCCTAAATTATAGTCATACCAAACGCCTTCTGGAGTAAGTACTTTTAACGGTCTTTCTGCCAGAGAATTAAGCACCCAAAGGTTGCCATCAGAATCATAAACTACATCGCCAATATACCCCCAACCATTGCCAGTTGAAGCAGCTTCTATCAAAGAGTTGTTAAAGGAAAAAGTGTCCGTAATAGTTGCATTTTCTTTAGAAATAATAAGCGGCATTTCGGAATATGTACCAAATGCAACTTCGTCTGTATTTCTAGGATTAACCGCTACAGATATAAAATCCCAAATATTTTTGTTAGCAAGCAAGTCTTGATTAAATCGGTTAATAGACTCCCACGTTTCTTGCTTTTTTATGAAACCGCCATCCGAGCTAAAAGAAGGGTTGTTCCCAAGTAAGCGACCACCTGCTACAGCTAATTTTCCATTTTTCCAATCCACACGAAAAGAAGCGGAATTTTCAGGGCCTTCAAATGAAATATGTTGACTATTAAATGCATTTGCTGCTTTTACTAAACCAGATCTTCTATCGGCAATAAAGTAATTTCCGTCTATATAAACCGCATCATTAGGACCTGGGAATCCGTCATGTTGGTATTGAAATATGTTTAAGCTTAGTTCTAGTTCACTATTGTAAATACGTAAATCTCCGTCCATACAAACTATCAACTTTTCCTCTTGCTCAACAATTTTATGAATCTCAATACTTTCTAAAAAAACTTCTCTTTGCTCGTTTTCAATTTTAAAAATAGTGTCCCCACTATAGATTTCATCATTATAACCTACAAACAATGCGTCGTACTGATAAACTATTGAGTTGTAAGAGCCTGTGTTTTCATAACTTGGAAGCACATTAGATTCTTGCCATTGCGAAGGATCGGCAAGAAAATTATTTGAAAGGGAAGCTACATATAACTTATTTCTGGTTAAAGCATAAATGCTATCATTCGAAAACGCTACATCTACAATCGGTTCTGTTCCAGATGAAGGAAAGTAGGTGTCCTTCACTTCTCTTCTGTCAACTTGTATGACCACAATGCCAAAGCCTGTGGCAAGATACATTTCTCCATCTAGGGCTTTTATCGAATTAATTCTTCTTACTCCACTTACTGAGGATTGAGGTATGGCAGGAAGGTTTACAATTCTTTCTCCAAATAACATATCCAAGTTGCCATTCGAATAACCGATGAAAACACCATCTGATGGAGCGTGATAACCAATGGCTGTTAAATTTACATCGGACAAAAAATTAGCTGCTGTTCGAATCGTTTTTTCTCCGCTTTGTAAATCATAACTTAACAAGCCACGAGAAAGAGCTAAATGAACATACTCTTCGGACTGCACTACGCCTATGCCATCATTCGGAGAAATGTGCATACGCCAATCCCCAACTCCTATTTGTGCATGCAGAGTATGCACGAGAAAGGAAAATGTAAAAAACAGTATGATTAAATATTTATAAGACATTAAATTGGTTTGTTCTTGTCTAATTAGAAATAATTATTGGTACAAAGTTAAATTTCATTTCAAATAAGCCTTAAATTACTTTTATAAAAGTTTCTTACTGAAACATGAAAAACGTGAATACTGAATATTTATTATCATTAATTCATGATTTAACAGTTAACGACTGATATACTTATCAAAAGAGAACTATTCTTAGGCGTTGGAGATTGGTCTCTACGGTGATGCTTCTAATGAAAATAACAGTCGAGCAAGTACATCGGCATACACTTCTCGCCCAAATTTATTCCACAAAAAAGAGCGCAGACTCCTCATTCTACGCTCTCTTTCTAATTCTATCTAGTGGTCCCACTTGGGCTTACCGATTGTTATTTTC
>SKGS01000196.1 GCA_007117355.1 Lishizhenia sp. | reverse complement strand
CAAATTATTATTGGGAGTTTGGTGATGGAGTAGGAACAAGTACAGCAGTCAGTCCATCTTATGAATATACAAACCTTTACGATGAAAACTTATTTGTTGATTTATTTGTGTACAATCAAGCTGGATGTGTTGACTCCATGCGCCAAAGAATTCAAGTAGTTGCAGACGTTATTTACTATGTGCCAAATGCGTTCACACCAGATGGTAATCAATTTAATGATGTGTTTCAACCTGTATTTACTTCTGGTTTTGATCCATTTGAATATGAACTTCAAATTTATAATCGATGGGGTGAATTGATTTTTGTTTCTAAAAATTCAGATATAGGATGGGATGGGACGTACCAGAATTATGATGCCCAAGAAGGAACTTACATTTGGAAAATTAATTTCAAAGAAGCTTTTACCGATAAGCGATATTCCATTAACGGACATGTTACATTGATTAGATAGCCTATTTTTTTCTGAAAAATACACATAATCATTTGGTTATGATTCAGAAAGGCGGTACATTTGCACTCCATTTTTAGGGAAATAGCTGCTAACCCTAATTTAAGCAGTTGATTATTAATTTCTTTCAAACTTTTTAGGGGTGTTTGAAATACAAGTTAAAATTGCCCAATATGGCAGAAAACAAAATTTTAGATCAGGGAAATCCTGACTTCGACTGGGAAGCTTTAGCAAACGATGGTTATAGCAAAGCTCAACATGCTGAATACGCTGATAAGTATGAAGCAACATTAACTTCTATCAATGAAAAAGAGGTTATTAAAGGTACTGTTGTTGGTTTAACAAATAAGGAGGCAGTAATCAATATTGGTTACAAATCCGAAGGTGTTGTTCCAATCAATGAATTTCGTTACAATCCAGATTTAAAAGTTGGTGACGAAGTAGTTGTTTTTGTAGAATCTCAAGAAGACAAAAATGGTCAGCTTGTTGTTTCTCATAAAACAGCGCGTATGCACAACGCTTGGGAACGTGTTAATGACGTACTTAAATCAGGTGAAGTTATTACAGGTTTCGTGAAGTGCAGAACAAAAGGGGGACTTATTGTTGATGTATTTGGAATTGAGGCGTTCTTGCCAGGTTCTCAAATTGACGTTAAGCCTATCCGTGACTACGATATCTATGTTGGTAAAAACATGGAGTTCAAAGTAGTTAAGATTAATCAAGAATTTAAGAATGTTGTTGTTTCTCACAAAGCACTTATTGAAGCTGAGTTAGAAGAGCAGAAAAAACAAATCATTTCTGGTCTTGAAAAAGGTCAGGTTCTTGAAGGTACAGTTAAAAACATCACTTCTTACGGTGTATTCATTGACTTAGGAGGTGTTGATGGTCTTATCCATATTACTGATCTTTCTTGGGGTCGTGTAAATCACCCAGAGGAAATCGTTGAATTAGACCAAAAAATGAATGTTGTAATTCTTGATTTTGACGATGATAAAAAGAGAATTGCACTTGGTTTAAAACAACTTCAGCCTCATCCATGGGATGCGCTTGATGCTAACTTAAATGTTGGTGATAAAGTTAAAGGTAAAGTAGTTGTTCTTGCTGACTATGGCGCGTTTGTTGAAATCGCTCCAGGAGTAGAAGGATTGATTCACGTTTCTGAAATGAGCTGGTCTCAGCATTTAAGAACTGCTCAAGACTTCTTGAAAGTTGGTGATGAGGTTGAAGCAGCTATTTTGACTTTAGATCGTGAAGAGCGCAAAATGTCACTAGGTATTAAGCAATTAATGCCAGATCCATGGGAAGCAATCGAAGGTCGTTACCCAGTTGAATCTAAGCATAATGCGAAGGTTAGAAACTTCACTAACTTTGGTGTGTTTGTTGAATTAGAAGAAGGTGTTGATGGTTTAATTCATATCTCTGATTTATCTTGGCAAAAGAAAATCAAGCACCCATCTGAATTCTGCAAAGTTGGTGACCAAATGGATGTAGTTGTTCTTGAAATCGACAAAGAAAACAGAAGAATTTCTTTAGGTCATAAACAACTTGAAGAGAATCCATGGGATGTATTTGAAACTATCTTTGGAGAAGGTTCTGTTCACCAAGGTACTATTATCGACCAAAAAGATAAGAGTGGAATTATCTCATTACCATACGGTGTTGAAGGAATTTGTCCTGCAAAGCACATGCGTAAAGAAGATGGTTCTAACGCTAAGGTTGAAGAACAACTTGATTTCAAAGTAATAGAGTTCAACAAAGAAGCGAAGAAAATCGTAGTTTCTCACGTTAGAACTTTCGAAGAAGGAGAAGATAAACCAACGACTTCTAAAAAGTCAGCTAAAGGTGGTTCTTCAACTTCAAAAGCGGTTCAAGAAATAAACAAGAGCTCTGAAAAATCTACTTTAGGTGATTTAGATGCACTTGCTGCTTTAAAAGACAAAATGGACGGAAAGTAATTTCTAATTCATTATACCATTTGAAAAAAAAAGGCTGCCTAATTAGGTAGCCTTTTTTGTTATTTAATATTTCATTTTAATCAACCGAGCCAATTCACTTCCTATTTTACTGCCCATAGCTATTCCCATTCCTCCTAATCTTACGCCATAAAAAACATTATTTGAATGTTGATTTATTAATGGCATTTTTGAAGCACCAACACCCATGATTCCAGACCATTGCTGCTCAATTTCAAAAGCAGTATCAGGTAAAATCACATCAGCTAACAAGTTTTTCAATGAACTAGTGATAATGTCCGTATTTCCAAATTCATGGGTTTCTTCTCCTTTAAAATCTAGATTTCTTGCTCCACCGAATAAAACTCTATCGTGAATATTTCTAAAGTAATAATACCCTTCCTGATAATGAAATATTCCTTTGATATGTAAGTCTTTAATTGGTTTGGTAAGAATAACTTGCGCTCTTGCTGGTTTTACTTCAATGTGTGGTAATAGCAAATGGGTAAATCCGTTGGTGCAGATAATAAGTTGTTTACATTTAATTTCTCCAATTGTTGTCTCTAATTTAACACTGTCACCAGCATCTGTCCATTGCTTTAATTCTATGCTATTGATGATGTTAATCCTTAATTCAATTGCTTTTCGCAGCAGATTAATCATCATTTTTCCAGTGTCAATTTGTCCTTCAAAAGGAGAATAAATCATTCCAGAAATATTTTTAAACCTAAAATGATTATCTTCCAAAACTTGAAAGCAATTTTTTAGCCCTAAAGTATTTTCTACAAAATTATTTAATGCTGGAATTTTTGCCTTGCAAGCTTCAAATTTATCTTTTTCTGAACTTGTAAATAATTCGTATGACCCATTTTGTTGATAATCAATTGCTTTATCTCCCAATCGTTTTCGTAAAAATTTTAATCCTTCCCAACGATATTCCAATAGTTGAGAAACATCTTTTTCAGACATTTTTTCTAAATCGTATAGTAATTCGCTTACACTTCCAAAACATGCAAAGCCAGCATTTTTAGTACTTGCGCCAGTTGGAATATATCCGCGTTCTACTATTAATATTTTGGCATTTGGGAACTGAGTTTTTAATTCAATTGCTGTCGATAATCCAACTATTCCAGATCCGATAATAACGAAGTCGATATTATTAAAAAATTCATTTTTTTCCCAATAACTGAGCTGATCTATTTTTAACTGTTTCAATTTTTAGCTATTTTCATCAAAATTAACGAACTTTTAGGTAATTTGGTATTATCTTTGGGCTATATAAAATGTAACTAATTGACGTTTTATCGTTGAAGATAATAAATGATTAAAACAATTTTAATTTTATTTTTTTGCTTGTTAGGCATTTCCTATGTTTCTGCCCAAGAGTTCGTTTTTGATGGTAACGTCAAAGATATGGATTCAAAAAAGGACATATCTGGTGTTGTTATAACCGCAACTGTTGGGGGTTCGGAAATAAAAAAAGTTACAACTGACGCATCTGGAAATTACACCTTGTCTCTTCCAATCGACAAAGAATATAAAGTCACCTATAGCAAAGCAGGTTATGTGGCTAAACATATGACCATAGATGCAAGAGGGATTAATGAAGAAGATTTGCCAATAGGAGGGAAAATAATGCCTTCTGCTGTTAATCTTGATCTTTTCACAAACAGAGAAGGTGGAGATTTTTCTTTTTTGCAAAATACGCCTGTCGTGCATTGGAAGTATAAAACACGTGAAATGAAAATGGCTTGGGATGCCAATTTAGCCTCTGCAACAAAAAAACGTATTGACGATGAATTAGCTAAAGCAGAAAAAAGTAAAAAAGATACGGACGCAAAGTATAATGCTCTGATAACTGAGGCAGATGCGTTGTACAAAAAAGAAGATTACACTGCTGCATTAACAAAATATGAAGATGCCATCAAGTTAGATGGAAAGCAAATGGAAAAGCATCCAAACATGCGAATCCTTGAAATATCGGATATATTGGATGCACAAAAGAAAAAAGATTTGATGGCTCAGCAATCTAATCAGGCATACCAAAACCTTATTGACGCTGCTGAACAATTGGTCAAAAATGAGCAATACGATAAAGCGATTGATAAATTTTACGAGGCTTCTGATTTAACGGATGATAACCAGCTTGCTCTAGATAGAATTGATGATGTTCAAAAGTTATTAAACGAAAAGAAGAAACGCACCGAATATGATGCTTTAATTGAAATGGCCGATAAGTTTTACGACCAAAATAGTATGCAGGCTGCATTAGATAAATATGAGAAAGCATTAAAAAAATATCCAAATGAGCAGCATCCATTAAATCGTAAAGCTGAATTAGAAGGAAAAGCACAAGCTGAAAAAGAAGAGCAAGAGCGAAAGAAAAAATACAATGATGCCCTCGAAGCAGCGGATAAACTTTTTAATGAGGAAAAATGGGAGGAATCAATAGAAAAATATAAGGAAGCACTTTCTCACGAATCCGCATCAACTTACCCAAATCAAAAGATTGAGTTAGCTGAAGAAAATATTGAAAAACGCGATGCAGCCAAAAAATTAGAAGAGGACTATGCAAAGTTTATGGAAGAAGGAGAGGCAGCCATGAAAAGTGAAGATTATGCAGCAGCTGTTGATGCCTTTTCTGAAGCAAATCAATTGAAGCCAGAAGAAGAACTTTCAAAAACCAAAAAAGAAGAAGCTGAACAAAAACTTAAAGAAATAGCGAGTCAACAAGCAGAAGCCGAACAAATTGCAAAGTTGCTAGAAGAAGGTGGGAATTTTTCTAATGATAAAAAATGGCAAGAGGCGCTCGCTAAGTTTCAGGAAGTTTTAACTATTGACGACTCAAATGATGAGGCGAAAAAAGGAAAAGAAAAAGCGGAAAAGGAAATAGAGGCATTGGCGAATCAAGAAGCGTTAATGGAATCGTTTGAAGCTTTAAAGAAAGAAGGCGCTGATTTTTTAGCTAAAAATGAATTGGATCAGGCAGAAGAAAAGTACAAAGAAGCGGATAATTTAATTCCCAATGATGATGAAGTAAAGGAGCAATTAGGAATTATTGCAGCTAAAAAGAAGGAACTTGAAGAACAAGCTAATGAACAAGAAAAAATCAATCAATTACTCAGTGCAGCTCAAGAGGATATCAACGATGAAAAATGGTCAGAAGCTTTAACTACGCTAGACGAAGTACTCCGATTGGATGAAAAAAACGAAACGGCAATAGAACAAAAAGAGTTAGTTCAGCAAAAACAAAAAGAGGAAGCTGATTTAGCAAAACAAAACGAACTTTTTGCATCTGTAAAGCAAAATGCAGAAGAACTTTACAAGAAAGAAGAATGGATTGCAGCACTTGCAAAGTACGAAGAAGCTAATGAAATTCAAAAGACAGATGAAGTTTCAGAGCGCATCGAAGAGATTAAAGAAACGATTAAATCCCTTGAATCAGAAGCGCAACAAGAAGAGTTGCTCAAAGAAAAGTTAGCAATTGCCGATGGATTGTTTAACGAAAAAAAATGGGAGGAGTCAAAACTTGCTTACAACGATGCAAAAAAAGTTAGAGAAACTGAACATATCACTGAACGACTTGTGTTAATCGATGCGGAGATTGAAAAACTAAATCAAGCAGCATCTCAACAAGAAAAATGGCAAGAATTGGTAAACAATGCCGATGCCTTTTATGATAATGAAGAACTTGAAAAAGCGAAGCAATCGTATGAGGAAGCGAAAGGTATAGAAAGTAATTCGCACATTGAAGATAGACTTACCCAAATTGAAGATAAATTAACTAAAAAAGAAGCATTTGCGGGTCTAGTCGCTGAAGGAGATGAATTATTCAATGCTAAAGATTACAAAGATGCCATTAAAAAGTATGACGAAGCATTAGGTATTCAAAAAGATGAAGATGTTCAAAGTAAAAAGGAACAAGCACAAAAAGCACTAGATGAAGAAAAGTCTGATGCAGCTTCTCAAATTGACATGGCATATAATGAAAGCATGGAACGAGGGGAGCAATTGCTAGCACAAAATAAGTTTGATGAAGCAATAATGGCTTTTGACGAAGCACTTGTCTTTAGAAATGGAGAGGATGAAAACGCACAGAAGCGAAAAGAATTTGCGCAAGAACAAAAGCAAAACTTTAGTCAATATCAAACCTTACTTCAGGAAGGTGATGAATTAAGTACCAAAGAAGATTGGGATAAAGCCAAAGAAAAATATATAAAAGCACAAGGCTTTATTGATTCTGACGAAATTAAAAAACGAATTGAAAATATTGACAAACAGAAAGCAGCGCTGGAAGAAGAACAACTTGCCAATCAAGAAAAACAATTGGAAGAACTTCTTTCCGATGCAAGAGAGAAATTTGAAAACGGTATTTTAGATGGAGCATTTTTACAAACTACTGCAGCATTAGAAATAGATGATTCAAACGAAGAAGCACAAGCTTTAAAAGAGGAAATTGAAAAAGCGATAAAAGACCAAGAAGCTGCTAGCGCAAAAGAAAATGATTATGCTGAAGCTATGGAACGCGGGAAAAAAGCGTTGGAAAATGAAAACTTTGCTCAGGCAATAGAAGCGTTCGATGACGCACTTGAAATACTTCCAAATGATGATGAAGCTACTTCCCAAAAAGAAGTTGCTAGAGAAGGGTTACAAGCTTTGGCTGAATCTGAAGAAAAGTACCAAGAATTGCTTGCCGAGGCAAAAGCTAAATTGGATGCAGATGAACTTTTGGAGGCAAAAGCTTTGTACGAACAAGCTCAAGATGAAAGAAAAACGGATCCTATTCCTCAAAATGCGATAGTAAAAATAGATGAAATGCTGCGTAAAAAACAGGAGGAAGCGGAACTTGCAGAGCAAAATGCAAAACGAGAAGAGGAATATGCTGCTGCCATAGATCAAGCAAACGAAGCTTTAGCGCTTGACGATTTAAAAGCAGCATTAAGTCTTTACGAAGAGGCTTCAGAAATAAAGGAAGAAGATGAATTCCCTAAAAAACAAATTGCTACTATAAAAGAAGAGATACAAAAGCGAGAGAACTTAGAGAATTTACAAAAACAATATGCTACTTTAATCGAAAAAGGAGATGAAGCTTTTGAAAATAAACTTTTTGATGAAAGTATCAATTTCTATGAAGAGGCGCTTAAGTTAGATAACTCTTCAGACTATCCTGTGGAAGCAATAGAAAAAGCAAAAACAGAAAGAGCAAAACTAGAGGCAGAAAAAGCGGAGTTTGAATACGCCCAAGCCATGACTACTGGTCGTATTGCATTGAAAAATGAAGACTTTGAAGAGTCAATTACACAATTTGAAGAAGCATTAAATTGGAAAAAGGATGACGAAGAAGCAACAGAAAAATTAGCAGAGGCTAAAAAATTGCTTCAAATAAAACAAGAGGCTGAAAAACTTGCTGCTGAACGTCTTGAGAAAATCAATGACTTTTTATCAAAAGCGGATAGTTATTTTGCTAATGAAGAATACGAACAAGCAATAAATAATTATGATGAAGTTCTTTCGCTAGACGATACTAATGGTAAGGCATTGCGCAAAAAAGAAGAGGCGAAAGAACTTTGGAAACAACAAAGAAAAGCAGAATTGGATGCGCAGTACGAAGCATTGTTAACAGATGCAGCTTTGAAATACGATGACGACGAACTAGAGGAGGCACTTGCACTATACGAACAAGCAAACGAAGAAAGACCAATGGATCAGGTTCCAGTTAATCGTATTAAAGAAATCAGACGAAAGTTAAACAAGGCAGCTGTATTAGAAGCTGGACTCGACTATCTTGGCGAAGAAGAAGATATTTCTATTATTGAAGGTGCTTTTTTACTAGAACAAGCAGAGCAAACGAGAAAAAATCTAAGAAAGCAAAAGGTTGTAAATAAAATCCAAAAACAAGAGGAAAATTTCCAACGATTAGAAAACTCAGATTTACAACAACGATTGGAATACGAATGGGAAGCAGACAAAATTAGAGATTTACGCATGCAAGGTTATGAAGAAAATAACCGACAACGTCAAGAACTTTCTGTTCAATTAGACGACCAACTTTTCGAGATTGCTAAAAAACGAATGGAAGAAAATAACTATGAGCGAGGTGCCGTTTTGCGCCAAGCAGAGGATATTACCTACATCTTAGATGAGGCTCAAGCAACAAGAGTTGAAAATTACGATCGCCAATATGAAAACTCTCAAATTATGGACGATGTTGCTAATAAATTCGGACAAGAAATGTCGAATGCTGCGCAACAGGAACGTCAGAAATACATTGATAATAACCAACAAATTATTGTAATTCAGTCCGACGCTCAAGGCGATATGCAGCGAGCAATAGATTTTCGTGGTCGCAATGAGGAAGTCGTTAGACAACTCAATGATGGAGCAGTTGATCGTCAAATGGAAAGCAACCAACAAAATAGAGAAAAGTGGATAGAAAATAGTCAGCAAGTAATACAAATTATTGATAATTCTATCGAAGAAGAAAACCGTGCAGCTGAATTATTGAAAGCAAATGATGAGTTTGTAAGAAACCTTGGCATGCAACAAATTGACCAAAATCATTTGGATGTTCAAGATAATTATGCAAAAATCACTTACATAAATGATCAAGCATTACAAGCGGAATTATTGCGAGAAGAATCATCTACGGAAAAAGCGATTATTCAAAACTACATTCAGGAAGACATCTATAGAATGATGGAAAAGCATGATGAAAAGAGGAATCAAGAACAGGAAGAAGTTTATACCGCTGCTTGGGAAATGGATGCGATATTAACCAAAGCACAAGATACTTACGCAGCCTCTGCTGCTGAAAACGATTTGCGTCGTCAAGAAACCGTAGAGCAAGTTAAAGATATTGCAGAAAGAAGCGATGCCATTTACACAGAAGCTAATACGCTAAAAATAAATGCTATTAGAGGGAATATGCAGCATGTTGGTTCAGTTGAATTACAGCGTGAAAGAGCCTTAGAGCAAAAAGATGAAAATCATGCCGAAGTGCAACAAGAGTTAGAAAGGCTAGGGGATGAGCTGGTTAACATCCACGATGAAAAAAGCCAAAAAGAAGAATCTCAAAGACGCGATAATAGTCGTCAATTGACAGAAATTAAAGTTATTGGAGAAACAGTAAGAAGCGATAAAAGTCAACAAGTGAAAGAGCGTGCAGAAAAAGTAGATGGTGTTGCCTCCTCAATTGGTGCAGCAGAATCATTGCGTAAAGAAGACAAGAGAAGGCAAAGTGCTGAACTTCAAGAATTGTTAGACGGACTAGAATTAAACCAAGTGCCTTTTAACGACAAAGTCGCTAATACATTGGGTGATCAATTCCCCGAAGGGGTGACGCAAGAAAATTATGTAAAAAGAGATAAGGACGATTTACCTTATAAAATTATAACAAGAAGAATCGTTGTTCAAGACGGTAGGGGAGATGTGTATCTTCGAATTCAAACAAGAAACATGATTACTTACAGTAAAAATGGGCAGCAAATTTCTGAAATGAGTTGGATAAATGGAACAGAACATGCGAAGTTGGTACGTCATTTTTAGTCTTTTATTGGGTTTGTTGGCTTTTTACAGTTGTTCTGAAAGTCAAACAGAAGAAGAAAATTTACCTTTGGATGAATTAAATGCCTGGAACTTAAATAAACAAACTATCCAAGGAACAACACAAGGAACTACTTTTCTAATTAAAACAAGTGAAGATTCTCTTTTAGCATCTCCTAAAGAAATTAGTGATTTATTACATCAATTTGATTTGGAACTTTCTGGGTATATAGACTATAGTATTTTATCCAAATTAAACGATGCAGACAGCCTTTTCGAAGTGGAAGACAATAAATTTTTTAACTCTTGCTATGCACTTAGTCAACATGTTTTCTCGAAAACGAATGGCGCTTTTGACCCTTCTGTTTTTCCGCTAGTTAAAGCCTGGGGATTTTTTAAAGATATGACCAATGAGCCTTCGCAACAAGAAATTGATAGCATTTTAAATTTTGTTGGCTTTGAGTCTGGTCATTTACATACTTTTGACGGAGCAAATTTCACAAAATTACATCCCTCTTTTCAACTCGATTTTAACGGAATTGCACAAGGTCAGTCGGCAGATGAAATTGCAACGTTTTTAAAAAATAGAGGTCATGAAAATTACTTTGTAGAGGTGGGTGGAGAAATTGTGGTTGCCGGAAAAAATAACGACGGTGAACCTTGGATAATTGGTATTGATGAACCAACAGAAGAGAACGATGGTGCAAGCCAACGAAAACTTGAAAACTATCTGAGCATTTCCGAAGGTGGAATTGCTACATCTGGAAATTACCGAAAGTTTTATAAAAAAGATGGAAAAAAATACAGTCACACACTCAACCCCCTAACTGGTTTTCCAGTTGAGCACAATCTGTTATCGGCAACGGTTATTGCTCCAAACGCTGCGCTAGCAGATGGATATGCTACAGTATTCATGACCATCGGTGTGGATAGTACCTTGAGCTTTGTCGCCTCTCATCCCGAGGAGAAAATTGAAGTTTACTTACTTTTTGAAAATAACTTTGGAAGAATAGAGCGAGCTTTCTCTTCAGGTATGCAAAGCTATTTATTGAAATAGTATGTTCGACTTTTGGAAGAAATACAGCCCTTATTTTGTTGATATCTGGCAATATTTGGTGATAATACTCATTTTTATTTTAGCAGCTATTTTTATACTTTGATTTCTAAATTTTGAATTTTCAATAAACTACATTTTTTATTGAGATTTAAAATGTAATTCAAAAGACGAAAAAATAAAATCTACATTGAATTGTCCAAAGAATTATTCTTACTGACGTTTAATTTGATAAACGGATGTTATTTTGTGTTAGAAATCATTAATTTTAGGCATTCGCAATTAAATACAACACTTATACTATGAAATTTAAAGTTAAAATCACGTTACTTTTACTACTATGCTCGTTTTTTGGATGGTCTCAAAATGTTTATGAAGATTACCAAGATGGTCTAATCGTTTTTGAATTGCAGCAAGATGCTAAAATGATTATTTCCAAAGATGATCAATCATTTAACATCAAAGAAATACCATATCTTTCCCCAGTGCATGGTATTAATTTTAAGTCTGCGAAACAATTACATCCTAATATCAAGGACAGAAGGCTCAAAAGAACATATCAATTAGAATTGAATGATCCTTATCAAATAGATGAGGTTATTCGAACGCTTTCCAACATTAAAGAAATTCGAGTTGCTGAGAAGAAGGAATTGCATAAAATATTGCAAGTACCAAACGATCCGCTTTACACACAAAATAATATGTGGGGCTTATTCAGAGTTCAAGCTGAAGGAGCTTGGTCTTATAGTACTGGAGATGCTAATATTGTTGTAGCTGTAACTGATGACGCTATTCAAACCAATCACCCTGATTTAGTGAATAAGATGCTTCCCGGTCGCAATACAGCCATGAATACTAATGACCCTAATCCTTGTGGTGGAAATAATGGTTTTCATGGCTCTCATGTTGCCGGTACTGTTGGTGCGGAAACCAATAACGGACTTGGAGTTGCATCAATAGGTTGGGATGTAAGCATTCTTCCCGTTGCAATTGGTCGTTGTTCAGACGGAGCTTTAACTGGTGGTTTTGATGGGATAATTTGGTCAGCGGATAATGGCGCTGATGTTATAAATATGTCTTGGGGTGGCCCAGGTTCTTCTCAATACGGACAAAATGTTTGTAATTATGCTTGGGATCAAGGTTGTATTTTGATTGCCGCAGCTGGAAATAGCAACCAAAGTCAACAGTTTTATCCAGCTGCATATAATAATGTAGTTGCTGTAGCTGCTACTAACCAACAAGATCAAAAAGCTAACTTTTCTCAATTTGGTACTTGGATAGATATTTCAGCTCCTGGAGTTCAAATCGCTAGTACGAATGAAGGAACAGGGTATCAGAATTCGCAAGGTACATCCATGGCATCTCCTCTTGTTGCTGGTTTCATGGGTTTGATGAAGTCTTTTGCACCTAATGCTTCAAATGCTGATTTAGTGCAATGTTTATTAGATGGAGCGGATAATATTAACGCACAAAACCCAAACTTTATTGGTCAACTTGGTGCTGGAAGAATGAACGCTGAACAATCCATGATTTGTGCACAACAATTTAGTGTACAAATAGATGCAGGTATCACTGAAATAATTAATCCTATTGGAAATTATTGTAGTTTAACATTTACTCCCGAAGTGCGCTTGCGTAATTTTGGTGCTGATAACTTAACTTCCGTAATTATCAATTATAGCTGGAACGGAAATAATCATTCGCAAAGTTGGTCTGGAAATTTAGCCACTGGTGAATCAGAGATAGTTACACTTGGAACACATTCTGATGTGGATGGAAATTTTACTTTCACCGCAGAGACAAGTCAGCCAAATGGAGAGGCTGATCAAAATCCTTCAAACGATGATGCTAGTGCTACTTTTTCGTTGAGTGGTGGTGGACAAGTTGTCGAGATTAATCTGACACTTGATTGTTATGCAGAAGAAACTTCTTGGGAAATTATAGATGACAATACAGGTGAAGTCATGATTTCGGGTGGAGGCTATCAAAATGGCTCAGGAAATGTATTAGAGCAATATGTAGTTTGTTTGCCTGAAGGTTGCTATGATTTTAAAATTTATGATACCTACGGAGATGGTCTTTACGGAAGTCAATGGCAAAATTGTTCCGTTGATGGTGATTATGAAATATTAGATGAAAACGGAAATGTATTAGTAGAAATGACCGCGCCAAATGGAGATTTTGGAAGTCAAGCAACACACAACTTCTGTATAATCAACCAAGACATTGAAAATGATGCGGGGATTTTAAATATTGTCTCTCCAACTTCGATAGCTTGTAGTAATCAAGTTTTCCCTGAGGTTACACTTAGAAATTATGGTTCAGAAAATTTAACCAGTGTAGATATCAATTACCAATTTTCTGGTGGGTTACAAACTT
>SKGS01000082.1 GCA_007117355.1 Lishizhenia sp. | reverse complement strand
TTTGAATCTCTACTTAAAATACCTATTTTCATGAATTATTTTTCTCTTTTAACTTCCAAGATTCATTGGAAAGTGATGTGTCAATTAAAAATTTTTTATTCAATAATTTTCGTCCCAAAAGTACGGGGTATCTCATTTTGCTCCGCTTTGTTAATGTAAACTCTGTGTTATATTTTTTTCCGAAAAGAAGTATATTTCCTTTGACTTTGTACCTCCATTGTGCTTCCCCTGAAGAACTCCTTACTTTCTTTACCGAAAATTCGTTGAAAACAACCACTTCACCCGTATATCCACTATTAGACTTATCTAAAAATATTACATATAACACACCATTTTCTTCTTTGATTTTTGAACAATGGATTGCACTTGTATATGCTCCTGAATCAATTTTTACTAGAACTTCTTCCAAGTTAAAAATTGGAAAATCTGCCTTATCGACTCTTCCAATAATTTGCCTCTTATTTCGTTGTTCTTTTTTTTCTTTCATTCTTCAGAATCATGAACTTCATCTCAATCTCCTTGAAGTAGAATAACACAATAAGCCTTTATCGCCTCACTTTTACCAAAAGAATCTACTTTTTCATGCGTTGTTGCTTTAATAGAGACAGCATCTTCTTCCACTTTGAGTATATCGCTAATTACAGATTGCATTTTAGGAATATGTGGATTTAATTTTGGTTTTTCTAGAATAACTGTAGCATCAAGGTTCACTACGGAATACTTTTTCGCTTGAATTAAATCAAAAGTATTTTTTAAAAGTATTTTACTGTCAATATCTTTGAATTTTGGATCCGTATCAGAAAAATGAAAACCTATATCTCGCAGATTTAAAGCTCCTAACATCGCATCACAAATAGCGTGTAGTAATACATCAGCATCAGAATGGCCCAATGCGCCAAAGGAAGAAGGGACTTTAATACCCCCAACCATTAAAGTTCGGTTTTCTACTAATTGGTGTACATCAACACCAAAACCAATCCTAATTTTCATTAGTCAGGTTTTACTTCTTCAGCTCCAGCCGCATTAGCCTTGTTTCCTAAGTAAAGACGAATAGTAAACCTAACCGTGTTTTGCAGTGGGTTATTTCGCTGGATAGAGGTTAAATAAGAAATATCTAAGCCGAAGCGATTCCATTTAATACCAGCTCCAAAAGTGAAATGCTGGCGAGCACCTTTATTTATGTTTTCATAAAAGTATCCCATTCGAGCTGCAAACACATTGTTATACCAGTATTCAACCCCCGTGGCCAACATTATTTCGCTCAATTCTTCCATAAACACAGATCCTGGAGCGATTTGATAAGTGCCATCTGGATTCATCAATTTTTGACCATTAGCATCTACCAATGCCCTACCGGGAGCATCATAAAATGATTGTAACATCCCCGGTACAACACCAACATTTGGATTCATACCTGCTACAATTTCTCCATTAAGCATTTCAGGAGGTGTAGGAACTAACAATTTTGACGCATCAAAAATCCAAGTGATTTTATTATATCCATCAAAATCAAATGTTAATGCAGTACCAATCTTTAAATTAGTTGGGAGAAAGTCTCTATCGTCTAATTCAGTGTAAGATATTTTGTTACCTACATTATTAAGTGTTGCTCCAAAAGCAAATGAACCACCAGCTGCTGCAAGTTTAACATCATCATTAAAATATGAATAAGAAACATCGGCGGCACCCGCAAGACCAGGCTGCGACTGAGCTCCTGCCACTACCATACCAGCTGTAAGGTTTGAGAAGATGAATTTTCCATTAACGCCCAATGAATTTCGCTCATTCAATTTATAAGAATATCCACCTAACAGCTCAAATTCTGTAGGAACGTGAACAATTGTTGTAGCTCCTGTATTATCAGTAAATGTTATTTCACCGAGACTAAAATAACGTAACGAGCCTCCAACTACATTCCTGTTATTTATACGTTGAAATCCAGAAACATGTGCTAGACTAATATCGTTTGTTAAACTTTGCAACCAAGGTGTGTAGGAAATACCTATTTCTGAGTTGTCTTCAGCAAAAGAAAGCATCGAAGTATTCCAGAAAAACGAACTTGAGGAAGGACTCAATGCAGTTCCTGCGTCTCCTAGAGCTCCAGATCTAGAGTCTGGTGTTATTTGTAAAAATGGAACGGCTGTTGTGATAGTATTTAATCGAACATCCGAAACAGTTGTTTCTCCATTGTTTTGAGCCGTTGTTAGTTGTGCGGCTCCGAACATTAATGTTGCGATGATGGCAATTTTTTTCATGTATGTGTTTAATAAGAATCTACTAATATATTTAAAACGTTTCTCAAAACAAATAATTTCAAAACGTAATTGAATAAGTAACAAATATACGTAAAAGAAACATTTATATTGTATATGCTATTATGAAATACTATGAAGAATAATAATTTATCAATAACACATTATTAAAAATAACGTAATAAAACTTTATCTAAATGATTATCTTCAAATTGAAAACCAACTGACTTTATTTTACTATTATCTGCTTGAACACCATCCAGAACAACCGAAGCCATTTCTCCTAATACAAGCCTCATTAAGAAAGAGGGTACATTGGGAAGAAACAATGGTTTTTTCAGGGTTTTAGCAACTGCTTTCGTGAATTCAGCATTTGTAGAATTTTCTGCTAGTGCGTTAAATGTCCCTTCTAACGAATTGTTCATTACATGCTCAAATAAACGTATGAGATCATGGTCACTAATCCATGGCATCCATTGCTTTCCACTTCCCAAAGCAGCACCGAAACCGAATCGCACAGGCTTTGCTATCTTTGGAAGTGCACCGCCATCTTTTAATAGAACTACTGAAATTCTAATCTTGGTTACTTTAGTAAAAGAAGCAAAAAGATCAGCTGATTTTTCCCATTGTTGAACTACGTTGGACAGAAAATCATCTCCATAAGCATCGTCTTCCGAGTATAATTTATTGTGATTTTCGTACCCGTAACAATTCACACCCGATGCCGAAATATAATGTTCCAAACTTTTAATATTTTTGGCTTGAGTAGCTAAAAATTGAGCTGGAACCGTTCGCGAATCAATCAACTCTTTTTTCCGCTGTTGTGTCCATCTTTTATCTGCAATACCAGCACCAGAAAGATTGATGATAATGGAAACATCTTGTAAACTTTCTTTATCTATTTCTTCCTTAACAGGATTCCAATGATACAGTGCATGCTCTTTATTTGTTTTTCCACGTGTAAGAATTCTAACTTCATGACCTTTGCTTTTTAAATAAATAGAAAGCTGTTTTCCTATTAGCCCTGTACCTCCTGCGATTAATATTATTTTGTTATTTCCCATATACTTTTCAAAAATTACATCGAACTAAATTTGAGTATTTCTATCGTAAATATAGTAAAGTTAAACGTATCTGATTTAACAAAAAAGAAACCTCTCAATTCTTTAAAATTAAGAGGTTCAAACATTTTTTTCTAATCAGACAAAAATCACTACGATTTTAAAAGTTTGTAAAAATCATTTCTGTATTCTTCATTTTCAAATAATCCACCGTATTCAACTGTGGTGGTGAGGCTCGTCTTATCCTGAATGCCTCTTGATGAAACACAAAGATGCTCGGCGGAAACAACAACCATCACATTTTCAGTATCCAAAACAGTTTTTAATTCTTCGAATATTTGTTTTGTCATTCGTTCTTGCACTTGGGGTCTGCGCGCAAAATAATCAACTATTCTATTCAGTTTTGAAAGGCCAATAACCTTACCACTGCTGATGTATGCAACATGTGCTTTACCAACAATAGGCAGGAAATGATGCTCACAAGTTGAATTAAAACTAATATCACTCTCGATGAGCATTTTATTATATTGAAACTTATTGTCGAAAACAGAGATTTTGGGTTTATTTTCTGGATTTAATCCTTGAAATATTTCTTTAACAAACATTTTTGCAACGCGGTATGGTGTTCCGCTCAAACTATCGTCATTTAAGTCAAGTCCAAGTTCGTGCATTATAACTCTAAAATGCTCTTGAATCGCATCAATTTTTTCTTCATCAGACTTTACAAAAGCCTCATCATGCATTGGTGTTTCAATGCTTCCAGAAAAATGATTATCACCAGCTATTTCATATTCTTCTTTAAGTAATTCTAAATCGGTAGCCATAATTTCTCGTTTTTTAAATTAATAGGGTTCAGAAGAATAAAACAGACACTTAATTATTTTGTTTAACATTCTGTTTAAAACATTAAACAATTGCATTCAATTAGATTACAAATAACTCAAACTAAATGGATTCATTTCATGCGTTATTAACATTACAACATTAGATTGTTGATAATAAGCTATTCGGAATAGATGTTAATTCTCGGAACTTCGCCAACTTTATTTCGTAAATTTGCAAATATGTTTGATGACGAAGAAGAAGATGAGTACATGGGCGGGGAGGTAAAAGAGGACTTATCGTCTTTCAACGCCATGTACAAAAGTAATGAATACAAATATTTTGATTCAGATCGCATTGAGGCTATCATAGACCATTTGTTTATGACTAATCAGTTTAGGAAGGCAAAATGGGCTGCGGAAAATGCTTATGAACACTTCCCATACAACAAGCTTTTTTTAGTTCGAAAAGCCCAGGCGCTTTCATTAATTGGAGAACTCAAAGAAGGTATCAAGTTGTTGCTACAGTTAGAAAAAACTGAAGGAAAAAGCTTAGACATACTGCTTAGTTTAGCCTCATCCTTTAGTCAATTGAGGGATTCAGAATCTGCTATTAAATATTACAAGAAATGTTTAGAACTTGTAGAAGAAGATGATAAAGGTGAACTCTATGTTGATTTAGCTATAGAGTATGAAAACAACAATGACTATAAGAGTGCTATTGATATATTAAATCAAGCTTTACTAAGTGATCCTGCAAATGAATCACTTGTATTTGAAATGGCTTATTGTTATGATCAAATGCAAGAATACGACAAGGCTATAAAATGCTTTGTGGATTATATTGACGAACAGCCTTACTCATTCACAGCCTGGTACAATTTGGCGAATGCCTATGCTAAAATCAGAGATTTTGATAATGCTATTTGGGCTTATGAGTATTGCATTCTTATTAACGAAGATTTTGCGCCGGCATATTTCAACTTAGGAAACACCTTCGTAGAGCAAAATGAGTTTATCAAAGCGCTTGAATTTTATAAAAAATGTATTGAAATAGATGGTGAGGACGCAATGGTGTTTTGTTCAATGGGAGAATGCCTAGAAGAGCTTGGACACTTAGAAGAAGCCTATGAATTCTACAGAAAAAGCACCGATTTGATACCTCAATTAGCAGACGCTTGGATAGGGCGTGGTATTGTAAACGATCTTCTGGGAAATACAGCACAAGCTAAGTCTGAAATAAAAAATGCTATTCGATTAGAACCAACAAATTACACTTACCAACATTCTTTAGCTAATGTTTTCGAAAACAACAATGAGATAGAAGAAGCATTAACTTGGTACCGAAAAGCATTAGAAATGAATAGATTGGACGGAGATTTGCTTTTAGACTATTTTAAATGTTTAGCAAGCAAAGACCCCGTTATGGCAATCTATGAAGGTACAACTGACGAAACTGTTTGGAACATTGCCGAAACAAAATTAGTTATGGTTTATGCTTTTTGGAAAGTCAATAGAAGAACAGATGCTGAACTAACTTTTGAGGAACTATTGATTCGAGATAATAATGTTGCGTCACAATTATTTATGCATTTTCCAACACTCAAAAACTATCCGTTCTTTGCAGAACGCTTGGAAAATTTAGATTAACTTATGACAAATTTCGATTTACCATATATACCTGATAGGGATAGCAAACCAAGGGAAAGAGGTCTTACCATGATGATGGACAAAGGACTCAGCTTAGGAGAAGTAGAACAATTCATTGATGCTTCTGGCCAATGGACTGATATAGTTAAATTTGGTTTTGGTACAGCTTTTTTATCAAAAGATTTAGATAAAAAATTGCAAATCTACAGAGAGAACAATATTCGTCCTTACTTTGGCGGGACATTGTTTGAAGCGTTTTATGCTCGTGGGATGTTCGAAGATTACCTGCGATTATTAGATAAATACAATTTGGATTTAGCTGAAATATCTGATGGCTCAATTATTATTCCACATCATGAAAAATGTGAGCTTATAGCAAGAATGGCAAAAGATAGAACTGTCCTTTCAGAAGTTGGCTCTAAGGATTCTGGAATTCTTATCTCCCCTTCCAAATGGATAAAAATGATGAGTACAGAACTGCAAGCAGGTTCATGGAAAGTCATTGCTGAAGGTCGTGAAAGTGGAAATGTTGGAGTCTTTAGACCAAATGGAACAGCTCACACCTTTTTAATCAATAAAATTATTGCCAAGGTAAAACCGGAAAGTATTTTATGGGAAGCACCGCAAAAAAATCAACAAGTATGGTTTATTAAGTTGTTTGGCGCTAATGTGAATCTTGGTAATATTGCCCACAATGAAGTTATTCCTTTGGAGTGTTTGCGAATTGGTTTAAGAGGTGATACGTTCTTCGAGAATTTACCTGAGGATTACGCTATTCGATTAAAACAAGTTGATAGTGACTCGGAAATGGATGATTAATTAGCAATGGATTTTGTATGTAAAAAAAAACTAACAGGTCACTCAGGCGCCATTTATGATATTATCTCTGATGATAACGGTCACGTTTTTACAACATCAGCAGATAAATTTGTTGTTAGATGGAATTTAGAAACAGGGCAACAAGATGGATTTACTGTTCGTTTGGAATCATCCGCGTATCGCATTCATTTAATCAATCAAGAAAAAGAAAATCAATTTTTAGTAATAGGGAGTTCTAAGGGCAACCTTCATGTAATTGATTTACACATTCGTAAAGAAATAAAGAACATTTTACAGCACAAAGCAGCAATTTTTTCTTTAGCTACAAACAAGGCTACTAAAGAGTTTTACTCAGCTGATGCAGATGGTTTTTTATGCGTTTGGGATAGTGTGACTTTTTCTCTAAAAATCACCTTGCCATTTAACTGTGGAAAAGTCAGGTGTATCGCAGTAAACGAAGACGGAACACATATAGCGCTTTGCGGTCAGGATGGTTTTATTCGGATTTTAGAAACCTCATTTTTTAATGAAATTGTAAGGTTTAAAGCCCATTCTTCTGGTGTTAATTGTGCCGTTTTTATGGGGGAAGAACTCATAACAGGAGGTAAAAATGCCTACTTAGCAAAATGGAACTGGCGTGAAGGAAAAAAATTAATTGAAATTCCTGCGCACAACTTTGCTGTATATGATATTCTTCCTTTTCCAAGTTTAGGTGTATTTGTTACCGCAAGTTTCGATAAAACAATAAAAATCTGGAACTTGGATAACTTTTCTATTATCAGCAGGAAAGAAAGAAAAGACCAAGGACACAAACATGTTGTTAATCGTTTAGTTCAGGTAGGCGATGAAGCATTTTGTTCGATTAGCGATGATCGCGAAATTATCCTTTGGAGGAAAGCGGATTAAGCTGAAAACAAGTCACTTTTTTTAAGAGACAATATTTTTTATTCCATTTTCATAAAGCAAATAAGAAAATGATTATTTTTGAAGCGAAAAACTTTTAGTAAGTAAAATAGAAATTATGAATTCAAATGTAGTTTTCGAGTGGTTGGGAGATTTAATTTTAACAAGTACGACTGTTGTTTTTGATAACATTGGTAACTTGTTCAATAACGCAGCGATAATTTTAGGGTTTATCGGCTTATTTTATTGGCTTAATCTTCAGAGAAAGTACAACCAAGAGGCAGAAAACGATCCGAATCAAATAAAATAATTTTTTAAAAAAATATAAGGAATGTGCGACCTCTTAGGTCGCATTTCTTGTTTTAAGCTATGTCATTTAGTTCAACGCCTATTATTTATTGTAAGCATCAAGCATCAAGATTGTTAGCATTTGGTGATGCTAACAACTTAGTCTTTGATGCTAATCGTGATATTCAAGAACTCAACAATTTTCTAGAAGAAAACAAGGGTAAATTTATATTTGGCTTTTTGTCTTATGACCTAAAAAATGATTTTGAAAACCTTCATTCTGAAAATCAAGACTTTGTTAGCTTTTGTAAACATTACTTTTTTGTTCCAGACTATGTTGTTCGCCTAGATAATCAAAGTACTGAGTTCTTACAAGGCACTCAAAATGAAAAAGCATTAAAATTTATAGAAGAATTTATAAATCCCAATAAAACGGATTTACATACAGGAGGAATTACGCTAAAGCCTAGAATAAATGCTGATGATTATCAATTAAAAATAAAGGAACTTCACAACCATTTACAACGGGGCGATATTTATGAAATAACATTTTGTCAAGAGTTTTTTGCAGAAAATGCAGCCATTTCTCCAATAAAATTATTTTGGGAATTAGATGCAAAAACGAATGCACCATTTGCTTCTTTTGTGCATTGGGAAAATCGGTTTTTACTATCCGCATCACCTGAACGCTTTATCCAAAAAACAGGAACGAAAATTATTTCCCAACCAATAAAGGGAACTGCGAAAAGAGGTGCTTCTGCTAAAGAAGACTTAGCGATTAAGAAAGAACTTCTTGATAGCGAAAAAGAACGATCAGAGAATATAATGATTGTTGATTTGGTGCGAAATGATTTATCTCGAATAGCTAAAAACGGTAGCGTTTCAGTACCTGAATTATGTGGTATTCATACCTTTGAAACGGTTCATCAATTAATTTCTACCGTTGAGGCGGAATTAGAAGATCAAACAACTTTTAACGAAATCTTAAAGGCTCTTTTTCCTATGGGAAGCATGACCGGTGCACCTAAAATCCGAGCAATGGAATTAATAGAGGAGTACGAAGATTTTAAAAGAGGTTTGTTTTCTGGCTCAGTTGGTTTTTTTCATCCTAATGGTGATTTTGACTTTAACGTAGTAATAAGAAGTATTTTATATAATCAATTAAATCGTTATATTTCCTGTCCTGTAGGAGGTGCAATCACCATTCAATCAACATGGGAGCAAGAATACCAAGAGTGTCTGCTCAAAGTTCGAGCAATGCAGGAGTTATTGGAAAATAATAAATGACCAACAAGAAAACAGCACACGTCAAATATTGGGTCGCTTGCAGTGGCGGAGTAGATTCAGTTGTGCTAACTCACCTTATGTACCAATCAAATCAATCTTTTGGGTTGCTGCACATGAACTTTCAATTGAGAGGAAAACAATCGGATGAAGATGAACAATTTGTAGTTAAACTAGCTGAACAACTAACGGTTCCTGTATTGGTTGAAAGGATTGATGTGAACAAATATAAAGAAGCACACCCAAAGACAAATACGCAGTTAGCTGCAAGAAATTTAAGGTACGAGTGGTTTAATGATATCATTCGAAAAAGTGGTGCAACAATTGCTTTAGGGCATCACCAAGATGATCAAATTGAAACATTTTTTCAGCAATTAGAGCGAGGAGCAGGCTTTGTTGGATTATCAAGCATGCCTATTTGGCGAGAGGGGTACGTTCGGCCTTTATTGAAATATTCCAAAGATGATTTAAGGAAGTTAGCCATAAATAATGGATGGCATTGGAGAGAAGATGCAACTAATTCAACTTCCGTTTACCAAAGAAATTGGTACAGAAATATTTTTCTCAAAGAAACTATAAAATCACATGAGCAACGAGCTAATTTATTATCACTAATTCAAGATTTACAAAAATTAAGGCGCTGGAACGAATCGTGGTTGACATTATTTTTTCAAGAATTATCAAAGTCTAATACTATTCCTTGGGAGCTTTGGAACAATTTACCCCTACTTCTTCAGCAACATTTATTACATCATTTTAATGTTTCTCCTTTGCATCTTTCTCGAATCACTAAGCTTAAAAAAGGTATTAAGGGAACGCATATTCTTGTCGGAAAATGGGAGATATGGAATGAAGGTGATTATTTTATTTTTATTGAAAAGAATTCGCGTCAAGGAAATCAAATTTCGTTCAAGGTAGATGAGGTAGCTATTGAAAAATGGAAATTAGACCCTAATAAATTAAGTATAGATAAAAACAAAATAAAGGGAAGTCTTTCGTTTCGCAAATGGAAAGCTGGAGACCGATTTCGACCTTTAGGTATGAAAAATGGCTCAAAATTAATTTCTGATTATTTAATTGACCGTAAAGTTCCTGCACATTTAAAAAGCGATGTGCAAATTGTTGTAGATGATGAAAAAGTTGTTGGTGTAATTGGCTTTGCGCCGTCAGAACTTGCCAAGGTGGATCAAGGCACTGAATCTGTTTTAGTGATTTGTTGATAGAAAAATTTACACAAGCCCAAACCATGAACATTTGTATAAGTTCAAACTTGGGCTTGTTTAAATTTTCTTTAATTTGAGCGAAATCAACTCTTCTTAACTGCCAAACTAAGCTCTTGAAGTTGATCTTCATCCAGATTAGCCGGCGCATTAATCATCACATCTCTACCCGAATTATTTTTTGGGAAGGCAATAAAATCGCGAATTGAATCCGCTCCGCCCATTGTTGCAACCAAACGATCTAAACCAAAAGCAATTCCTCCATGCGGTGGAGCTCCAAATTCAAAGGCATTCATCAAAAAGCCAAATTGCTCTGCAGCTTGTTCTTTCGTAAATCCTAACAAATCAAACATGCGAGATTGAAGTTCTTTATCGTGAATACGAATTGAACCACCTCCCAATTCTACGCCATTCATCGCTAAGTCATAAGCATTAGCCCGTGCTTTACCTGGGTCTTCAGTTAAAAGTCCTACATCCTCTTTTTTCGGAGATGTAAATGGATGGTGCATCGCATGATAACGTTGTGTGTCTTCATCCCATTCTAACAAAGGAAAATCAAGTACCCAAAGTGGTTTAAATTCATTCGGGTTTCTTAAACCTAGTTCATCACCCATGTGTAAACGAAGTTCGTTCATTTGTTTGCGAACCTTATCCGTTTCTCCGCTTAAAACAAGTATCAAATCTCCGGGTTTGGCTCCACATAACTCAACCCATTCTTTCAAATCTTCTTGCGAGTAAAATTTATCAACAGAGCTTTTTAGCGATCCGTCTTCGTTGTATTTCACATAGACCATTCCCTGAGCACCAATTTGTGGTCGTTTAACCCAATCGGTTAATTTATCTAATTGTTTTCTGGTGTAAACAGCACAGTCCTCGGCAACAATCCCTAAAACTAATTCTGCCTCATCAAATATTTTAAACCCTTTGTTTTTAACGACGGAATTCAAATTGTTGAACTCCATGCCGAAGCGAATATCAGGTTTATCCGAACCATATCGTTCCATTGCTTCAGCGTAAGTCATTCTTGGGAAATCACCTTCAAATTCAATATTTCTGCATGTCTTAAAAAGATGTTTAATCAATCCTTCAAAAGTGTTTAAAATATCTTCTTGTTCCACAAAGGACATCTCGCAGTCAATTTGTGTAAACTCTGGTTGACGATCGGCACGCAAATCCTCATCTCTAAAACATTTTACAATCTGATAATAGCGATCTATACCCGAAACCATCAACAGCTGCTTAAACGTTTGTGGAGATTGAGGCAACGCATAAAACTCTCCCGGGTTCATTCTACTTGGAACAACAAAATCTCTTGCTCCTTCTGGAGTTGATTTTATCAAATAAGGAGTTTCAACATCCATAAAATGGATACTATCCAAATACTTTCTTGTTTCTAGAGCTACTTTATTACGCAAACGTAATTTATCTTGAATCACATTTCTACGAATGTCCAAGTAACGATATTGCATACGTAATTCATCCCCACCATCTGTTTCATTTTCTATGGTAAATGGAGGTGTTTTCGCAGCATTTAACACGTTTAACGTTTTCACCTTTATCTCAATATCGCCAGTAGGTAAATTTGTATTTTTACTTGAACGTTCAATAACTTCTCCAACTATTTGAATGACAAATTCTCTACCAAGCTGACGAGATGATTTATTCAACGCATCGTTGTCCTCACTATTAAATGCTAATTGTGTAATTCCAAATCGGTCGCGAAGGTCAACAAAAGTCATGCCTCCCATTTCTCGGGAACGCTGTACCCATCCAGCCAGAGTTACTTCTTGACCAATGTTATTTATCCTTAATTCTCCACAAGTATGTGTTCTGTACATCTTCTAAAATTTTGAGCTACAAAAATATAAATAACCTTTTGAACTTATTTGGTTTTTCTTTTCGAACATGGTTTTATCTAGGGGTTACCATAGCTTTATGATTCACCTTCTAATTTCTCCTGAATCGCATAATGAATTTTCATTTGAGAACCATCTTGCGAACCAAAAATGGAATGACTTACTGTTCCATCAACATCCATAAAAATCCAGTGCGGTGTTCCGTCGCAATCCAATGCTTCATAAAGTTTTGCATCGTGATCTTGATAGATAGGGAATGGTGCATTACCGTCTGTAAATACCGCCAAAACATCTTCCGTTGAAATTTTACGTGATGAAAAATTTGCATGAACCACAATCATGTTTAATTCAGGTATTTCCTTAGAAAGTTCATAACCAAAGGGCAACGCTCTTCCAGTACAGCCTACACAATCCGTATGATAAAAGACCAATAAATTAATTTTATCATTGAGAATCAATTCCTTCAATGCTAATTTCTCACCATCTAATTTTTCTAGTTGGTGATTCTCTAATACTATTTGCATGTTTTAACTCTAATCGATTAATGTTCCCAATTATAAGAATCAATTTCTAGTAAACAAGCTTCTAACAGTTGAATGCTACCAAGAATATCTTGCTTATTCGCCATTTCTATTACTTGATGAAGGTGTCTTGTTGGTATAGAGATGGCACCAGCAATTGACCCTCCCGCTGTCATTCGTTGGATTCCAGCTGTATCAGTTCCTCCTGCGGTTAAAATTTCAGGTTGCCACTTAATTTTATTATGATCAGCAGTTTTTTTCATGAAATTGACCATGCGATAATCACAAATAGTCATAGCATCCATAATTTTAATCGCTGCCCCTTCCCCTAAAGAAGTAATTTTCTCATGTGGAGCTGCTCCAGGTAAATCATAAGCTATTGTTGTGTCTAAACCAAAGCCAAAATCTGGATTGATTTCCAAGGCAGAAACATTTGCACCTCGAATTCCTACCTCCTCTTGAACAGTAAAGACGCCGTAAACATCATAAGGAACAGTCTTTTCTTTCAAATTTCTCAATGTTTCGATAAGAATGAAAACCGCCAATCTGTTGTCCAATGATTTACTATTTACACAATTACCCATTTCAATAAAAGAACGTTCTCGGGTGATTGGGTCGCCAATGGAAACTGCTTCCAAAAGTTCTTCTTTACTCAGTCCTGTATCAATAAAAAAGTCAGTAATTTTTGGATTTTTATTTCGCTCTTCTTGGGTCAT
>SKGS01000120.1 GCA_007117355.1 Lishizhenia sp. | reverse complement strand
TATTCTAACCAACTGAACTACCAAACCAAAATTTATTTATTTCTGACAACAGTCAGTACAACCGAAGTTGCTAAATTTTGTATAATAATCTTTGCCGATGCAAAGTTAAAATCTTATTTCAAATATTCGATATTTAAGGACTCGAACCGCGACCCTCCCGACATTGCTTGTCGGGATATTCTAACCAACTGAACTACCAAACCAAAATTTATTTATTTCTGACAACAGTCAGTACAACCGAAGTTGCTAAATTTTGTATAATAATCTTTGCCGTTGCAAAGTTAAAATCTTATTTCAAATATTCGACTTTTAAGGACTCGAACTGCGACCCTCCCGACATTGTTTGTCGGGGTATTCTAACCAACTGAACTACCAAACCAAGATTTATATTGAATTAGCCACAGCTAGAAACAGAATCAACTACTCAATTTCAGTAAAAAACAAACACCGTTTGTGATTGCGAGTGCAAATATACATGCATTATTTGAAATAACAATAGAATAGAAAGAAAAAAATTAATGTTTTTTTTGACGCTTAAATATACATATTGATTTTCTGTTACTTACAAATGTATATAATTTCAACTTCTCAAAAATCAATAGAAACAAGAAGAATAAAATTCGATTGTTTAATGATTTTCATTCGTTGTTGAGGAAAAGTAATAGTAATACAATTAACTTTGCAGTATGAAAGAAGATATCGAAGATGAAATGTCGTTTCTTGACCACTTGGAAGAACTTAGGTGGAGAATAGTTAAGTCTGTTATTGCTATCCTAATATTTGCCATTGCTATGTGGTTCTTTAAAGAATGGATGATAAAACATTTATTCATTTCGATGACAAAACCTGATTTCATTTCTTTTCAATTTATGTGCGATTATCTCAGTATTTGCATCGATGAAATTCCAGTTTCATTTCAATCTAATAAGGTTGGATCTCAATTCTCCTATGCCCTACTCATGTGTTTTGTTGGTGGAACAATAATCGCTTTTCCTTACGTTTTTTCTCAACTCTGGGGATTTATAAAGCCGGGATTAAGAGAAAATGAGAAGCAAGCAGTGCAAGGAATAACTTTTTACGTAACAATTCTCTTTTTAATAGGTGTACTGTTCGGTTATTTAGTTGTTGCTCCGCTATGTATTCAGTTTTTTGGAGACTTTCAAATAGCTGAAGAGTTTCAAAACATATGGATGATTGGTAGCTTTATGTCTTTAATAATAAGCAGTGTAATGTTTAGTGGACTACTTTTCTTGCTCCCTGTAATCATTTATATTCTCACCAAAATTGGACTTATAACACCCGAATTCTTAAAAAAATATCGTCGCCATTCTATCGTTGGAGTATTGATTCTATCCGCTTTAATTACACCACCAGATTTTATAAGTCAAGTTATTGTTTCTGTGCCGATTATTTTACTATATGAAATAGGTATTTTAATAAGTAAACGAGTAGAAAAGAAACGACTAAAAGCAATGTCCTAATTTTAAATTCATGCAAATTTACAATATCACATACAACCCTTTTCAAGAGAATACTTTCTTATTAGTTGATGAGCACAATAATTGTGTAATCATTGACCCTGGATGTTATTTCAAAGAGGAAAAAGACCATTTTTTACAAGTCATAAAAGAAAAAAAGTTTAGACCTGTTGCATTGCTAAATACACATGCGCATTTAGACCACATCATGGGAAACCATTGGGTGTTGCAACATTTTGAAATTCCGCTTTACTTACACAAAGATGATTCATTCTTGCTAGATGCAGGTATGCAAAGTGCTCAAATGTATGGACTCAAAGAGTTTATCGAGTCACCAAAACCAAATTTTTGGTTGGAAGAAGGTCAGCAACTTTCATTTGGAAATATTCAATTAGATGTGATTCATACTCCCGGTCACGCCCCTGGTCATGTTGTATTTTACAATAAAGAAAATGCAACGCTAATTAATGGCGACGTGCTTTTTCAAGGAAGCTATGGAAGAGTTGATTTACCCGGTGGCGATTTCGCACAATTGAAAGATAGTATTACCAAAAAACTTTTTCTTTTGCCAGATGAAACAACTGTATATACAGGGCATGGTCCAGCTACAACTATCGGCAGGGAGAAAATGTCGAATCCGATTTTAGGAAGCTTATAATCCTTAGCGATTTATACCACGCCCTATACTTTCGCTAAGGATTTAAAGATATGTAAATCAATAAATTCAATGACCAATATTAGGCTTGATGCAATGGAAACCGAGTGATTTTAACCGTAACAACATGGAGCGTTAAAATAACACCTTGGGCGAAGTGGAGATGTTAAGTTTTTAAGACAGCATTCGTATTTTACAACCATAAACAACTTCATACATCTGCAATTACTATCTTTGCCGCATGGAGAAAAAATTTGTTGAAGTTTGTTTTACCCCAGGTGAGTATGAATACTTTAAAGGTAGGTTCGAAATTGTTGTAGTCATTGATGTACTAAGAGCGACATCTGCAATTTGTTCTGCTTTCCATAATGGTGTAAAATCGGTTATTCCTGTAGAAACAATTGAAGAGGCGCAAGCGTATCAAAAAAAAGGTTATTTAGTTGGTGCTGAGCGAAATGGAGAAATTGTAGAAGGTTTTGATTTTGGAAACTCTCCTTTCAGCTACATGAATCCAAAACTTAAAAATAAAGAAGTAGTGCTTTCAACAACAAATGGCACAAGGGCTATTTCAATTGCTAGTGATGCACAAACGGTTGTTATTGGTTCTTTGTTGAATCTTGAAGCACTAAACGATTGGCTCATTACTCAAGATAAAAACGTTTTATGCCTTTGCTCTGGTTGGAAAGACAAATTCAACTTGGAAGACACTATTTGCGGTGGAGCAATTGCCGATGCTCTGTTAGCCACAGGAAAATTCACTTCTAATGAAGATTCTAGCGTAGCTGCAAAATATATCTATCAAAGTTCGAAAACAAATTATTTTGGATTCTTAAAATCTAGTTCACATAGAAGAAGATTAAAAAGTTTAAATTTGAATAAAGATATCAAGCACTGTTTAACACCGAATCAAACTTCGGTTATCCCGATTCTGAAAAATGGTAAGCTTGTTGTAACATAAAAATTATGAAGCGAATAAAAATTCTTTTAATAGTTGTTCTGGTTGTACTTAATTACAGCAATTTAATTGCAGGAAACAAAAAAGGAAAAGAACCAAAAGACACGAGTAAAGTTGAATTTATTCGCGTATATTTTAATGGAGCATCTGACCATTCTGTAGCTTTTGAAGGTAATGAGACCAATGACAATTGGGATATGATACAGCCTTTGGTGGATTTAATTGATAGCGCAAAGTATAGCGTTGATTTAGTCGCTTACGATTTACAAAATATGCGTATCGGTCACGCTTTAGCTAATGCTTCTCGGAGAGGTTGTAAAGTACGCGTTATTACAGATATCATCCACAGAGAACACGCACCTCGTTTTACATTGCCGATGTGGGATACATTGCGAAATGCAAACATTATAAGCTTTGATGATTCAGGTACAATTTACTGGCCGGATGGTAGAATTGAAGCGTTACCAAAAAAACTTCCCAACTCAGGAGCAAATATGCACCATAAATTTTGTGTCATAGATGCTATGAGCGAAGACCCTGATGATTTGTACCTTTGGACAGGGACAATGAATTTGACCTACACTGGAAATTGGAATACCAACGCTACATTATTAATTAAAGATTCAGGAATCGGTGGTGCATATTTAGAAGAATACAATCAAATGTGGGGATGCCACTGCCCTACTCCAGATCCAAATAAAGCCCGATTTCATAAAGACAAATTAAATGTCTCGCAAAATATTCATTGGGTGAACAACACAAAGGTGGAAGTTTATTTTGGTCCACAAAACAGAGATAAGTCAAAACCGAGTATTTCTAAACGGGTAACAGAATTAATTCAAGATTACGCTATTCATGATGCACGTTTTCTTGCCTTTGCTATTTCGTCTAATATTCCCATCAGTGAAGCATTAATAGAGCGTTCAGGAAGAGGAGAAATTTACCTTCAAGGGGTAATTGACCCAGCGTTTTACGCACGTTATAGAAAAAACAATGATTTTTGGGCTTTGCCTGAAGCTCGGTTTGGAAAACGTTTAATTTTATCAGGAAAGGAAGTACGAAAATTGCACTCTAAGACCTTATTACTAGATGCTGCCTACCCTTATCCTGAAAAACATACAGCTGTTACCATAACTGGTTCTTACAATTTTTCCAAAGCAGCAGAAGAAGCAAACGATGAAAACCTTTTAATTATTTATGATAATCTCATTACTAATCAGTTTTACCAAGATTTTATGGGAGTAATGAGTCGTGCAAAAGGAGAATCTTTCCATCAATACCCTATTATAAATACGCAAGAATGGTACGAACGCCCTAGAGTTCGAGAGGGGCAAACTATTCAATTAGAGTTAGCGACCAATTTTCCTTATCCAGTTAGTTTTTTAGGTGTTTCTGCTCCTAGAGTTTGGGGTGGGCACAAGGATACAACCTATTACTATTCTGAAGAGGCCATGAATTTCTTAAAATCATTTACGAAAAATGGAAAGTTTAAAGTTGTAGGTGTTGACGGTGAAAATCCAATTCATAGATACGGTAAATATCATGGATATGTAATTATGGAAAAAGATGGGAAAGAATACCATTTGAACGCAGAACTTCTAAAAAGAGGATTTGCGACTTATTC
The DNA here is from genome assembly GCA_007117355.1 of Lishizhenia sp. Taxonomy (GTDB): domain Bacteria; phylum Bacteroidota; class Bacteroidia; order Flavobacteriales_D; family Crocinitomicaceae; genus CSBr16-161. The sequence continues at coordinate 8,718 of SKGS01000120.1, read as the reverse complement.
AAAATATTACAAACAAAACGAAGATTCGATTATTGTTTTTCAAAATTATGAAGAAGCAGCTAAAAATAAAGGATTAGGTATGTGGGCAAACCCTGATTCTATCGGGCTAAAAGTTCCTACCTCAGATGCGCTATTTAGAGAAAATTTATTTCCATTAAATATTAATACAGCTTCTAAAAAAGAATTGGAGTTCTTACCCACTGTAGGACCAGGACGAGCACAGATTATTTTCGACTACCGCGAAAAAAATGGACCATTCAAAACGATTGAACAATTAGAAAGAATTAAAGGAATTGGACCCGCTACAATAGAAAAATTGCGTCCTTTGATTGTTTTAACCGATCCCGAACCAGAAGAGGATTGATAAAAATCATTTTTTGATAAAAAAACCTTTAACAAATCACAAAAAATAGCGCTATTAAAAAACAATTTACTATTTTGGCGGTTGATTTTGAAAAATAAAAATAATAACAAATAAAATGAGCGAAACTGCAATATTTGAGATCAATGGTGAGCGATACGAATTGCCTGTGATTACTGGTACAGAAAATGAACAAGGAATTGACATTAAAGCGTTAAGAGCTGTATCAGGATGTATAACTTTGGACCCTGGTTTTAAAAACACAGGAAGTACAAAAAGTGCTATAACTTTCCTTGATGGAGAAAATGGTATTTTGAGGTATAGAGGTTATCCAATTGAACAATTAGCAGAGAAAGCAAGTTTTCTAGAAGTAGCTTTTTTATTAATTTATGGTGAACTTCCATCTAAAGAAGAATTAGCGTCTTTCACAAATAGTATTACGAAACATACGCTTGTACACGAAGACATGAAACAATTCTTCGAAGCATATCCACCAAAGGCACATCCAATGGGGATTCTAGCGTCAATGGTTTGTAGCTTATCTACTTTCTATCCAGAATCACAAAATCCAAATAGAGATAAGGACGCAGTTGATTTGACGATTCATCGTTTGATCGCAAAAATTCCAACGCTTGCAGCTTGGTCTTATAAAAATGCAATGCGCCACCCTTTCATGTACCCAAAAAACACTTTCAATTATTGCGAGAATTTCTTGTACATGATGTTCGGTATGCCAACTGAAGATTATACTCCAGACCCAGTTGTAGTTGATGCTCTAAATAAACTTCTAATTTTACATGCTGACCATGAGCAAAACTGTTCTGCTTCTACAGTGAGAATAGTTGGTTCATCGCAAGCAAATTTATATGCTTCTATTTCTGCTGGTGTTTCTGCTTTGTGGGGACCTCTTCACGGTGGTGCAAATCAAGCAGTGATTGAAATGTTGACTAAAATTCAAGAAGACGGTGGCGACTTAGATAAGTGGATTGCTAAAGCAAAAGATAAAAATGACCCGTTCCGCTTGATGGGCTTCGGACACCGAGTTTATAAAAACTTTGACCCAAGAGCAAAAATCATCAAAAAAGCATGTGATGATGTTCTTGAAAAGTTAGGTATCAATGACCCAATTTTAGAGATTGCTAAAAAACTAGAAAAAGTTGCACTTGAAGACGAGTACTTTGTAAAAAGAGGGCTTTATCCAAATGTTGACTTCTATTCAGGAATCATTTACAAAGCATTAAATATTCCTTCTGAAATGTTTACGGTAATGTTTGCTCTAGGTCGTCTTCCTGGTTGGATTGCTCAATGGAAAGAAATGATTGAGAATAACGAACCAATCGGTCGTCCAAGACAAATTTATACAGGAGCAACAGAAAGAGATTATGTTTCTATAGATAAAAGATAAATTGCTTAGAAATTCAAGACATAAAAAAGTGGATAGTCAAATGATTATCCACTTTTTTGTTGAATTTTTTTTTATCTCTTACCTTTTCTATCTTTCAAAAGAATAAACCCACGTCCCAAGTGATAAAACCATGTGCGTTGTTGTGAGTTTTTCAATTTGAGCATTTCCAGATTTATTTGTCCCTTTGCCTACTTTGAAATTAGAAACGAAAAAAGAATTCTCTCCTTCACTAAGCTCATCCCACTCTGCTGTGAAACCATAAAGTCTGCAAGACGGGTCTTCAGCTTTTGCCTCAAGAACATATAGTTTTTTTCCTTCATGCATACCAGTTACCTCATCGGTGAAGTTCCAAACGGTTTGTGCATCACATTCATCGAATTTCAGCTTTCCATCAATTTCAAAATTAGTAAGTCGCCATTTACCAAACAAGGTTGGTTCAGCAGTTGCATTGGACACCTCTTGTTTCTCTTCTTGAGCTTCTACTGCTGCATCTGTTTGGTCGCAACCAAAAAGAAATGCTCCAATGAACAGGCTTAATAAAATTTTCATATTTTTCATCTTGTTGAATTTAAATGTTTTAATAATGCAAATGTATCATTCGTTCAGGACTAAAACAACTTATGCTAAGGAATTAATCTAAACTTAACTCGCTTACAACAAAAAGCCAATTGCCAAACCAGAAGAAACTCCTAATAATCCATTCGTAACTGCAAAGCCACCTTCAAGGGAAAAGAACAAACGTTTTATGGAATAACGAGCTTCCAAATTACCTTGCAAACCAAAAAATCTTTCTTTATCAATACGCATAGTTTTTATCCTTGGAGAAAGATTTAATCCTAATTCAAATGCATTAACTTGATTGAAGTTAATCATACCCACTACGCCAATTCCAAGTATAGAATTGGTTCGTATAACCTCATCGTAAGAATATCGCAACTGTTGGTTTTCTGACCATGACAACCAAGTTAATTGTAAGAATAAACCACTTTTTGTTAAGGGATTAGAAGTTATCTCCGAAGAATTTAATAACCATCTATTACCCATCTTTCCATTGAAACTGTAATAGCTGTAAGTATCGTAAAAACTGCTCGCCCCTAACCCTAATCCACCTTGAATAAAGAAACTATTTTTGAGCGGGGTAAATTCTTTAGGTTCAACTTCTTTGATTTTATTAGAATTTTGCCCTGTCAAGGAATAGGCATTTAAAATAAAGCTCAGAAAAATAAATATTCGAAAAACCTTCCTCATTTTATTAAAATAGAAATTATTTATCCAAATCAAATTCCTTCCACTCCCCTATCAAAAATAAATGCCTCGAAAATCCACAGCTGAAGGCGTGAATATAATTGTTGGAAATGGAACTTTTAAATGATTCAACGCTTTAAAGACTGTTATTAAAAATGGGCTTTTCGTTGGAATTCGCTCAAAATCTACATCTAGTGAAAGTAAAAATTGTCGTTGGGCAAAATACGTTTTTAGCGAACCATTTTGTGATATTTGAAATGAATTATCCATGCCATGTAGTTTACCATCAACGGAATAACCTGCACTCAATGCCAACCACGGAGGTAAAAATGCTAGCTTTTCTGTAAACGATTGTGGTGATGCACTTATCCAATAGGTCTGACCATTATAATCTTTTAGTATCCGCTCAGGAATAGAACTTCCCAGTACTTCTGGTCGGTATTGTGCATAAGGGGATAAAGATGCGCTAAACTTCATTAGTAATCGTTGTTCTTGCCATAGCATTTCTTGACCAACAAAAAAGCCTGCACCTGCCGTATTTGCGGCTATATCCCACCACGAAAAACCCCAATCCTCACTAAACCCATCGAAAATTTCTAAGTTGACCAAATAACCAAATCCAACAATTGAACCAAGTAGTAAACTCTTATTTCTATTTACCCCCGACCATCTGTAAACGTTGAATGTATTTCTGGTCAAGTGGTAACCAGTATAGGCGTGACCTACTTTATCCATTTGCAGCCATTCCTGTCCATCATTGAAAAATTGGAATTCCCCGTTCCAACTATCTTTATACCAAACTTGTGATAGCGCAATCATCGATCCCGACCATCCAACACCAAGTCCAACAGTTGAACCAATAACCCGATTCTTATTGTAACTGGTATCACTTTCCCAAAAAGACTGAGAAAATCCGAAAAATGGAATACAACAAAGAATTAAAATTACACGTATCAACGACATAATGCGAAGATAGTAAAGTCTAGAAAGAATTTACTCTAGTTCACATTGAACTTCAAACTTGAAATCAACCACATTCCCAATTTTCGAAGATGGAGCCATTCCAAACTCCGTTCTATCTACTTTAGATGAACCAGTTAAAATCATTCTTTTCTCTCCATTTTCCTCTGTAACAGCCAATAAAGTCATTTCCACTTTTAGATCTTTGGTAACGCCCATCATGGTGAAATCTCCGTGTAATTCATAACTGCCATTTTTCGATACAAAATTATTGGATTCAAAGGTTATTTCTGGAAATTTATCCGCTTTGAAATAACCATCTCCCATCAACTCTTTATCTCTTGGGCCAATGTAAGTGGTAAGTTGCTCTAACTTCATGACAACTCTAACGCTACTATTTTCGGTATTTTCAGAAATATTAAAATTACCACTTAACGATTTAAACTCGCCTTTCGTTCTACCGTCTTTTGGTCCTAGTTCAAAGTTAACCTTAGACGCGGATTCAATTATTTTCCATTTTCCGACCGCTTCTTCTAAACTCTTGCCTTGAGGCGCATTATCTTCGTCTCCTTGTACTATGCCTAATGCTTCATAGTCAATCAAAGAAGTTTGTTCTGCGGGCATTATTAGAGGTAGAAGGAGCAAACTCGCACCAACAGTTAGTAACTTCAAAGAAACAAAAGAAGCGTCCTTAAAAAGTGAAAAAGTCGTACTTAAAATTGCCAATCCTGCGACTAGTCCTGCAAGTGATAAAACGCCACCTAGTCTTTCAAACTGCATATATGCCATTCCAAGCGCAACGATGGTTACAATCGGAACAAGAATAGCAAAAGCAGACAAGATATACATCCACTTCCCAGGATTAAAGCGAGCTAAAAGAATAAATAAATGGTGAATAATAACAAGAAAACCAGCAAAAAAGGCTCCTTGGATTACTTCACCTCGTAAAAAGTTTAAGCCTTCAAAATTTCCAAGTTGGATTAACAAAGGAGTAAAACTCAAAAGAAATAAGGCACTTCCCGCAGAAAGGATAATTTTGTTTTTCAATCCTAATTTATTGCGTGCGATTAAACTAGCGGAAAGATAAAAAGTCCCTGAAACCAATAAACCTAAAGGTCCAATTAGAAAAGCACCAAGTGAAGCAATTCCACCGATGAAAGCATAAGAAACCAAGCCTTCTAAATAATTTTCTTCGTTCTCTGCCCACTTGATTGTTCCAAAACGAATAATTAAGTTTCCGATCCCTAACTTAGCTAAATGCGTTAAAAATGGCGTAAGAGAAGATAAAGCAGCGACTAGCAATAGTTCTTCTCTTGTTTCTATCTGAAAATCCATGTAAGAAATAGCTGTTACATCAGGAAGGGCATAAATTAACACCACCGCTAAAACTATCGGAACTAAGTTCCAAAATATATTGACTTTCGTTTTGGTAATCTCTCCAATGAAAAAAGAAATACTTAATACGCTGATTAAACCATAATGTAAAAGCAATGGTTTATCTAAATCAGATGAGAAAAATGGCTCAGTCAGTAGCAAAACAGATAGGCCAAGTATAAAGTAACTTATCGACTTTATAAAGGAATATTTGTTATTGGCAACTGCGAAAGATGCAATTACCCCAGAAAAAAGTGTGAACAAACCCAGAATAGTTACCATGGTATATATATTTTTATAACTTTTACTAAACTACTAATATTTTTTCAAAATGAAACAAATAGATTTTATGTTAGAAACAAGTTTTGGGTTAAAAAGTTCGTTATAGAATCTCTAACTTTTAAACTAAAACTGCTCCAAAATTTTAATTCGTTTTTCAATCGGTGGATGTGTTGCGAAAAGTCCTCCTAAACCACCAAGGAAATTCATTGAAGTATCTTCGGGTGCATTTTCGATAAACATTTGTTGCACGTCTTCGCTTTTTACTTCGTTTACATGATGATTATTTGAGATTTTTCTTAGTGCAGAAGCTAAAGCCATCGGGTTTCGTGTCATTTGGGCTGCACCAGTGTCTGCTAAATATTCTCGTTTTCTGCTTAAAGCAAATTTAAACAAAATGGAAAGTAAATAAGCCACCAAAGCAATTACCAGAATTACAATCATTCCTTTTCCGTCGTCTTTTTTTCGGTTTCCACCTGTCATACTTCCATAAAGAACACTTCGAAAAGCTAATTGCACTAAAAAAGAGAAAATACCAACAAAAATTATTGTTACCACAAGCAGACGAACATCTTTATTTCTAATGTGCATTAATTCGTGTGCAATAACTCCTTCTAATTCTTCATCATTAAGTTTCTCGATGATTCCTCTTGTCAATGTTACGGTATAGTTTTTTTCATTGAGACCACTTGCGAAAGCGTTAAGGGCAGGACTTTCAATAATTCGCAACATTGGCATTTTCATTCCGACACTCATGCAAAGGTTCTCCGTAAGGTTATAAACGCGCATGTTATTTTTTCTATCCAAGGTGTGCGAACCTGCTGCCGAATTAATCATGGAGGAATGTGCAAAATAAGCTATGGTAAACCAAATTCCAACAACAATAAGAATAAAAGGAATAGAAGGTATGAATAACTCTAGCACTTCATTTACAGAGGGAGGATTACCTTCAGGAGTAAAGTTAAAGAAGAAAATAATTGCCCATACCATTGCAAAAATGAGCAAGGGGAATGCCAATAACAATAAAACAGACTTTCTATTGTTACTTGTGATTTGTTGCTGAATTCCAATGTATTGCATGGTCCTAATTTAATTTAAAAACAAGTGATATAAAAAGCATCCACCGTGTAAAACAATGGATGCCAATAGTATATTTTTTAAGCGTGAAAGTTAAAATTTAACCTCTGGAGCTTTATCCATTGCTTGACGCTCAGTTGTGCCAAGGTCGAACATTGGCTCGGTTTTAAATCCAAACATACCTGCGAAAAGCACATTTGGGAACTTTTGCACAGCAATATTAAGTTCTTTTGTAGCAGAATTAAAGAATCTTCTCACTGCTGCAAGCTTGTTCTCAATATCCGAAAGTTCATTTTGCAACTGCATAAAATTTTGACTTGCTTTTAAGTCCGGATATGCTTCCACTTGAATATTCAAACCACTTAACGCTGTTGTTAGTTCTTTCTCTGCTGCAATTTTATCGTTTACCGAAGATGCAGAAATAGCTTTTTGACGAGCTTTGGTAATAGACTCAAAAGTACCTCTTTCATGCTCCATATAACCTTTAACTGCTCCTAATAACTGTGGTACTAAATCATGACGTTGCTTTAATTGAACATCAATATCAGCAAAAGCATTTTCACGATTATTTCGCATTTTCACTAATCCGTTGTAAATAGCAATTATCCAAATCACTAAAATTACTACAACTCCTATCACTATTCCTACTGGTGACATATTTTTAAAGTTTTAATTTTATACAAAGTAAATACAATATGTAGATTAGACGAAAAAATTAACATATTTTATTTAGGGTCAGTTTTTTCTAACTGTAATTGTACTTGAGTTAGTTCTACTTAAATGAACGCTATAGTAAAAAATTTCTCACTGAGGATCTTCACCGCTTTCTCCAGGCTCAACATCCTCCTTCTTGCTTTTTTCAATGTTGGCTAAGTCATCTCTTTTTTTATGAATTCTTTTCGACCAAGTGCGCGTTACAATCATGATGAAAAGGATTAAAACAACAATCATCAAAGCAGTAGAAGACTCCCAGATGCTTTCATCTTTGCCTTTGCCAACCGTTACATTTTGCGGCGCCTGCGCCAAAAGATTAGCAACAGTCCACAATGAAAAAAGAAGTGATACTATAATTCTCATGGTCTAAAGATAATAAAGAACGGATTACAATGCAAGTTAGGATCGATTATTTTTGTTTCTACAATCGCATTCGGTCCTCGAAGACCCGCTTTTACTCTTCTTTCCTGCAAATCCTTCGCGAAAGTATAGGGAGTGGTATAATTCGCTAAGGACTATAAGCGTCTTAACATCTTACTCAATCCCATTCCGCCCTCGATACTTCTCGACAAGCTCGAAGCAGCGCTCTTTTAACGCTCCACGTTGTTACGGTTAAAATCACTCGGTCTCCATTACCTCAAACAATTGTCTAAAGTTTTAACATCTTAACGTCTTCTTAAAGACACGCTACGCTTTAAGATTTTAAGACCGCTAGGCTGAAAGATGTTAAGACTTATCTCGAATTACTACTCGCCGTCTTAATATCTAACATCTAACATCTAAAGTCTTTTGTCTAACATCTAAAGTCTTTTGTCTAACGTCTCAACATCCTACCGTCCCGACTTAATCTTATCATCCTCCCAAAGTCCTTCGTAGCTCACATTATTGTCCTTATCAAATAACGTTCCTTGACCATTTCGTTTTCCTGATTTCCATTGACCCACATACTTTTCTCCTGAAGACCACATATATGTTCCCTGACCTTCACGTTCGCCATTTACAAACTCACCTTCGTATTTGTGTCCATCTTTCCATTCGTAGCTTCCTTTTCCATGGCGTTGGTTATTTTTCCATTCTCCTTTGTAAATTCCGCCTGTATGAAAAATACCAACACCTCCGCCATTTGCCATTCCGTCCCTTACTTCGCCAAGGTAGTGTATTAAGTTACCTTTTTCATTGCGAAAGCTGATTACTTGTACTTTGTCTTTCTTGGAAAGTTGTTTTTCTTGTTCTTGTATGGTATTTTTTAATTCAGCGACTTGAATTTCATATTTCTCTTGAATAGTAATAGCTTGATTTTCTA
>SKGS01000260.1 GCA_007117355.1 Lishizhenia sp. | reverse complement strand
TTATTCATGTATTTAATTTTGAAGCTATTTTAGGCACAAGACACGAAGGAATATAAGTATATTTCGAGGGTCTTGTAACGACAAATAGGTCAAAATTAAATCAAAATCTCGATGAAAAATACATACCCAAAAATGGGTTAGCTTAAAAAAGACAAAAACAACAGCTAATATATTGTATTTCTGTCGGTTAAACTTCCAATAGCATCAGATTGGTGAACCGACTGCAAGGAGCTCAACACGATGTGCTGAGTTCACCGAAGTAACGTTAATAATTCGGTTTAGTGCGAAATTCGTTTAAATACGATATGTTTGCCAAGTTTTTTTAAAACCTTTTAATACACCTCTAATTAAAACAATGATTTGTTTTTTGAAACACTCCAAAAGGATATTAGATATTATAAAGTAATAACTGGCATATGCTTACAGAAAGAAATTTAGAAACCCCTTTATTGTTAGCTTAAACAGTTGTTTTGATATACTCACTTGTAAACAATTAATTCGCAACTGTAAGATTTGTAATTTCATACTTGTAAAACATTCGTACATTTGAATAAATATTTGAATAACAATGTTTGAAATAATAAATTATATTGATTATTTGTTAATAACAGTTCAGGGCTACCCGCTGGTTATTCAAATAGCTGTGTTTTTTATTACAGTTAATTCTATACTAGGAATTGCCATCTACACTAATTTGACATTAGTTAGAAGAAAAAAACAGTTTCGTGAGAGACAAATCAAGAAAGTTCAGTCTCGAATTAAAGAGTTTTTTATTGAAGTGCTGGATAACGATTTAGAATGGAATGAATCTGATATATTAGAACAATTTGAGTTTAAAGTTGGAAAATTAACAAAACGAAGCTTTAGATCCATTGTTGGTGCGTTAGAAGAAATAATTAAAGAAGACAGATCTTATCGAGATGCTGTTAATTTTGATAAAATAGTAAGTGCTTTTGATGTTATTGGTGCACTTGAGTCAAAATTAGACTTTTCAGATAAGAAAACAAGACTTCGCATATTTCAAACGCTTTCTCATTTGGAGTTGACAATTTCTGACTCCAAAATTCTACCTCATACATATAGTAAAGATTTTACTATGAGACAAGAATCAAGAAGTTCTTACATGGGTGTAAGTAAAAATGACCCGTTCAAGTTTTTCGATCAAGAAGTTGGAGCTATACTAAATGACTGGGATCAAATTGTATTGATGCAGCAGTTTTCTATTCATCACATCGACGCTCTTCCGGACTTTAGTAAGTGGATTAAATATTCTAAAGAACCAACTCAGATTATATTCTTTTCAAAAATGATTGCTCATTTTGATCAAAGAACATCAGCACCAACGCTAGTTGAATTATTAGTTCATGAAGACCACAAGGTAAGAAAGGAAGCAATATTAGCTTTGGGTAGAATGAGATACACACAAGTAGAACCTAAGTTAATGGAAATATACCATTACCAGCCAACTATGTGTCAAGATGCGATTATAGAAGCAATAGCGTATCTCCAAACAGGAAGAGCGTTTACATTCTTGAGAAACTCATATGAATCATCAACTAATTCTAACTCTAAAATGCTTGTTGCCGAAGTTTTGTATCTTTACGGAGTTAAGGGTAAAGCTTATTTTGAGCAAAAACTTAAAGAAGAAAAAGGTTTTGATAAAATGATTCTTTTGCATGTTCAAAATCCACTGATTAAGTCTGATTTACGTGAGAGAGTTGAAAAAATCAGTAAAAATGAAAAACTTAATGTTGACGGAGTCGAAGCTTCAAAAGGAAGAGGGTTAGAAGGGCTTGTGCAAGGTTTAGTGAGTTAAGAACAAAATTGTTAATGTATGTCCACCTCTTTTAATTTCTTTGAATATTACATATTTTTTTATGCAACGTCAATGTTCTTCTTGTATATATTCTTAGGAATATTGTCTTTCATGGCAATTAAGAGATATAAAATATACAACACAAGATTCGATGATGACATGTTGCTTTCTTCCCCTCTAACACCTGGGATTTCGGTTATCGCTCCTGCTTACAATGAGGAAAAGACTATAATTGTAAATGTAAAATCCTTAATGACATTGAATTATCCATTGTTTGAAGTGGTAATTGTAAATGATGGTAGTAAAGATAAAACACTGGATTTACTTATTGAAGAATTTGAATTAGTTGAGACACCATTTGCTTATGTTGAGCGTATTAAAACAAAACCATTTAAAAGAATTTTTAAATCCACCAATCCCAAATATGATAAACTAACTATTGTTGATAAAGAAAATGGTGGAACAAAAGCCGACGCATCTAATGCTGGAATTAACGCTTCTCAATATCCTTACTTTTTATGTACAGACGTCGATTGCATCTTGGAGAGAAACACACTACTAAAAATGATTAAACCTATTTTGAACTCAAAAACAAAGGTAGTGGGTGTAGGTGCAACGCTTCGAATGTCAAATAGTTGTGATGTAGAAGAGGGTGTTATTACCAGAGTAAAGCCGCCAAAAAGATTTATTCCAAGATTTCAAGAGTTAGAGTACATGCGAGCCTATTTGTTTGGAAAAATGGGATGGAGTTTAATAAATTGTGTTCCTAATATTTCGGGGGGGCTAGGTCTTTATGAAACTGAAATCGCGGTAAGTGCAGGTGGGTATGACGGAGACTCTCATGCAGAGGACATGGATATGATGACTAAGGTTGTTGCTTTAATGTTAAATAACAATGAAAAGTATAAAATCGAATATATTCCTATATCTTGTTGCTGGACGGAAGGGCCTCCTAATGCGAAAATTCTAATGCGTCAAAGGGTGAGATGGGCTACGGGATTAGCACAAATGTACTTTGTACACAGAAAGATTCTTTTCAACAGAAAATATAAGAAATTAGGCTTAATCGTTTTTCCTGCGAATTTGTTTTACGAGTTCTTAGCTCCCATAATTGAGTTTTTAGGAGTATTATACTTTATTTTTATTTTACTTAAAGGAGATGTTAACTGGGATACAGCGGGTTATATTTTCCTTTATTCGTATTCTTTTGGTATATTTATCGGTACACTTGTTATATTTTTAGACAACTATGTGCAGCGGCAATATCGAACCATGAGAGAGAATTTATCACTATGGATTTTACCTTTTCTTGAACCATTCTTTTACCACCCTATGTTAGTATTTTTTGCACTTAGAGGATACTTTAATTATTTTACATCTAAAGAAATGGAGTGGGGAGCAATGACACGACAAGGAGTAGATTCTTCTAAAAAGAAAGCAGCATAATTTAGGAATGTTAGAACGTATTAAAATAGCGCAATATTTCCAGCAATGGAACTTTCAGAAATGGGGATTGCTCATCCTCATTATGTTTAGCTTTGGTTTTCTATATGCACAAGATCAAAAGTTAGGTGCTGAAGATTTATTTTCTTTAGCTAAACAGGAGGGAGAAAACTTAAACTTTGAGAAAGCCGCAATGTATTGTGAAATTGCTCTGAAGCAAACACCATTAGACATGGATATCAAAGAGTATCTTGGTAAGTGTTATATGGAGCTTGGAAGATTGGAAGAAGCAAGAATAGTTCTCCTTGACGTTTTAAGGCAAAGTCCAAAGCGGGTGGATGCGAGGCATTATTTATTAAATATTGAAACACAAACAGAACGTTACTCTAGTGCGGTATGTTATGCTAATGAATTGCTAGAGATTACGCCTTACGCGAAAACATTATGGATGCGTAAAATCACGTTGTATCAACTAATGAACAACCGAATAGAGGCAGAAAGAGCTACAAAAAGGCTTTATCATATTTTCCCAGAAGATGAAGAGGTTAGAGCAATGTACAATAACCTATTAAAAGAAGAAGCGCTTAGAGCTTCAAAGAATCAAGATATGAAGGAGGCAATTAAGCAGTATGAAAATGCACTAGTTGCAACCATGGATGATGAAGAGCTTTATTTGAGTTTAATTAATGCCTACATAAAAATAGGAAATTATGACATGGCGCTTGAAACAGCTAATAAAGGATTATTTTACCTACCAGAGAGTGAAGCTATATTTAAGAAAAAGGTTGGTGTTTTAGAACAAAAACAAGATTACAATCGTGCCATTGATGCCGTGAAAATGAAGTTGGCGACTAACCCTTCTCCAGAATATACTATGTTATTAAATTACCTTTTGTCTGAGTCAGCTAGATATCACAGAAACTCAGATCCTTATGAATTATATGGACAGCTTTACTCTAGAGATAGAACGAACAGAGAGGCGTATAATTATTTGTTAAATACGGCTTTAGCAAGAGGTTATTATGGTGCGGCTCAAGACTTATTAACAGAAGGCTTAAGGTCAAACCCTAATTCAAAAGAGTTGCTCTCAAAACAACTTTACCTTTATGAGTTACAGCAGAATAAAGAAGGAGAAAGAGCAACTTTAGTTAAGTTATATAGGCTTTACCCAGGTGATGATGATATTGCTTACAAATACGAGCTATATCAATACAAGCAGGCAAAACTTGATTTAGAGCAAAAAAATTATAGATCGGCTTTACCTGTTTTTTTGGCGCTTCAAAATCATCCAGATTATGGTGTTTCGGCTAAACAAAGTTTATTTTCAATCTATATGGCTCAAAGCAATTACGACGAGGCATTGGATATTGCAACTGAACTAATGGAAACATATCCTGACGATCCTTCTTATGTAATGAGGAAAATTGATGCTTATGCAGCGAAAGAGGACTTTGATACAGCTTATGAAATGGCGCTTTATTATGAAGAAAATTATCCTGAAAAACCCATTTATGGGGATGTTGTAGATGAACTTTCTATTCAGTATATACAGTATTTACAGGAAGATGAGCAGTTTGAAAAAATGGCAGAGGTAGCCGACTATCAAGTTTCAAAAAACAGTAGGAACAGACTCGCCTACGCTTATGCGATAAGTGCTCGTTTACAACAAAAAAAGTTTGAAGAAGCAATGGATGTAGCTGAAACGGCTTTAGTTTATTTTCCTAATGATAGAGAGTTTCGCCTAAAATTGGCGGGTATCTATTCTCAAGCTGGCCAAACAGATGATGCGCTAGCAATGCTTTCTGAATTAAGAGAAGATTATCCTTATAACAGTCAAATTAAAGGTGCTTACATCGAAGAGTTGTATAAAAAAGGAAAGGAATTAGAAGAGGATGATGACATAAGGGAAGCAAAAAAATCTTATTACGAAATACTAAGTATCAAACCAAGTGATTCACTAGCACCAATGAGGCTTACAAATTTATACTTAGCGGAAGACTCTTTGTACAATGCAATGGAAATGGTAGATACTGCGCTCTATTACCACCCTTCTCACAATGAATTTATATTCAAAAAAGGAGTTGTTTATGAAAAAATGGAGGAGTATGAACTCGCTTTAGAGTATTACAAAATGTATATTCCGCCTTGTAACCGAGTAGATGAACATAGAGACTTAATTGATTATATAGCATCACTTTTATTAAAGAATCAAATAATTATTAGTTATTTAAATGCTCGTACTGATTCTATTCCGCTTCTTACATCAGTTGCATCAATAGAATATAATCGGTTTGTAGGGAAAAATATTTTTGGAGCTAGATTAAATTATGCCGCTAGAGCAACAGCAATTGGTTTACAGCTTGAGGCTGATTGGTATCGGGAACTAAGAAACAACTCATCCTTTTTAGCATCAGCGGGTATAGCAAATAGATTTTTTCCGAGATTTAAAGCGAGCTTTAGCTTTTATGAGCCAATAAATAATGACTGGACGGCTGAGTTGGGTCTAAAATATTTCAATTTTTTTGGCGGTAGAAATTTATGGATGGGTACTATTGGAGCAGAGAAAACGTTTAACGACGTTTGGTTTAACTTACGAGTAAATATTGCAACGGATTGGCAAAATTTTTATAATAATGTATTAGCTCAATCAAGGTTTTATCTTAGAAATGGAAGAAACTATATTCTAGCTCAAGCTTCAGTAGGAACTATTCCAGAGGTAGAAAATATAGATTTTCAAGTTAATACATTTCTTTCTTACATAAATACAATGGTAGGCGCTGGGTATTTTCACCACTTTTCACACAGAACAAGTGCTGGGATAATGGGGAATTGGTACAGTTTTAGATTACTTGAGGATAGAATAACTAATATGTACAATGTATTTGTGACCGTACGCCATAAATTCTAAGACCAATATAATGATGCGCCTGATTTACATAGCGATTGTCTTGTTTACCTCAGCTTGTTCTGTTGCCCAGCCTTCAAATTGGATTCTTTATAATGCAGAAACTAAGCCTTCACTTGTTTTTGAGGAAAAAAGTGATGAATTAGCTCTTTTTTTTTCATCCAATTTCGAAAAACTAACTGGTTATGCCCCGCAACTTAAACAAAATAAAAGCAATAAAGAGCTGCCATCTATAGTATTTAAAAGAGACAAAAATTTAACATTTTTAGCTTTTCGTATTCAGCAAAAAGCAAATAGTCTAATTTTTTTTTCAAACTCAGATGAGGGATGGAGAAGAGCCATTGTTTACTTTTTTATTTATGAATTGAAAAAGTATCCTCTGGAACAAATAAGCACTGAAAAATTGCAGAATATAAAACTGCCTTCAGGTTTTGTGAAAACGGTGCCCCCCCCCACATTTGATTATCGCGCACCATATTTTAAAGAAACATATGTAAATGGGTTTAAAGATTTTCATTTTGTAGATGGAATTGAAAATGCTTGGGGTATTTGGGGACATAATATTCCTAAAGCGATAAAAGTGACAAAAGAAATGCTAGCCACTGTTAAAGGTGAGATTAATGAGGATCAATTGTGCTTTTCAAGTTCAGAGTTGGAAAAAGAGTTAATCCGTTTTATAAAAGCGAATAAGATAGAAAACCCTGAGCAAAATAAGTTCATGATTATGCCTCAAGATAACAATATGGTATGTATTTGTGAGCAATGTAAAAGGCTTGGAAACACCAACTCAGATGCCAGCCCGGCGGTTTTTACTTTAGTGAATAAATTAGCCAAGACATTTCCCGAGTTTAAGTTCTTTAGTACTGCTTACATATCGACTAGAAACCCGCCAAAGTTTAAACTTGAAAAAAACACAGGTGTGATGCTTAGTACAATGGATTATCCTAAAGGGATTGTACTTGCAAATTCACCCGTTAGGAATAGAGTCCTTTCTGATATTCAAAAATGGAAACGCATTACAAATGATATATATTTATGGGAATATGCTATTCATTTTGATAATTATTTTAGCTCCTACCCAACAGTTTTAATCACGCAACAAAATTTACAATGGTATGCTAATAATGGTATTACTGGAGTTTTTCTGCATGGAACAGAGGAAATGTTTGCAGCTTTTTCTCCGTTAAAGGCTTTTGTTTATTCACAACTTCTTCAAGACCCATTTTTAGATGTGTATGATTTGATGAATACTTATTTAAAAGAAATGTATCCAACAACAGCAAATGTGATTTTGGAGTATTATATGGAGTGTGAAGATAAAGCTTTTAAAAGTAATCGCCCTTTGGATTTTTACGGTGGTTGGAATCAAGATAAAAGAAAATATTTAGATGAAGAAAGTTTGTGGAGGTTTGTTATGAAACTAGAGGAACAATCCATGAAAGCTTCAAAAGAAGAGCAAATGATGCTTTCCCCTATTTTTACTGCCTTATATTATCAACAGCTTGAACTTTCTAGAATCAATGGGATTAATGAGTTTGGATATTTGGAGGCATCAGGAAAGTCAAATCTATGGAAAGTAAAAGACGAGGTGTTAGATATTTTAGTAAAATGGAAAAAACATGTTAAACTGAATGAGGTCAAACATTTAAATGAGTCTTTGCTTTCTGTTGCTGATTATGAAAGAAATTGGAGAAAATTAGTCATTGGGCAACCTTACGAGAATGAATTGGCAGGTAAAAAAATAAAAGTTTATTCTGATTTAGATGAGAAATATTCTGACCCTTCAGTTTTAACAGATGGTGCATTAGGGTTTTATGATTACTTTAACAACTGGATGATATTTTCAGGGGAACAATTAGCAATTGGCTTCGATAATGAAAATAAAAAAGATGGAAATTATGAACTTTCTATAAGCTTTTTGCACCAACCAAGGCATAGAATACATTTGCCACAAAAGATAATTGTGGAAATTAACGGAAAAGAGTTTAAATTTGATGTAGATAAATCAAAAGAAAATAAAAGCCTCGCAAGGCATGAGGAAACCATTAAACTAAATGTTCCTTCAAACGCAGATGTGAAAGTAAAGCTTATAAAGCAAAAAGCGTTTAAGCGGCTCTCAATTGCAGTTGATGAAGTAAAGTGGAATAAGATAAATTAATAATAATGACGGTTCAATCAAAATATACATTTTTCAGTAAAGGAATATCACTTGTTTCTAAGGCTTTTGTTTTGTCATTACTATTATTAGCTTGTTCAACTTCTCCAGAGGATATTCAGCAGCTTACAACTTTGGAAGTGGAAGACCCTTACAGAAAGTATTTTCCAGTTCTTCAAGGTCAGCCTTTATCAATTGTGTTTAAAGTAGAAAATACAGGTGATTCACCGTTGCGAATATTTAATGTTTTACCCTCTTGTGGATGTACAACAGCTAAATTCCCCAGAGCTATTGCCCCAGGTGGTTTTGGTGTAATTGAACTAGAGTTTAATAGTAATAAAAATATTGGTCATGTAGGAATTTACACTACGTTGGTTGCAAATACTAAAGATAAATACCACACGTTCTTTTTCGAAACGAATGTTGTTCCCGACGCATTATACATTAAAGATTACGAGCAGATTTATTATGAACAAATGCAAGACGAAAAAGGCTTTATGCAATCTGCTGTTGATGGTGAGGCAAACCAAAAAGGTTATATTGTTGACTCAACGGAAGAAAGAAGGTGGAGAACGAGCAGGGATTAAACTAGTTTTGTCTTTTTGATTCAAAAAAAGATTTTAATAATTGTTGGCATTCTACCTCTAGAATACCGCCTATTACCTCCGTTTTAGGATGATAAATTTGCTCAAAACGTCCTGCTCCTCTTTTAGCATCGTAAGCGCCAAACACTACTTTTTTTATTTGAGACCAGTATAGTGCTCCAGCGCACATTGTACAGGGTTCGAGCGTTACATAAATCGTACAATCCTTGAGGTATTTACCACCTAGAAACTCTGATGCGGCTGTAATAGCTTGCGTTTCTGCATGTGCGGTAACATCGTTTAATCGCTCAGAAAGGTTATGTGCTTTTGCAATAATTTGACCATTACAGACAACAACTGCTCCAACTGGCACCTCGTCTTCTTCAAAGGCGTTTTTTGCTTGTTTTAAGGCTTGTTGCATGAAGTATTCATCGGAATGTAAATCAATCATAATTTGTATTTATCGTGTCTATTTCAAAGGTGAACTCATTCTGCTTGGACACATTTTGGTTAGTGTTTCTATTCATCCACAAAAACAATAATCCTAAAATAGCAACATAAAAAATAAGTCGGTAAAACGTTTTATGCGATTTATTAAACGTTCTATACTTGTTAAAGTCAAACTTCAAAATGTAGTAACTGAATTTTCAAACGTTTAAGACCAAATTAAATTTTAGGAAATGTATATAATGGCACATTTAAATGATGAGCAATTGATTTAGAAACACTTTTAGAGAATAAGCGAGCAAAAATATTTTTCTTTCTTGGCTGTACTGCTATTAAGTCAATATTGTTTTCTTGATTAAATCGAATTAACTCTTTTTCAAAATCGTTGCCTTTCAGTACGTGATAGCTCAATTTTACGTCAGGTCTATCAACTTTTGATTTCCAAGCTTCCATTTCCTCACCTTTTTCACAAGAATCATCACCATCGAAGTGGACACATAAAACTTCGGCATTAAACATTTTAGCAAAATCGCCTATTTTTTTAAATCCAGTTTGCTCTTCTTTTTGATAATTAGTTAAATATGCCACCTTATTTAGGGTAGTTTTATGATTGGTGCTTTCAGGAATACAAATTACATCTACAGCGGCAGAGTCAATTACACCTGATGCTACCGAACCAAGAAATATCTCCTTAAGTCCGGTGGCTCCTTTTGTCCCCATTACGATGTAATCTACCTTGTATTTTTCAGCCACCTGATTAATGCGATAAATTGAATCACCTTCCATCATTTCATGAGAAAATGATATATCAGAATAGCCATTCAATGAAGCAATTTCCCGTAATTTTTTCACTTCTTCTTTAAACGCTTCAAAGGACTCCATTTCCATCATTTCATACACTTCGCGAGTAGTTGTTTTTAAAGCTCTACCAAGTTCTGGCAACTCGTAAACATGCAATAAAATAAGCTCAGCATTGATCTTTTTAGCCAAAGATAATGCATTCAGAAAAGCATTTTCTGCAGCACTTGAAAAGTCAGTCGGAAATAAAATTTTAGCCATATTTAGTAAATTGAAATCTTTAATTCTAGTTCAAATTTGGGATTATTTTTTAAACTATTTATCATTTTATCATTATTTCTTTTATTAATTGAGCTTTATCATTGGTTAAAAACAGTACATTTGATTTCTTAGAACGCCAATCTAAATGAAAACACACTTTCTAAATAAATCAATTTTATTACTCTTATTATCTGTGTTTTTTAGCTATTGTTTAAAAAGTCAGTCGAAAACTTACGAAACATTACAAAACTATTTTTTAGAAAGTCATTTAAGTTTAGACTCTTTGCTAAGATCAGTTTCTTCTGAAGTTTTATCTAAAGAGGAAAAGAATGATTTACTTTATTTTGAATTTCTTTTTCGCAATAGTCTGAATCAATTAGATGCAAAAAATTTAACGCAATTAGAAAATGAAAAGAGTAACGGAATATTTTTTCTTTTGAACTATGCGGAAAGTCAATTATTATATGGAAATACTTTGAATAGTTCAGATTTAGAAGAAGTTAAAAAGTTATTGAATCATGAACAAGAAAATATTAAAGGTAGGGCTATCGTTGTTTATGCTCGAAATGAAATACTTAATAGAAGTTATAATTCAGTATTAAATTTACTTATTCATAATTTAAGCAATCTCGACCCTTTAATTAGAGGCTTTTCTTATCAGCTTATAGGCAAAATTTATGAACGCAAACATCAATATCAAAGTGCTTATGAGAATTACCAAGAAGCCTTAGATTGGGCAAATGAAAACGAGTATTTATATCTTAAAACAAAAACAAGTAACCTTTTAGGAAATGTACTCTTAGACCTTGATAAAGTTGAACTTGCTGAGAAGGCTTATATTTCCACCCTAAACGAAGCCTTAGCACTCGGGAATACAAGGTTGCAAGCGCTGGGTTTAGCGAATATTGGATACATTAGGTTACTTCAAAACCAGCCAAATGAAGCAATTGATTTTTTTCAAAGAGCTTTGATTTATTTGTACAAAAACAAAGATATTAACACCATTGCAAGGATCCAAAAAAGACTTGGTGAGGCATATTTTCTTATCGGTCAATATGATTTGGCTATAAATAGTTACAATCTTGCAAGCGACTATTTTATAGAGCTTGAAGACACTTTTTTTGTTGCAAGGACATCTTTTCTTTACGCACAATTATTTCTTGAAACAAACAAATTTGATTTAGCAAAAAAACACTTAGATGACTGTTTAAAATATCAAGAGTTAATCAATGACGCTTCAGGTTTACTTCGGACTAATGAGTTGAGGTCAAAATGGTTTTTGGCAAATAGAAATTACAGAGATGCTTTTTTAAGCCTTAGAGAATCAAATAAGATTAAAGACAGCATCAAGACCCAAGAGGCAAAAGACAGGATAGACGAGCTTGATTTTTTATACAAAACAGAACAGAAAGAGAAGTTAATTTCGGAACAACAAAATGAAATTGAACGAGCGAATAAGGAAAAATTATTTCAAGCTAATAAACTAGAAAATGAACAATTGAGAAATCGACAGCTCATTTATGTTTCAATTATTTTATTCATAATTGTTGCTTTCGTTATTGTGTTTTATAATTTAAAAATGAAACAAACTCAATTAAAACGAAATCAAAGAGAAGTTGAGCTGCGGCATGCGGTATTAAGAGGGCAAATGAATCCACATTTTATTTTTAATGCCATGTCTGTAATTCAAGGTTATATATTTGAAAACGATGTGAATGCATCTTCAAAGTTTTTAGTAAACTTTTCAAAACTCATGCGTTTAATTTTGGAACATGCATCGAAAGAGTTTATTAATCTAACAATTGAACTTGAAATATTGGAGAGATACCTTGAGGTGCAACAACTAAGGTTTGAAGGTCGATTCAAATATCAAATAAAAATAGAGGGAAATGGATTGAGTTTATCCGAAGTCATGACGCCACCTATGCTAGTGCAGCCATTTATTGAAAATGCAATTGAGCATGGTCAGCTTGACAAAATTAAAAATGGAGAAGTGATTATATTGTGTAAAATAAGCCTGAAAGAAATTGAGTTCGTCGTAAGCGATAATGGAATCGGTTATCAAAATGCTCAAAAACATAGAAGAAATAAGAAACATACTAGTTTAGCTACAGAGATTACAAATCAAAGGTTGGAGTTACTCAATCAAAAATATAAGTTCGAGTCATCCATGCAAATAGATAATTTGAATAAACAAGCTAAAACAGGAACCGAGGTTAAGATAGTAGTACCATATATAAAGGAAGAAAACAAAATATAATCAAATAGGAGTTTTTAACAGAGCTTTTAATAACTTAAAAATTTTAGAAAAGTAAACTTGGAGAACGGATGGACAAATTAAAGATATTAGTTGTTGATGATGAGAAAACCACTAGGAGGTTGATTTCTGGAATAATCAGAAGTTTAGACTTCCCTTTTGAAATAGAAATAAATGATAGTTCAGATAGCGTAATTTCGGCAATGGAAGAAATTAAAACATTTCACCCTGATATACTTTTGCTTGACATTCAGCTTTCGGATGGCACAGGGTTCGATTTGTTGGATTTGTTGGGCAACCCTTCTTTTGACGTTATTTTTATTACAGCACATGAGTCCTATGCAATTCAAGCAATTAAAAATGCAGCTATTGATTATTTGCTCAAACCTATTGATTCAGACGAATTAAAAAAAGCTGTCTTTAAAGCTTATAGAAAGATTTATCAAAACCAAAAGGTAACACTTCCAGTGTCAAACGAAAAGCTAGTTCTAAAAAATATTGATTTTTCTCATGTGGTTAATTTATCAGAAATTATAAGATGTGAATCAGATAAAAATTATACCACCTTCTATTTAACAGATGGAAGAAAACTTTTGGTTGCAAAAAACATAAAAGAGTTTGAAGAACAACTTTGTGAGCCAAATTTCTTTCGTTGTCATCGCTCTCATATTATTAATTTGAACTTTATAGACAAATATGATAAGAACATAGATTTAATTGTCACCATGAAAGACAGGTCTGAAGTGCCTGTATCTAGGGTGAACCGCAAGGATTTTTTGAAAAAGTTTGAAT
>SKGS01000232.1 GCA_007117355.1 Lishizhenia sp. | reverse complement strand
TCAAACCCAACACCATCATCTTATTGCACGGCTTCAACTCCGCACCGGGGAATAAAGCGCAAGTTATTGAACAATACCTTCAGGAAAAACAGCTTGAGGATGACTACTTACTCATTGCTCCTCAATTAGCGACTGAGCCGCTAAAAGCTATTCGTGAAATCAACCAATTAATCCGACAGCATAAATCGGGTAAAGTTTATGTGATGGGGACTTCATTAGGCGGTTTTTATGCCAACTATTTTCGTGCGAAATTTAAGGATGAGCAGGTAATTGTTCATTCGATTAACCCCAGCTGGAATCCTTCCGTTACCTTGAAAAGAGCACTGAATCAAGAGTTAACCAATTTTAAAACAAATGAGAAATGGTTCTTTCAACAAGAATACATCGATCAATTGAAGGAAATGGAAGATTTCGTTAATGAAAACTTGAAAAACTACAAAAGCAATAATTATTCCCTCCATTTAGCAGAAAACGATGAACTATTGGATTTTTCAGCCTTGTTGAGCTATTTACAAAAAGAACAAGTGCCTCATAAAATTTACCATTATGGTACCAATCATCGGTTTGAGAAGATGAGGGAGTTTCTGGAGCGTGTTGATTTAAATAGGATTATTGAGTAGGAAAATCACTAAGAAATTATTGCTATTTTATTCATTTGTATTATTTTCGAGAAAATATAAAACTATGACATTAAAAATTAAAACCAATATGACGGTTCAAGAACTGTTGAATCAATTGAAAGGCGATTATTCGGTTCTAACTTTGAGTGGTAATGTTGCAGGCCCCAAGAGAAAACTGCGAGCCTTAACCGAAACCCCCGAGAAATTGAAAGATCTTGACTTGTCGGATTCAGCTATGATTGATGAATTGTATGCAAATACAGGATTGAAATTGATTAAGTCATCAGGAGCAGTTGATCAAGCGTCTTCGGTTGGTTCTGATAATAGTTGCCTTAATGGCTACATGCGCTATGTAGGAATTGATGAATTTAATGTTGATTGGGCAATCGAATTGTCTGAAGATCATTTTGAGGGATTAAAGGGTAAAACGGATATACTAAGTTTTTTGATTACCAATTCTCCAGAATCTAT
The DNA here is from genome assembly GCA_007117355.1 of Lishizhenia sp. GTDB lineage: Bacteria > Bacteroidota > Bacteroidia > Flavobacteriales_D > Crocinitomicaceae > CSBr16-161. Next base: position 2,665 of record SKGS01000232.1, on the reverse strand, counting down.
GATGGAGCAAGAAGGAGCTACGCATTATGAATTAATTGTAGATATAAAGAATAATAGAATTCTTCCTGTGAGAAATTCATACTTGGATGGAGATGATTATCAAAATGGAGGCGATGAAATGTATGAAACCTATATAGGAACTTGGCATGCTTCAATTCCCGCAAATTATCATGAGTTCAATTCCTTTATTGGTCAATACACGCTCCAAGGTAATATATCCGAAACGTGGGACGTTAATTTTCATGGAGATTTTGATGGCGTGGATGGTGAAGTAGATAGTGAATTATTGGAAAAGATTAAGGAAACGATTAATGGACAGACCTTTTATGCCTTCTTAGTGGATGTATTCGCAAACTTTGAATAAAACAAACAATTGAACACACTCGTTTTTGGAGACATACATGGATGCGCTGCAGCAGCTAAACAAGGAATCCTTATAGCTGAAGAATTAGCTTGTAAGGCTATATTTTTAGGAGATTATGTTGATAGAGGGCCTGCTTCCTTAGAAACGTTGCGTATACTTATAAGAGCAAAGGAATCTCATCCTGATTGGATCTTTCTTAGAGGGAATCATGACCAAATGTTATTGGATTTGCTGCAGGATAAGGCCAAACTGCAGGATGAAGAAATAGCGCTAAATCGTTATTTATTCAGTTACATTGATTGCGCAAAAACTTTACAAGAATTGAATCAACTCAATGATTTGGAACGTGCTGAAATTATTGGCTTTTTGGAAGCAACTTTAAGCTACTATGAAGATGAAGCATTTATTTATTGCCATGCTATCCTCAGAGACACGAATGAACGTATCGAAGATAAATCTTTACAGGAATTGATTTGGAACTATGACTTCAAACCAACTTGGAAGGGAAAGCCATTTATACACGGCCATTTGCCTTGTGATAAAGTTACATTTAAGTCAAAAGGGATTAATATCAATACGAAATGTGGCTATGGTGGAGTGCTGACAGGGTTGTTGTTCGACTCTAAGCTTGGAATTGAAAAATATAAAGTTTTCTCGATTAGTGAGGATGGTAATCTTAGAAATTAATTATGAAATAAAACAACTGATTATGTCAAAAGAAAAAATACAAATTGTAGGTACTTCAAAATCGAAAGAGCAAAATGCTTATTATATTCAATCTAAAGAAAAATTCTGGGGATTAATCGAAAGAAGCAAGCACGGTATTCGTTATGAACCGGAAGAGTTTAATTCATTTTCCCAAAAAACTGGGGTAGGATTTTGTGAATTGGTATTTGATAAAATTGTACCCAAGGATAAAGATTTAAAAGAAGATTTGGCAATGGTTCAAAGCGGTGTTGATGATTTCGTCAACTACCTTAAATCCAACAATAAACCTGATGTTATTGCATTTAATGGTAAGACATCAGCAGGTTGGTTTTTGGAGTATATTGATAAAAATGAAATTACTAAAAGACCTGGCAAGTATTTGAACAGTATAGCACCAGAATTTGATTATGGCAAATTTCCTAGATTATTCAATGGAGTTCAAATTTATGTTTTACCCAATACAAGTGGGGTTGCAGCCAAACATTGGAAAGAGGAGCCTTGGTTGGATTTTTGGAATGAAGTGCTTTAGATTCTAAAAAACTTTAATATGGATATTTCTTTACATTGGAATGGACTTTGTCCTGAAAGTTTATTAGCTGGAAAAGAAGTTAAAATGCGTTTGAATCGACATGACTTTTTTGAAAGTGAAGAGACAGGTTTACAGATTTGCCTTATTCCTGGTGCACAGGCGATAATTTTAAACTTTAGAGGTTCAGGTAATTTCAAGGTGAATGAAGTGGTAGGAGAGGATGAACATCAAATGGAAATATTGAGTCCTCAAACTAGTGACAGTCCACCTTTTAACAATCCAATGAAACATTTTAAATCTATTGAGGAAGTTAAAACATACATCACTGCAATATAAAAGATAGTCAATGAAAATTTTATACATCGATATGGATGGTGTCTTGGTGGATTTCCAAACAGGAATCGATCAACTCAGCGAAGAAACTATAAAAGAATACGAAGGCCGATTAGATGAAGTACCCGGTATTTTTGGTTTGATGGACCCCATGAAAGGTGCTTTGGAAGCTTTCGAGCAATTGTCTAACAACTTTGATACGTATATTCTATCAACTGCCCCATGGGAGAATGAAACAGCTTGGTCAGATAAAATAGTTTGGGTAAAAAAATACTTAGGAGAGAAAGCTAGAAAACGGCTTATTCTTTCACACAACAAGCACCTAAATAAAGGTGATTTTCTAATTGATGACCGTTTGAAAAATGGTGTCGATAAATTCGAAGGAGAACATATCCACTTTGGCACCGATAGCTTTGCCGATTGGGATAGTGTTGTTACGTATCTTTTGGATAAGAAGGTTTGATGATTTAACTAAACACAAATTAGTGTATGAGACCTAAATATGAAAAGCCCTCATAAAAAGGTGATTTATGAGTAAGGAACACACTTATAAGTTTAAATCAGGTGTGCACTTTCAGGTGCGCAGTTTCACCTCCTCAGGAAAAAAAGCATTGAAAAACAAGGTGTTTTGACGGGTCGAGGAGCGTGCGTTCGTCTTCAAAATCCTGTGCCTTCGGGCGTGCCGGTTCGATTCCGGCCCGAGGTACTGAAAGACGATCTGTATAGGTCGT
>SKGS01000177.1 GCA_007117355.1 Lishizhenia sp. | reverse complement strand
TTAGACGTTAGACATATAGACAATGGAGACCGAGTGACGCGACGATAGGCGATGCATTAGCTTGTCGAAATGAGTGTTGTATCGAGGGCGAAATGGGATTTTAGGGTGTTAGCATATCAATAAACTCGACGACCAATATTAATCTTTAACTCTCATTTTATTCTTCTTTTTTAACCGATAGGCAGACAAAGAGATTAAATATACACCTGAAAAAATGAGTAACATATAAATAATTTTTTCTCCTGTTATAGATTTAGAATAATCATCTGACCAGCCAATTTTTGCAAATAAAATAGTGAAAATTATCACTAAAATTGGTTGAGTGTAAATATAGCTGCCACTGACACTTGGGCTTACATGTTTTAATGCGAAAATATTGAGAAGGTAAGTCAAACAAGTAGCTCCAAAAACTACAAAACCAATTTTCCACCAGACGTTTGAAGGGATTACGAAAAAGTTAGTTTGAAAAACATCAGTTAATACAGGAGGGTAGAGTAGAACGAAAATACTTCCGAAAATAAAATTAAATGTTATTACAGTCATTGGTTTGTATTTCGACATAAGTGGTTTTACCAATACTAAATACAAAGAAAAAGAAGCTGCATTAATTAGAATATATAGGTCTCCTAAAGGGGAGTCAAATGAAGGAATACGACCTAAAGTAATGAGTTGAACAGCTCCAATTGCACCAAGTAATATTCCAATTACTTTAAGTTTGGTAATAGGTTCTTTTAGAATAAAATACGCCATAACTACGACTATAATTGGAGTGGATGTCATTATGATTCCTGCGTTCATTGCTGAGGTCAGTTCCAATCCGCTGAAAAAAAATAGTTGATTTAATGCAACACCAAAAAAGCCACAAATAGCTAGAAGAAATATGTCTTGACGTTTAACTTTTTCCCGTACAAAGATGAAATAGAGAAAAACGAAAAAAACGGTGGTGACAGATACCCTTAAAAAAATAAAAGCATTAGAACTTAAATGTGCAGGCATCACTCCTTTTGCCAATAAATGATTCGCTCCGTAAAGGATGTTTAAAAGCATTAATGCTGCATGAGCGAGAATGGTGTTCTTCATTACCGATGTTGAAAACTACAAATTTTGGTAGGCTTTTTTTGCAGCTTCAATAGTTGATTTCGAATTTCCAATGAATACTTCTTCATCTAAAATGATAAAAGGTCTTTTGAGAAAAGTATATTCTTCAAGCATGTATTTTTTAAAGTCGTTTTCCGATAGGTTTTTATCTTTCAGACCTAAAGATTTATATTTCATTGCTCTTTTGCTAAAAATGGCTTCGTATGAACCAATTTTACTTTTAACAAAATCAAGGTCTTTTTCCGAAATTGAATTTGATTTTATATCGATTAATTCCACATCATCTTTAATGTTTAATTCTTTTAAAATGTGTTGGTTGGTGCTACAAGTAGATAAATGATATATCTTTTTCATGATTGAATTTTTAGTTTATGTCAGTAATTTATTTTAGTGTAAATTTAACTTCAAAATGCCAAATCAGTTTACCACCTCAATATTAGTTTTAAATTAAACCGTCGAAAAGTTAAATAGTTTGGTATGGCGTAAAATCTACCTTGAGTATCTTGAATCCATTGTTGCGAAAGAACATTATTGATTCCAAGTAAATTGAATACTTCGAAATTTATTCTTGCATCAGTAAATGGTCTAAGCCACTTTTTTCTATCTTCTTTTTTCGTTTTACCGTATAAAAAGTCATAGCCAAATCCAATATCTACTCTAAAGTAAGCACGTTGTCTTAATGTATCTTTATACCTTTCTCTGTCTGGTGGACCATAAGGCAATCTAGAACCATAATTTAGACCTACCTGTACAGTAAATTGCTCAAATCCGGGCATATTATCTTGAAACAGCATGGCAACATTAAACCATTGGTCTGTTGGTCTAGGAATAAACCCTGGTGAAACTAAAACGCTATCCGTTGGTGTGTCATTGAATGTAAATCCGGGAATTATTTTCTCACCATCAGAGTTGAAAAATTGGTAAAAATCATCGTTGAGTAAATCCTCCATCGTTCTTAGCACACCAAATTTAAAAAATGACTCAACGCCTTCTACAAACTCCCCGTGTAAGTTCATATCAAGACCGTAAGCATAAGCAACTGCATCATTCATAGCAAAATATCGGGTTCTTACATTGTCTATTTGATAAGGGTTTACATCCCACATATGTTTGTAAAACACTTCGCCTGAGTATTTGAAAGGTTTTTCTCTGCCCCACATTTCAAATGCGTAATCCATCCCAGCAACAAAGTGTAACGATTTTTGACTGAGCACATCTAAGTTCATTGGACCATTAAAACTTCTTAGTTCACGGTAGAATGGCGGTTGATAATACAATCCTGTTGATGCGTGAAGTCGCATAGCTCTTTTTTTGATTTTATCATTTTCATCAAGAAAATAAGCACTTGGGAAATAGCTTACACCCACCCTAGGAGTTGCGTAAAACTCTTCATTAAAATGAGTATATCCTGCCCTTGCTCCTGCATTAACAACCCATTGTCTTCGTGCGTTATACACCGTGTCAAGAACTTCTTCTTTTTTTCGTTTACCGAGTTCATCTCGATAACGTCTGTAAACTTTTACTGGGAGGGTGTCAATGTATTTATCAAAGCTTCTATCGAATTGAACAAAGCTTGAAGCTCTGAAAGTTTGCAATCTATTTTGCGCTTTTATGACTTCAAATAATTCAATTTTGTCTGTGGGTTGTTGGGGAAGCGAAAAACCTGCGGAATCTATCATTCTCCATTCGCTCATTACATCATCAAAATCTTCGTATTGAGCCGAAACTCCCCATCTCAATGTTCCATTATTTATGTAGTCAAGACCATCGTCGTCTAGTTTAAGAAATCGGTATTGTCCTTCATGCCTTGTTTGATAAATAGTAGCGAAAAGTCTATTTCTAGCATGATTTAAAAACGATCCAATTCCTATTGTTCCAACAGAATCTCCAAATTCTTCTTTACTTGGATCCGTTTCTACTTGATTGATGAAATACTGTCCTAATACATCAAAGGTTTCTATTTCATCGGTATTAAAAACACTGGCGTACCAATCTAGGTTAAGTCTTCGGTTGACATCCCATTTTAGTGATGTTGCGCCTGTAACGGTTTGAAATCTTGTAAGTTCTTCTCCTTCAAAGAAAACTCGAAAGCTGAGGGTTTCATTGATGGTTCCAAAACGCGTATCTTGAGACTCTGGAGCAAATCTAAAATCGTTGGATGAATAATGTCCTAAAACAGACCAATTCAGGTTCTCCGTTACAGCATAATTGGTCAAGAGTTGAAAATCGTAAAACCTTGGTCTGTACGCACCTTGAACTGGAAGCGCATTGAGCACATAACTTTGGTCTTGGTATCTTCCAGCAACCATGTAATTAAAACGAGTATTAACTTCATCTTCAACATGTAATGAAGCACCTAAAAAAGATGCGTCTGCTGAGCCGCGAAAACCGTTGGGAGTTCTATAAGTAATGTCAAGAACAGAACTTAATCGGTCACCATATCTTGCAGCGAACCCCCCTGCACTAAAGGAAATATCGCTTACTAAGTTAGGGTTTATAAAACTCATTCCTTCTTGTTCTCCTGTTCGAGTTAGAAATGGTCTATAAATTTCAAAACCATTTACATAAACTAAATTTTCGTCGTAGTTTCCTCCTCGGACATTGTAATTATTCGTGAGTTCATTATTCGATGTTGCGGCGGTTGTTAATGTAAGGTAACGTTCGACAGAGTTTTGCGGCCCTGGGATATTTTGAATTTCAATTATCGGAAGTTCATTTATGGTAAGGTCTTTCGATTTTCCTTTGACTTCAAAACCAGAAACTGTTTGAATACTAAGTTTAATTCTACTTAGTTTGTAAACTTCATTCTCATTAAGAAAAAGATTTTCAGTTTGAATAATTTCTTCATAAAAAACAATCAGTTTTATTTCTGTATTTGCTGTTACTTCTAATGAGAAATAGCCATCTAGATTAGACTTAGTTCGCATAAGAGAGCTTCCGTCAACATAAACTAATACATCTTGTACACCTCGATTAGTTTTGTCCACAACTTGTCCTTCAATTAATGCAGTTTGCCCTAGAAGCATTGACATGCAAAGAACAAAAAAGATGACGGACAAACCAATTTTTTTCATGGAAACGGAACTTACACCAAATTATAAACGAAAAAAACTATATAAATTGCTCAAATTGTCCGAATTATAGAAGTTCGTCAATTATTTTATCCATTGAATAGCCTTCAGCTTCAGCTTTATAATTTCTAACAAGTCTGTGTCTTAATATTGGATGAGCAACAGCCTTAACATCTTCTATATCAGGTGAGTATTTTCCTTTGAGAACAGCATGACATTTAGCTCCAATGATAAGGTACTGAGAAGCTCTAGGTCCTGCACCCCAAGAAATAAAGTCTGTTGTTAATTTAGTTGCAAACTCACTGTTAATTCGAGTTTTCCCCACTAGTTTTACTGCATATTCTAGTACGTTTTGTGGCACTGGTACTTCACGAATTAATGTTTGGAATTTCAATATTTCATCTGCTGTTAGTATTTGAGAAAGTTGCGTTGAAGTATCAGAAGTCGTTGCTTTAACTATTGCTAATTCTTCCTCGTAAGTTGGATAATCCACCCAGATATTAAACATAAAACGGTCAAGTTGAGCTTCGGGTAGGGGATAGGTACCTTCTTGCTCAATAGGGTTTTGAGTTGCTAAAACAAAGAATGGTTTTGGCAAATCGTATTTTTTTCCTGCCGCAGTTACACTTCTTTCTTGCATTGCTTCAAGAAGTGCTGACTGAGTTTTTGGTGGAGTTCTATTAATTTCATCCGCTAGAATGATACTACTAAACAGAGGTCCTTTGACAAATTCAAATGCTTTATTTTCATTTAAAATTTCAGAACCAACAATGTCAGATGGCATAAGGTCAGGCGTAAACTGTATTCTGTTAAAAGACAAACCAAGGGTTTGAGCAATGGTATTGACCAATAAAGTTTTTGCCAAACCAGGTACACCAACGAGTAAGCAGTGACCTCTTGAAAATATGGAAATTAAAACTTGATCTACCACATCATCTTGACCAACAATAACTTTGTGAATTTCTTTTTTTAATAGCTCGTACTTTTGTACCAAATCATCTACGGCTTGAACGTTTGACATAATGTAATTTTAGCAATTGGTGTAAAGATAAGTATTACCAGTTATAAAGATATTGACAACGAGAGAATTTTGGGTCTATTCTGATGTAAGCAGACTTAATATGCTCATTTACCCATTGTTCAACGGCCTCTTCTTTCTTTTTGTTTTCAGCAGCTCTTTTAATCACGGAGTAATCATCCTTCAAATTTGCACGATGCGAAGGTGTTTTAGCATCCAATCTCACAATTCGAACACCTTCTTTATTGCGCATTCTGTCCTGAAAAATTATAGGGCTGGAAATCATACCGACATCCATTCTATTTATTTCAGCAAATAACTCTGGCTCAATTTGTTTCACTGCTTCCATATCCCAGAACATTTCACCAGAGTAAGGATTAGTAACAATTCCGAGATTCTGTTTTGTCATTTCATCCTCAGAATACTCTCGAACAGCTTGGTTCCAAGTTATTTCTCCATCGTCTAAACGGCGAGCACACTCTTCAATAAGTGCTGCTGCTTGAGAAAAAGCTGAACGGTCAACTTCTGGTATTTTTAATATGTGACGAATTTCATATTCATCGCCTCTTCGGTCAAGTAGTTGTATGATATGAAACCCATATTCTGTCTCAACAACATCAGAAATTTCACCCACTGCTAAAGAGAATGCAGCCGCCTCAAAGGGTTTAACCATCATTCCTCTACTAGCTTGGATTCTTCCGCCTTGCTTTCTACTCCCAGGGTCTTCGGAATGCGCTCGAGCCACCGCTTCAAAATCTTTTACACCTCTTTCAATGTCGTTTTTCCACTTTCTAAGCTGACTTATAGTTGCATCTTTATCACGCTGAGATACTTTGGGGAAAATTACAATCTGCTGAAAACGAATTTGGTCATTTACAATTGGTAAACTATCTGTTGGTATTTCCTCAAAAAGTCTTCTAACATCTCGCGGAGTTACTTTAATATCGGCGGTAATAATTTCTTCCATTCGCTGCGCCATCATTCTTTCCCTAATAACATCCCTGAATTCATCTTTGATTTGAGAATAAGTCTTACCGTAAAATTGTTCTAGTTTGTCTCGACCTCCGATTTGTGCTTCAATTTGACGTAGTCGTCCTTCCATTTCAGCATCTACTTGACCATCAGGTATTTCAACGCTATCTATTTTTGCTTGGTGAATCAATAGATTCTGATATAACATCTCTTCTAAAATGCGGCAATCACTATCCATTGTTAAGGTATATCCTTCATTCATTGCTTGTAGTTTTTGAACTTCAAGGTCAGAGTGTAAAATAATATTTTCACCAACTTGTGCTACAATTTTGTCTATCACAGGTTTTGCTGACATTGGATTTTCATCTCCAATGGGTTGCGCAAAGGAAAAATTTATTAGTAGGAGACTAATAATCGCTGTTACTGTTGTTTGCTTTAACATCATTCAATATTTTTTGTCTTACTTCTTCTCGAATAGAATTTATTCTTCTTTTTTTTATGTGTTTAACTATATGCTCTCTTTCAAAGTCGAGTGGAGCAGTGGTCTTTTTTATTCTGAAATCCAGAACATTTAAGAAAAACACATCGTTTTTATCTTTAAATTTTGCCTGACCTTTCGACTTAACAATTTCTATTTTTTGCTCTTCCGTAATTGGCATATCACGAACCAATTCCTCTAAAAAAATCCACTTATCTTCTTCGAGATAAAAAGTACTAGCATAAAGGTTGCCATATTTTTGAATATCTGCTCGTTGTTTATCATTTTTTAACATGAACGAACGTTCGATGTACTTTATTGCAGGGATGGTATCTGGAATTTTAATATACAATGCTTTTACGATATAACTTGATTGAACATAATTATCCCGATTTTCTTTATAGAATGCAAGAATCTCATCCTCAGTTACAACAGAATCAACTTTTTGCTCTAAATAATGATTTTCGAGTTCAAACAAGTTGAGTTGTTTTAATGATTGTTCTGTTTTGAAACGATTTTCATTTAATTTTTGTGGATTAACTCGCTCCAATTCCATGCTAATACTTTGCTGTAAAAGCCAGTCTTCTATAAATTGTTGACGGATTTGTTCATCAGCTACCGAATAACCAAAAGCATTTACATAATCTATAAAGTCAGATTCTAGTAAGTCAAAATTTCCTATGGATGCAATAACTTCTTTCTTTTCAAAAGAACAATTTATCAAAAGCAACGAAAGGCTACCTAAAAAAGCAGCCTTTCCAACTATTTTCATTAGATTATTTACCAAGTCCGTATAAAACATTTTCATTTACCGTAATCTTGTGGCGCTTTCTCAGTTCGTTCAACCAATTTTCTTCTAAGAAATTTTGGTAGTCTTGAATAACAGCACCGCGCGCCTCATGGAGTTCTTTAGGCATAGAAGGTAACTTCTCTTTCAGGTTAATGATGTAAAAAGTTCCTTCGTGTTCAAAAGTAGGATTTAGCCCTTCCTTAATATTTCTACCCTCTAAATAGGTCAAATTGGATACTAAGAAACGTTCAGATTTTACTGCAATATTTAATTGAGAGTTAGCATTCATATCACCAACTACTTCTTTTGGAGAAATGCTATCGTTGGTTTGCAATAAATTAAATGTTTTCTCAGCAATATCTCTTTTCGAGGTCGAGTAAATATCAGCATCTATTCTGTCTTCCCAATAGTATTTATCTCTATTCTGTTCAAAGAATGCTTCAACTCCGGATGTGTCTTGAACTGCTTTGTCCCAAACTAGGTCTTTCATAATTTCATACAGCAAAACACCATCATGATATTCATTTACCAAAGCTCTATATTCAGGATATTTGTCTGCTAAAGAAGCCTCCTCATGTGCAAGAATCATTTCTTCTTGCCACTTGGTGAATTGTTCGTCAATAAAAATTGGAATGCTCATCTTTTTCTTTGGTTTCTGCTTTTCTTCCAAATAAGATGCAAACTCCGAAGCCATGTAGCGCTTTCCAGCATATCTGAACAACCATTTGTCTTTCTTCATGTCTGGAGCTTCCCATTTACCTCTAAAAATAGTAGAATCTACATTTTCATTAAACCATTTAAGTCCTTTCTTTCTATTTTCTTTGAATTTGTTTTCGGATTTTAGTTTTGAAATGAATGAGCGTTGTGAACTTTGTCCTCTATCACCCCGATTAACTTTTGATTTAATAGATTTTTCTAATTCTTCAAAAGTGCCAAAAGGTGTGTAGTCTAGTCTTCGGACAATGTGAAAACCAAAGTCAGTCTGAAATGGTTCAGAGAAAGCAAAATCTTCTTCTAAAGAAAAAGCTACATCTTCAAATTCTGGTATCATACGCTGGTTCGTTCCAGTTCCAAAGGTAGGAAGTTTCCCTCCTTTTTGCTTTGTTCCTTTATCATCTGAATAAAGGTTTACCATTTTGGTAAAGTCTTCACCATTAACTAATTTCTGATGAATTTCCCATGCTTTTTTCTCAGCGTTTTTAATATCATCTTTGTCAGCATCGCGTCGAACAGCAATCATAATATGTGAGGTTGTCATGGCGCCCCTTGCTGGTCTTTTGTTGTGAACTTTAACTAAGTGATAACCGTAACTTGTTCGAATTGGACCACCAACTTCTCCAACCGGTGTGTTGTAAGCTATTGATTCAAAAGGATAAACCATTTGAAAAGCGGTGAAATACCCTAGTCTTCCTTTGTTATCTGCTACTGAAGGGTCTTCAGAACCGTCTTTACCACTGGCGACAGAAACAAAATCCTCTCCATTTTGAATGCGTTTCTTTAACGCCATGATTTTGTTGTAAGCCTTTAATGTATCAGTAGGATCAGCCTTTTCAGCTACTCGAATAAGTATGTGAGACGCATCGATTTCATACTTCATGCGTTCATAAGCCTCTTTAACAAGCTCAAGATTTTTTAAAGAGTCAACTAAATACGGCCGCGCAAGTTGTTTTTTATATCCTTCCAATTCTCTTACCAAACTTGGGATTGTATCATAGCCTAGCATTTCTGCTTCTGCCACTTTTAACTTGAAGTTTTTATATAACTTCATGTACTCATCAAGCGACGCTTTATCAAATTTTGGGTCGTTGTTGTTTTTTAGGTAAACTTGAAGAAATTCCGATTGTCTGACTTCTTTATCGTTTATTGTCAAAATGACAGGGTCTTTTTGTGTAAAACCAATTAAACCTGTAATCAAAAATGCAGTTAACAACCATAATTTGCTCATACTATTACTTTTTTATTGTTTTCGTTTATGACATAGAAAAATTCATGCCAACTGTAACATCTATTTGAATTATTTTAAACTATAATTTGGTGCTTCCCTTGTGATGGCTACGTCATGTGGATGAGACTCTAACATACCAGCATTAGTAATTCGTACAAATTCAGCTCCTTTAAGATTATCAATTGTTGACGCACCACAATATCCCATTCCAGCGCGAAGACCACCAATAATTTGGTAAACTACTTCTTTTAAATAACCTTTATAAGGAACTCTTCCAGAAATTCCTTCAGGCACTAATTTTTTAACATCGTCTTCTGAGTCTTGGAAATAGCGGTCTTTTGAACCTTTTTCCATGGCTTCTAAAGAACCCATTCCTCGGTAAGACTTAAATTTTCTACCTTGATAAATAATTGTTTCACCTGGTGATTCTTCCGTACCAGCGAACATAGAACCTATCATTATTGAGTCGGCGCCAGCTGCAATAGCTTTAACAATGTCACCTGTATAGCGAATACCACCATCAGCAATCACTGGAACACCAGTTCCTTCTAGTGCTCTTGCAACGTCATTTATCGCAGATATTTGCGGAACACCAACACCTGCGATTACTCTTGTTGTACAAATAGAACCTGGACCAATTCCTACTTTAACAGCATCAGCTCCAGCATCAACCAAGTATTTTGCCGCCGCCGCTGTTGCTATGTTTCCAACAATAACTTCTAGTTCAGGGTATTTGGCTTTTACCTCTTTTAGTTTATCGACTACCCCAAGAGTATGACCGTGAGCAGTATCAATCACCAAGGCATCCACACCAGCAGCCACTAATGCATCCACTCTTTCAATCGTGTCTTGTGTAACACCTACAGCCGCTGCAACTCTCAATCGTCCAAAAGAATCTTTACATGAGTCTGGGTGTTCTTTAACCTTTATAATGTCGCGGTAAGTGATTAGACCAACCAATTTTTTATCAGCATCAACAACTGGTAATTTTTCAATTTTATGTTCTTGTAATATGTCTTCTGCAGTTGCTAAATCAGTTCCATCGGAAGTAGTAACGATTTTATCTTTCGTCATCACTTCGCTTATAGGTCTTGAACGCAACTTTTCGAAACGCAAATCACGATTGGTAACAATTCCTTTCAAATATCTGTTTTCATCAACAACAGGGATTCCACCAATTTTATTTTCCCTCATCAAACGTAAAGCATCTTCGACGGTAGCGTTTTCAGATAGTGTAATAGGGTCTAAAATCATTCCGCTTTCTGAACGTTTTACTTTACGTACTTCTAACGCTTGCTCTTCAATGGACATATTTTTATGCACCACACCAATACCACCAGCCTGAGCAATTGCAATAGCTAAACTCGATTCAGTAACCGTGTCCATTGCTGCGGATAAAAATGGCGTGTTTAACCAAATATTTCTGGTTAACTTACTTTTCAAACGAACATTCTTGGGCAGCACCTCTGAAAATGCTGGAACGAGCAGTACATCATCAAATGTTAATCCTTCTCGTACTTCATTGATATTTGGGAGAGACATAAAGAACCTATTTTATAAAATAAATTCTCGCAAAAGTAGTGAATTTTTTTTGTTATAGATAATTAGTTTCATTTAGATTGATTCTTTCGCAAAAAAATCTATTCTTTCGATTGTGCTATCAAAAGAACAGCAATTCTTTGTTGTTAAGAAAAGAAACTATTGCTTTGGAGCCGAGCAGCACACTTTTTTCTGACCACAAGTCTTTTTCTCTGCTTGACCTTGAGCGTTATTTTGTTCTTCACTAGAACTTTTATCTTCTTTTTTATCTTTTTTCTTCTTATCTCCTCCAGAGAAATTAATTTCTGAAGAAGTAACGGTACTTAATTCGTTTGCAGAAACATAAGTAAATGCTCCAACCATAAAAAGAAGACTAAGTGTTAAAATTGTTTTACGCATGAGAGTTGTATTTATCATTGTTTGTCAAATATACAACAAAATTCATAGTGTTGTATGGTTTATGGAAAAAGGATGTTTATGCTGCTGTTTCTTAAGTTAAAATTGAGGGGTAATATATTAACTATTTAATTGCCCTATTTTCGTAATCTTAGCTTTGACTACATCCCCAATTTTTACATCTACCTTCGTGTCTAATGGTAAAAATAAATCTATTCTTGACCCAAACTTAATAAAGCCAAATTCACCACCAATTTCTGCTTTATCATTTTTATCGATGTAGTAACAGATGCGACGAGCTAAAGCACCAGCAATTTGACGAAAAAGCACTTCTTGACCTGAGCTGTGTTGAGTAACAAATGTAGTTCTTTCATTATCTGTTGAACTTTTTGGGTGCCAAGCAACCAAGAAAAGTCCCGGGTGATATTTGGCGTATTTTACAGTTCCTGAAATTGGGTGGTAATTAGCATGAACATTTAGAGGCGACATAAAAATAGAAATCTGAATTCGTTTGTCTTCGAAATATTCTGTTTCTTCGACTTCTTCCACCACTACCACTTTTCCATCGGCAGGACAGAGAATATCAAAATCTGAAGCATTGACTTCTCTTTTTGGAATTCTGAAAAACTGGACAATCAAATAAGCAATTACTACTACAGCCAAAGAAATTAAACCAAATAACCACAGCCAACCCGTAGATTGATACAAATAATAATTTCCTAGTTGGATAAGCCCAAGTATGAGCATCCCAACTCCAATAATTGTATAACCTTCTCTATGTAGCTTCATAAAACAGTATTTTTCGAGCGACGAAAATAGTTTAAAATCTTGTATCTTGGTAAGATGGGTTGAAAAAGTATATCATTCATGAAGGCAAATGAACTTCATTTTTTAAATTTAGTTGGATTTTTTTGGATATTGAAGCTAGCGGGCTGTTATGCGGCGCTACAACATTGCAGATTTTTTTTTAGAAAAACCGAACGACCACCGAAGGTACCTGTCCGACTTTTGGCGGAGCAGCGAAGCTAATTTTCGTAATAACCTGATAGACAATAGCTAATCGAATATTTCATTCAACTCTCTCTTTTCCAAACTATTTTGAAACTAGTAAACCAAAAAAGTAGGAGGGTAAAAGAACAAATCAAATGATTAGACCAAAACAGAGGTAAAAAGCTTTGCTTTTTCGGATAATTTCTATGTTTTTAGCTTTAGCATGCTAGTTCACAACCTAATTTGTTTATTTCTCTATGTTTTATTGGAGCTTCTTTATAGATTTCTGTAAACCGACTTAGGGTCACATCGGAGTTTATTTTCACAGAAAAAACTAAGTTATTGGGCTATGCCGTTTTACTTATAGATGTCTTTTCTATGTCCAAGAGCAATGACATCAATAATAAGTTCTTCATCTTTAATTTCGTAAATCACACGGTAATTACCAACACGAATGCGGTAACTATCTCTACCTTTTAATTTAGTATAACCGTTGGGTCTTGGTTCATTTTCAAGTTTTGAGATAGCTTCAATAATCGGCTCAGCAACATCATTAGTAAGTTTATCGAGTTGTTTTTGCGCTTTTTTGGTTAAAAGAATGGTATAGCTAGGCATTTTTGTCTTTTCTTTTTTTCAGGTAATCAGAAAATTTAATACGTTTTCCATCGTCATTTTTCTTGACTTCATCATAAATACGAATGTCTTCGAGTTCGTCGAGCATCTCCATTAAAGCATCAAATTCTTTTTTAAGCAAAACAACCATTTTTTTACCTGTATTGTCATTGATATATTGCGGATGTATGGTAAACATAATTTTTAGTTTTAAAATTCATAAGCTTATTAAAAACAATACTTCTAATAATTCCTCATTTCAAAGTTACAACTTTTACATCAAAAAGAAAAAAATAAAACAGCGATTGGCAGTTGGAAGCAAAATATTTTTACTACCATCACAGCCTGTCCCGTTGCATGTTTTCAAGGTTTTCCCAAGAAAACCGTAGTAAAACAACTTTCGGGAGGCCACTAGCAAGGGTAGAAATTGGCCAAGACCAAATTCAAGGAGTGGACTACCTCTACAACCTGCAAGGCTGGCTGAAAGGAGTGAACGCTTCTAACCTCGATGAAAGCCATGACCCCGGACAAGATGCCTTGAATTCGCAAGGCAACCTGAACCAGCATTTTGCAAAAGATGTCTATAGCTTTGGCTTGCATTATTAAAACGG
>SKGS01000024.1 GCA_007117355.1 Lishizhenia sp. | reverse complement strand
GCAACTCTTACAGCATCATCAAATACTGTAACAATTTCATAACTCGCAAACCAGTCCCAATACACTTGAGCTGCGTTAAACATTAAATCATTTAAAATGATTCGCTGCTCTTCTTTTGTTATATTTTGAAAAATTTGTGCTTTCCTCAAATCTGCTCTTCGCTGATCAATGAACAAGCCTCGACCAATGGGAACGGATATTCCTGCATACATTAAACCATTACTCGGAGTTTTACGCTCTGGGTTCAAGTTAACTCCATTATTTTGTTCAAAACCTGTATATAGTTCAATTCCGAACCAGGTAGGCACTTTTAATCCCGCATCTACAATACTGTAATACTGATCGTTATCAAAATACTTTTGTCCAATATTAGTAAAAGCCTGCGGGTCAAAACCTCCTCGAGCGCTTCTTAAGTTTGCTTCACCACGTTCAATGGAAATATCTGCCTGACGAGAAATAGGGTGATAATTTTTAACTAGTGTGATAAATTCATCAAATGAAAAGTATTGCTGAATATCTTGGCTACTAACAGAATTAGCTTTACCGAAGCAAAACAGACAAATAAAACTATATTTTAGGAAAAATTTCATTATTGCGGTTAATCTTTATAGTCTTTATCTTTACGTTGTTTTCCTCCTGCATAATAATCAGGTGGGAATCCATTAAACTGACGCCATAATTCATACCAAACCGGTACATCATTCAATAATAAGATACTATTTGCTCCTGCGCCAGCTCTTAACTCCTCTGGCCAAGGATAATCTTTTTTATCTTGAGATACAATTATACGATACATTCCGTTTTCAGAGATAAAGTTATCAATGGCGAAAACTTGGCCTCCAAACGTACCAAAACTTGTTCCTGGCCAACCAGAAAAAATGAATGCTGGCCATCCGTCAAATTGAATTCGAACTTTCTGACCTAATTTAATTAATGGTAAGTCGATAGGACGAATAAACATTTCTACTGCTAATTCATATTCAGAAGGAACGATACTCATAATTTGCTCACCACTTCTAATGTTCTCGCCAATACCGATTCGAATAGCTTTGGTAATATAACCGTTTTGAGGTGCTAAAATATAGTACATTCCTGTACGCATAGAATAATTGGTATATTCATTCTCTAGTTTCGTAACTGAAGCACTCGCATCAAATAAATTGGAAAAAGTAGAAAATTTTTCAGACTCTGCTTTAGCAATTGCATTACTGAATTGAGCATCAATAGAAACAATTTCCATTTCAGCGTTTAACAATTGATTTCTACTCGATAACAATCTATTCTGAATCGAAATACGTTCCGCATTTGCTCTTTGAAACACTTGCTTTCGATTCTCAACATCTGTAAGCGATTTAAGCCCTTCCTCTTCTAGACGTTGCATACGTTCAAACTGAGTTTGAGCGATGTCTGCATTAATTTTAATGGCTTCATAATCCATACTATCACTTTCCACCTTTAACTTTGCTTGAATCAATTTGTTCTTTGCTTGTTTCAGTTTTAAATCACGTGTTTTCTTTAACGCTTCGATTTGAATTTCTAGCGCTACAATTTTTGACTCATAAGAAGATGCTGTTTGCTGTTTAGCATCAATTTGCATGCGTGTCCTCTCGACTAATTGAGGATCAAAATATGCATCTCTGATCTCAGAAATATGCATAATAGTATCTCCCTTCTCTACATAGTCACCCTCTCTCACATGCCATTTTTCTATTCGACCATCAATTACTGAGTGAATAGTTTGTGGTCGTTGTTCTGGACGTAAAGTATTTACATTTCCAGCGCCACGAATATTCTGGGTCCATGGTAAAAACATAGCAACCAAAAAAGCAAAAGAAAAAATAGCTAACAAACGTAAAGCTACTTTTGTAGCCACTTTCGCCTCAACAATAGTTAATATTTTAGCTCTTTCTCTGTCTATTTTTTTATCGATATTATCTGGTGATAAATTTAACATAACTCCAATTTTTAAATATCATCTTTTACCTCATTATACGATCCTATTTGTCGTATAATTCCACTCTGCATTATAACAACTTTATCCGCTTTCTGCGCCAAGTAATGGTCAGAAGAAGTAGCGATTATTGTCCAACCATGTGACCTATCAAACAAGAAGTCCACTACTAACTTTTTATCTTCTTCATCGAAATGTTCAAAGCTGTACTCCAACAACACTAACTTTGGTTTGTCAACAACAGCTCTAGCTATTAGTAGTTTTTGAATTACGCTCTGAGGCAAAGTAACTCCACCTGGTTCAATAATCGTATCATATCCTTGAGGTAATCGTTTAATGTAATCTGTTAATCCCAATTGAGAAACCGTTTCTTTTACCCGTGCAAAAGTAGCTCCTTCCCTACCTAATGCAATATTCTCCAACAAGGTAGCGTTAAATAACTCTTCATCGGCTAAACAAACACCAATAGAACTTCTTAAAGTTTCGATATTTAGGTTTTCAATTGGAAAACCATTGTAGGCAATCACCCCTTTACGGATATTGTACATCCCCGCAAGAATGTGCAATAGTGTACTTTTACCTGACCCGCTTTTACCGGCAATAATATAGCGTTGTCCCTCATCAAACTGTATCCTTATATTTTTGAGTACTTGTACCTCACTTTGTGGGTAAGAAAAGTAAAGTTTCTCAAGTGAAAGATTTAAGCCATCCCCTTTACACTCCTCCATTAAATCGATACCCTCAGACTTTTCTAATTCCAAGTCAGTTACTTGACCAATTTTTTCCATTGCAGTAAGCACATCATAAATAGTGTCTAAACTCACAATAATTTTCTCTACTGAACCAATAATCAATAGAATAATAATTTCAGCAGCAACAAACTGACCAATGTTCATAACCTGTTGCATTACTAAAATACCTCCAATTGCAAGAAGACCCGTAGCCACAATAACCTTAAATAAAACGAGCATGGAATATTGACCAATAAGAACCCTAAAGTGAGATTCACGGGCTTCAATATAATTATCAACATGTTTGTTTACTGTATCGAAGGCCAATCCTGATTTACCAGCCAACTTAAATGTTTTACTTGTACGCGCTATTTCCTCCAACCAATAAGCCGTTTTATACTTATGTTTCGATTCAACGAGACTTGTTGCTAAACCGCGTTTTCCAAAGTAACTAAATATAAAATACAGCAGTAATACCAACATTACCCCAAAAATGATAAAAAACTCATGGTACAACGACAAAAGAATTAAACCAAAGAAAACCTGAAGTACAGCCGTCGAAATACTAATTAAGATTTTGGCTAATCCTTTTTGAACCGTTAAAACATCAAAAAAACGGTTCATTAATTCAGGTGTATATTTTTGAAACAGTTCATCTAATTTGATTCTAGGAATACGATGAGCAAATTCAAAAGCAGCTCTTGCAAATATTTTTTGCTGAAGGTTTTCGGTTATACGTAACTGGAAAATCTGAAGAATACCATTAATAGCTATACCTACAACTACAAAAATCACTAAAACAATCCATGCTGAACTCACTTTTCCACCTTGGATTAAATTAACTATCGCCTGAATACCTAGCGGTAAAGACAAGCTAACCAATCCAGTAAAAATAGAATAATAATACACATTCCAAATCTCTTTGGAATCGGTGGCTACCATTTTCCAAAAACGTTGGGTTGGAGTATACGATGTTGTTGTTTCTTCTGCCATTATTTATCAAAAATTGCTTTTACTACCAATGATTTATAAAATTCAAAAACTGTGTCCTTTTCTTTTCTTACATGTGTCAACACAGGGAAATGAGCTGCCAAAAAACGTTGATGATATACCCCTTCAACAATGGAAGAAGCTAACATGTTCGGATATGCATAATTAGAGTTAGCTTCAACAATCAATTCAGCTAAATGTAAGATTAATTGTTTATAACTGCTAAATGCTCCTTCTTGATTTTCCTTATCAACCGATTTTGTAAAATATACCTTAATAGACTCTGCAACAATGATGTTGTGTAATTTGACTTCATTTATATGTGAAAAATTACCGTCAAGTTCTACTTTGCTCACCAATACCTTTATCGCTTTTTCTAACTTAATGCGAGGATCTGTAATATTTGCAACTGAAAAAACAAGCTTAGAATCTAGCCAATTCCAATACCATTCCGTTAAATATATCAATAATTTGTGTTTATTCTCAAAATACCGGTAAATAGAGGCCTCAGTTGTTGTAATAAGTTTACTTAGTTTTTTAAAGTTGAACTGCTCAAAACCAATATCATTGATTAAAGAAATACTACCCTGCACAATTTTATGTCCTAACTCACTTGAATCAGGGTCTTTTATGTAAATATTCTCATTTACCTTTAAGGTAATATTAGAAAGAAATCCTTCCATCACTTATTTTACTCGCAAAAATAATAGTATTACTATTGCCTTTTTATGTTTTTTGCTAAATTAATGTTAATTTCCCCAACTATCAATAACAGAGCACTAAATTAATCATCTAACTTACTACCATTCTTCCATTTACGATATGAAAATAAGAATTTATTTGTACTAAAGCCTAAAGCAATTTTTAAATAATATCCTGATAATTCAGAAGAAACCTCTGGGAACACCCATCTCCATCCTCCACCTAGTTTAACCGACAGCCAAGGAAACAAATAATAGTTTCCATGAACACCTAGTTCAAGTGGTATAATGTTTCTTTGTTCCTCAGTGATAACTTGATTGTCTTGATTCGTTATGCGAAAAAAATTAAAACCATACCCCACTTGACTATATGCTGTTAAACGAAATTTATCTTTTTGATAAAAGTCAAATTCATTACCCACCGTCAGAAAAACAAGACGATTTCTTTTTAAATTATCATCTACATCAAAAAGGTTCCCCACCTCAAAAGGGGTTCCATTTAAACCAATCTTCAATCGCACTTTATCTCTGTAACCTACCCCTGTAAATACTCCATAAATTAAAGTTCCCTGACTTTGAATATGTGTTCGCCTATTGTCAAAACCATAAATCCATTCGTATTTCTTGCGAATAGTATCCTCTAACTGCCAAGGAGATTGAGCGTTTAGCTCATTCACTGCAAAAATCAGAAAAAAAATTACACTGATGCATCTCATATAAAGCCAGAGT
The DNA here is from genome assembly GCA_007117355.1 of Lishizhenia sp. Lineage (GTDB taxonomy): Bacteria > Bacteroidota > Bacteroidia > Flavobacteriales_D > Crocinitomicaceae > CSBr16-161. The sequence continues at coordinate 8,536 of SKGS01000024.1, read as the reverse complement.
TGAGTCATTGTCGCAAATCTAAACAATTTTTCATACACTGATTAGATATATAATTATTAAAGAAGTTCAAATAAATATACGTTTCTTAACGCATTACCAACCTAAGAAAGTGAGAATCTCTTCTTGTAAGGACTCGTTAATTGCTATAGCAAGTATCACAGAAACTACCAAACCAATTAACGCAAAAGCAAAGTCTCGAACAATCATGATAATTGTATTCTTTAAAGAAACGTTTTTATTCTCTTTGTTTCTTCGGGCTGATAATCGCATGGCCAACTCTCTACCTCCTAACAAACCGATAAAGACCCAAGTTGTACTCATCGGCACATTACTCATTTCTTTGAACACAAAAAGAACAATCAAATAAGCAAAATCAATAATACTTGCGGATCGCACATCAGATACCTCTGACTTTTCTGTGACTACTTTTTGAATTTTATCACCACGTAAAAAGAATAATACTCCTAAACCGAAGAAAATAACAGATGCAAAAACCAAAAACTCCCCGAAAGAAATGGATCGTCTCAAATAAATGGCAATGTTTGCTGCATCGTGCATTACCCACATGGACCACAACCATCCGCTTATTAGCCATTGAGCGACTCTCCACATGGGGTGCATTTCCCCCTTTAATAATAACTTTACTACCCTATTCAAACCGAACCAAACGATCATTGCTACAGCAAATGCAATAGCGTATCCTATAATACTTTTTTGTCCAACTGAAATAATACCTTGGGAACTTGCTGAGAACACACTGAGTAACATAAATGTAGTTGAAACAGGCATCCTCAACCTTGTTAACAACAACAATACAATTGGCGCTGCTAACTGTAAAAAGCGATAATTTGTTGCTTCAGGAAACTTCAACTCCCCTTGGTTATTGGTAGCTAATAATCGTTGATGCGTAACATCTCCGTCAAATACGTACCAAGAATAGAATACTGTTGCGACAAAAATCCCACCAATATAGAGCCACAATAGCCACCATTTACGATCTGAATTTGAAGCAATAAAAGTACCAATACTTTGAATAGAATCATTGGCTATGGCTGAGTATGCTGCGAAAGAAAAACCTACCCACATCGCTATTTGAGGATAAGGATAAGTAACGGCCGCAATTACTAAAAACAGGGCTATTAATCGAAAAAAGGTCCTTTCTTGAATAAAGAAAAGATTGAGCATTTTATAACGCTTCTCACCAATTATTTCTGAGGCTATATTTAACTTACTCATTCGATTAAATCACTTGTTGATTTGAAACTCTACGATTAGAACGTTCTACATACCTATCTCTAATATAAAAATAGATTAAAAACGCTACTAAACTTGGTGCTATAAAGTGAATCAATAAATTCATAAACCAATTCCCGTCAAAAGATACAGTACCTTCAATTAAATGCAAGCTGAAATATCCGAAAACATTCATAGCCGTAATATTGGAAACATGACAGGTGAAAATAAATACCACTTGAATTACAAATGCAAAAAAGAAAGTACTGGTGAATCCCATACTTTTAAAAATCAACTGAATAATGTAGAATAAATAACACAGCACAAAAACAGTTAACCCGTTGAAAAACAATAAATCTGTTGGATTATAAATATGATATGTCCAAATTTCAGAAACCGATTCTCCCCCTGTGAAATTATTAAATGTACTGAAAACCCATGTACCTATAAACGCTCCAAGAAACTGAGCGGGAAGCTTGTAATACAAAATATTAGCTTTCTTTTTTTGTAACGCTCTAATAATAGAAATAAACGGAATTATGTGAATGCGATACGTGTGAAATGGAATATAAACTCCAACAAAATAAGCCAACCCTATAAGCAGTCCCAATAAAATTTCTCCAAAATCAAAATCGGGAGATAAAAACCTCGCTATAAACGTAAAGTACAATAAAGAAAACAAAGCTGAACCAATTGCTTCTGCAACAAAATTTATTAATCTTATTTTTCTTTTATACCGTTTCCGGGCACTTACCATTTCCTCTCTTTTATTTCTGCTAAAAAGCTCAAAAATCAGTACAATATTATAACAAACTTTGCATATAGCGTTGAAAAATCACAAGGGTTTTCATACTCTTTTTTATTTCCCTTGTTTTATAAGGGATTACAGAAAAATCTTCTTAAAAAATTAATATTAAATTAATATTGAACACCTAGTAAAACGTATATTGAAGAGTTTTGAGGTAAATGAATTACATAAATGATTTCAACTCCTTCACAAAACTAGAAAAAACAGCTTTATGTCGCTCCAAATCAAAATCTGGAGAAACAGATACCCGTGCAATATAATCCTTATCGGATTCTTTTGTTGTTCCTTGCGTAGAAGTTGCTGGGACTGTCCAATAACAACCTTTTAATTGACCATAACTCACACAATATTTACTTTCTTCTGGAATTTCAGTTATCATCTTTTTAATGAGTAATTCATTCATTTTTCGTTTAAAAACTTCTTTCTCTGCGGCTGTTTCACCCTTAGTGGGTAAATCCAATGAAAAAACAGATGGAGTAAATCCTTCTTTCGCGAGTTTTTCAGAAACAAAATTTATTTTCGCTTCTGGTAATACTTCGTTAATAAAATTAACAAAGGCTCTTGTATTGATATATGCACTTTCTATTCGCTGCAACATGGAAGGTAGTTGTTCTGCCAAAAACTTTAATTGTAAGGGAGTTGCTTCATTATTGCACAACTCCAAGTGTTTTTCAATTTTTGTCATAAACTCAGCTCCTTTTAAATTACTGACACAATATCCAGCTGTGCACTTTCCTCCACTCGGAAATTTCGATCCACTTACATAAGCTATCATTTGAACAGAAGAAAAGAGATAATTCTCTTTCAAAAACGGTATATTCGGACAAAACGTTTGATCCAAAATAAAAATTGGCGCTAATGCATTTTCTCCAGATGGTGTTTTACGTTCTTTGGTTAAAACTTCATTTAATTTCACCAAATCAGGTACCTCCACTCTTGGATTAGTTGGTATCTCTGCAATAATTAATGCGATAGCATCCTCCGATGCTACTTGATGTAACACATGTTCAACACTTAACACCATATCATTATCCCCATCTACATGCAAATCCAAAATACTTACCTGTTCATTACAAGCAGCCACTCTTCTAGCTTGGTCATTTGTTCCTCCGTAACAGTTTGGTGGTACAACAATTTTTATAGGTTTTTCAGGATGATTTTCCAAGGCTTTATCAATTAAGCCCATCATAATTGCATATTGCATGGAAAGCCCACTAGAGGCCATTAATGGCTTTACAGACGTTTCTGTAATGCTATTAATTTCATTTTCAACTGATTTTTTATTTTCATCTAAGTCATTATCTGCCGATATTTTTTCCTTGCCGATTAACTCCTTAAGCAGATTCAAACAGTTTATGGGCGTCATTGCTACTGTTTCTCTTCTGCGCACATGTTGAATTTCTTTAACGTAGTCTGAGTTATTATTCTCAACAATAAGTACACTCCCCTTCTCTTCTTGCAACAGAACGATAAAGTCCACTTTATTTGCTAAATCAACCGCAGCGGTAATAGGAGATGATGAATAATAAACTATTTTGCTTTTTGTACTTGGAAAGTCATTTCTGTCTTTCATGGCATAGATTTCAAAATCGTAGCCATAAATATTTTTAATTATCTCTTCGTCGAAGTTAGCAGGTAATGGCGCATCATGACACACAACTATTTTTTCACGTTCTAACATTGCTTTTCGAAATACTGCCATCAAAGGCATTGTGTTCGAAGCAAAAGAAATGACATTGTTCGCCTGGCACCCGTATATACCTCCAATGCTCCACTCAAGAATAGATGATAAAGGATGACCTAAACGAATATAGTCATAAGCTGTTGGCAACTGCTCTAGTGATTTAGTTGTGGCGTCCCCTTTGTCAACCAATTCTTGAAATTTTTCTAAAAACTCAGATTTCGCAAGTGATTCATTATAAATATCTAATCGATGTGTTGTTAAACCAAGCCAGTCAGCTGGCATTGTGTTAATTACATTTTTTAAGTACGAAGTGATTTTTTCTTTGCTCATAAATTCTACTGTTGTAAGACAGCGAAGATATAAAAAAAGCTTAGTTTCATTGGTGGTTCAGCATAGAATTCAATATCCGAAAACATCAGGTATCTCCAGCAAAGCTGATTTAAACCATTACAAATTGGTAATCCTCCATAAGCGCTGCAATTCTGGGGTCAGGGCCTAAAAATTGTCGTCCGAATTGATCGAGTTCTTCTTTCGTTTCTAAGGATAAGTTTTCTTGAATATACTCCAACATTTCTTGTCCAATAACAAAAGGGGATTGATGTTCTATCACTTGATTTCCAACAAAATGACCAACCACATGATATTCTGAATGCGCAGAAATATCGGTATTAGAAAAAATACATTTGTCCTGCCATTTGTCTTGCCACTTTTCCCCCCACATTTTATTGCGTCGCTCAAAGAATTTCGGAGTCATCATCGTTTTTTGAATAAATGCACGAGAATCTTTACTCATTTTTTTTCCTTGTTTTTCCGCACAGTGTACGCAAATCGCTAACTCAAACAATGTTAAATCTTCACCTTCCTCTGTTTTTTTAAATGCCTTTTCTATGGAATAAGGGACTTTTCCATCGGATAAATCGACATCGCACACACGACATTTTGTAAATGGTTTTCCTTCGCTATCGGAATAAAATTTCTTTGGAATAGTACGCTTTATTTCTGACATATAATAAACTACTTTATTGCGTTTTTGACGCTTTAATTTGAATTGCGTTTAAATACTTTTTAAGGTTTTGTTCGTCTTTCTTATTTAAGATCAATAATCGATTTTCTGACTCCACTACAATGTGATTTGACAAACCTTGAATTATGGCTTCTTTTCCCTCAGGAAGATTTATTAAACAATTGTCTGTATCAATCACATGTATATGCTCATGATTAATCGCGTTTCCTTTTACATCTTTTTCAAGATGACCATATAAACTGGACCATGTTCCTAAATCAGACCAATCAAAATTCGCTAAAACTACATCTACATTTTTTGCATTTTCCATCACTGCGAAATCTATAGAAATATCTTCGCAGTTTCTAAATGCTTCGTTTACAAAGGAAAACTCTCCAGGTGTATTGTAAATGGACAAATCAGCACAAAATGATTGATACAAATCGTATTTAAACTTTTTAAGTGCTTTTAGAATTGTTTTTGCTCTCCAAATAAAAATTCCAGAGTTCCAATAATAATCACCACTTCTCAGGAAAAGTTCAGCCAATTCTAGATTAGGTTTTTCCGTAAATTGCTTTACTTTTTTAATGGCGCCACCTATTATATCCCCCTCTTGATGAAACTGAATGTAACCATATCCCGTATCGGGTCGCGTTGGCTTAATTCCCAATGTAATGATTCGATCCTCTTTTGCCGCGGCCTCTAATGCCGTTTCCACAATATTTTTAAATCGATCCTGTTTCAAAATCAAATGATCCGAAGGCGCTACAATTAAATTCGCATTGTTATTTAAGGCATAAATTTTCGCCGAAGCATACGCAATACAAGGTGCTGTATTTTTGCGTTCCGGTTCTGTCAGTATTTGCGTAGAAGTTAACTCTGGGAGTTGTTTTTTTACCAAATCAACATAAACCTCATTAGTAACTACATACACATGCTCTTTAGGAACAATTGCGGACAATCGTTCGTATGTAAGCTGAATGAGCGTTTTCCCCACACCTAATACATCCAAAAACTGTTTGGGACGGTGTTGTGTTGACATTGGCCAAAATCGACTTCCAACGCCTCCAGCCATTATTATTGCGTAATTATTTGTCATTTATTCTTCATTTTTTTCAAGTAACTCCACCTCTGCCATGCGATGCACCAGGTATTGTTTCTTGGTTATCAACTCCGTACACAAAAAACGAGTCCTTCGAAGTTCTCCTCGTTGAAAACGCTTTCCGTTTAGGACAAAACATGTATGATTTGGTAATTGTTCCAAATATACTTTTTCTGTATTAATATCAAACTTTTTTAGCGCTCGAAGCAATGGTAAATCCGAATAACTGGAAGCTTTAATGTGTTGTATATTTTTGGATAACACTTGTTTCAGTGAAGTCGGAAAAGATTCACTTCCTAGCAAAGGTTGAAGTAATTTTTTAAATTCCGTTTTCCACTCTATTCCATGTGGAGCTACCTTATTACCGTGTTTAATAAACGTATTCATGTGCGCAAACTCATGTAAGGTGGTAATTAAAAATGCGTATTTATTCAAATTTGCATTAACCGAAATACGATGTACATCATGCTCTGTTCTGGGACATCTATAATCTCCCAATTTCGTTTTCCTGGGTTTGGAAACTTTAAAATGAACTGGCGCTGCATAAAATAATTCAACCACGTAATCACAGTATTCCTCTGGAATATACTTCTGAAAAGCCTTATTGATTTTTAATTTGTCTTTCATGAGTAGTTGCAAAGATAAAAGAACCTTCGTTTTTACGAATAATGGCTACTCCTCATAAATCAGATAGTTCCTTCTTTGAGATTTAAATTTTTCTAAATCATTCTCCCAACTGCTTCTGATTTCTTCAATTGACATTCCTTTTTCAATTGATTTTCTCAATTCATCTGTTCCAGCTAAGATATCAAACCACCTGTTCTTTATGATGAAAAAATCTGTTCCCTCAAAATCTTGATAGGCTTCAACCAACCATTTTAACTCGAAGTGACTAAGTCCCTCCTCTCCTATTTCAGATAATTTTAACCCATTGCATTTTTGATCTTTTAATTTTGGGTGTTTGGCCCCATAACTGCTCTCTGGAACAAACTGAAAATCATATTTTTCAGAGGGTAAATTCGGGTGTCCAAAAATTTCAAAAGGAAATACTGTTCCTCTGCCTTCACTTATTACCGTTCCTTCAAATAAACACAAACTAGGATAGAGTTGAATGGCGGCTCTACTTCTCAAATTTGGTGATGGCGGAATTGGCAAATCATAGGTGTCATATCGTGAATAATTAATGCACGATATTACTTGTAAAGAACACTGAACTTTATCTTTTAGCCAACCTTCTCCGTTGATCATTTGCGCATATTCTCCAATCGTCATTCCATGCACAATAGGTACCGGATGCATTCCCACAAATGAAGTAAACCCCTCTTGTAAAAGAGGACCATCCACATAATGTCCATTTGGGTTAGGTCGATCTAGTACAATTACCTCTATTCCAGATTTAGCACAAGCTTCCATTACATAATGAAGCGTAGAAATATAGGTGTAAAAACGAGCACCCACATCTTGAATATCAAACAGCATGTAATCCACATGTTGAAGCTGTTCAGGGGAAGGTTTTTTATTTTTTCCATACAGGGAAATGATATCCACTCCCGTTTTACCATCTTTTGAAGAGTCGATTTTTTCACCCGCATCAGCGTCTCCTCGAAAACCATGTTCTGGTGTGAAAATTCCAACCACATCAATTCCCCTGCTCAATAACGTGTCCAACAAATGCGTATTACCAATAACAGATGTTTGGTTTGCAACAATCCCCACTTTTTTTCCTTCCAATATGGGCAAATACAACTCCGTGCGCTCTGCTCCGAGTACCAATTCCTGTTTTTCCACACTGGACTGATTTCCCGACAAATAATTAGTTTTTTCATTCTCTTGAGCCGAACAAGAAAGAATGAAAAACAAGAAAAAACTTTTTATCGAAAATTTCAATCCGTACATTCGCAAGGATTTTAAAACTGGAATGAATAAAGAGTACTTCATAGCGCGTAAATTACATCAAGGTAACAACGAAGATAAGAAAGTTTCCGGACCTATCATTCGAATTTCAAGATTAAGTATTACGATTGCTATGATTGTAAATATTATTACCATTGCTGTTGTTACTGGTTTTCAGAATCAAGTCAAAGAAAAAGTAACTGGATTCGGCGCACACGCTACTCTATTAAAAGCAGGTGAATTTAGTTCATTTGAATCTTCGCCTATTGTTTTTGATCCTATTTTGGTCCACTTAATTGACTCCCTTCCCGAAGTTAAAAGTATTTCTCCTTTTGCCTACAAACCCGCACTTCTTCAATCGTCACCTGATACCGTTTGGTACGCTACCTCCATTGGAGATACTTTTCAAGTTCAACAGCAAATTCAAGGTGTGGTAATGAAAGGATTGAGTCCGGAAAATAACTGGAGTTTTTTTGATAAACATTTGATTAATGGTAGATTACCTCATTTTCACGACACATTATCTACGCCAGAAATTCTTGTTTCTCAAAAAATCGCAAACGCATTACAAATTGATTTGGATGAACGCATAAGCACCTTTTTCATCAAGTCTCAACCCATCAAGTCACCGCAACGTGTAGTTGGTATTTTCGAAACAGGGTTGGAGGAATTCGATAAGCAGGTCGTATTTGGAAACCTACGAATCGTTCAAGAAATGAATGATTGGGGTATTCAAGCAGCCATTCGAATTGCGGACACATTAACAAAAGAAGGACAATTGATAATCTACGGAGATGTCCGAGGAGGAAATGG
>SKGS01000183.1 GCA_007117355.1 Lishizhenia sp. | reverse complement strand
GGTGGCCCCATGCTATTTTTCTTGATTGAAACTTGCACATCTGCTGGAAGAACACCTTTTACTCCTTCTTGTAACTCTTTCATTAAGTGGCTAGTTGCTGTCAGTGAGTCACGAAATTCAAATTCAGCAAAATTAATGGTGATTTTTCCTTTGTGTGGAGTTGATTCCATGGATACCATATTTTCGTCTCCTGCACCTTCGCCGACTTGAGAAATAATTGATTGAACGATATGCTGTTCTTTTGGTTTACCTACTGTGTCTTGTAAATAAGGTGAAAGAATCTCATTTACTTTCTCTTCAATTTTTAATACGGAGTTATTCGTTACAGCGATATCAGTTCCGATAGGGTGGCTGATGAAAATATTTGCAAATTTAGGTTCGTTACTTGGGAAAAACTCCACTTTAGGTTGGAATATTCCGATGAGCATAGCCGAACCAATTAACGCTAAAAAAGTACCAAATATAAACCAAATAGGTCGTTTTCCTTTTAAAGCATACGTTAGGAAACGTTTGTAATATTTTTCTAGAACGGGAAGTATTTTATCCTGAAAGAAAGCCGTGCCAGGAAAGAAGAAATAGATATTCAAAAGTGAGAATATTCCGATTAAAGCAATAATGTTTCCAAAGGTTATTGACCCAGAGAAAGCGATTAAAGCACCAATAATAAGGAATAGTGAAGCGTACAAAGTTGATTTTCCTTTAGAAGGTTTTTTTTGTTCAACTTTCATGTATAAAGCCGTAAGCACAGGGTTTATTACCAAAGCTACAAATAAGGAAGAACCAAGTACAATGATTAATGTAATTGGTAGATATTTCATGAATTCACCAAAAATCCCAGGCCAAAGCGCTAATGGCACGAATGCAGCTAAAGTGGTCGCAGTGGATGCAATAATTGGCCAAGCAACTTCACTAACACCTTTAACCGCAGCTTTCATGGCAGGGAGTTTTTCCTTTTCCATTAAACGATAAATGTTCTCAACTACAACAATTCCGTTGTCAACCAACATTCCAAGTGCAAGAACTAGCGCAAAAAGTACAATGGTATTCAAGGTAACCCCCATTGACTGCAAAATCAAAAAGGACATAAACATTGACAAGGGGATGGCAACACCTACAAAAATTGCATTTCTAGCTCCTAAGAAAAATAACAAAACTCCTGTAACTAAAAGTATTCCGAAGATAATAGAATTTTCAAGGTTAGAAACCATATCTTGCGTTTGAGTAGATTGGTCATTTGTAATGGATACATTGACAGTTGGTGGAATCAAATTGGTTGCTTTTGCATCTGCAATTATATCATTGATTTTATCAGCCGCCACAAGTAAGTTCTCACCCCCCTGTTTCACCACATCCAACATCACTACAGGTTTTCCGAATTCTCTAGCATAGGAAGTAGTATCACCATCACCGAAGAATACAGTTGCAATGTCTTTTAGCTTGACAGGCATATAATCATCTTGCTTCACAATGATATCTGCTAATTCTTCAGCATCTTTAAATTCCCCGTCTATCATTATAGTTTTTCTGAGTCCATCCATTCGAATTTCACCACCAGAGATGGTAGTATTTTCAGCTTGAATAGCTTGCTCGATATCTGATAGCGAAACACGAACTGCCTCCGCTCTTAATCGGTCAACATCAACACGCATTTCTTGGGTTTGAACTCCACGAATATTCACTTCATTGATTTCAGGTAATTCTTCGATAATGTCTTCCAAGTCCTCTGCGATTGCTTTAAGCTCACGTTGGCTTAATCCGCTGAGGTTTATATTCATTATTGGTAAATCACTCGGGTTGATTTCAAAGATGGTAGGTTCTACTGGAATTTCAGGAAAATCACTGTTCGACCTGGCCTTATCCACGGCATCTTTAACTTTGGTTAGCGCATTGTTAACATCAACTTTAAAGTCAAATTTAACTCGAATTGTAGTATATCCATGTACGGAATTTGCATTGATTTCATCCACTAACTTTATGGTAGCAACTTCACGTTCAATTGCTTCTGCAATTTTATCCGACATAAAGGAAGGAGAAGACCCGGGTTTTGCGATTCCGATGTAAATTTCTGGAATTTGAAGTTCAGGGAAATTCTCTTTGGGCATATTTTGATAAGAGCTTATTCCTCCGAATAGGATGATTAAGATTATCAAAAAAACGGTTTTTGTATTTTTGACAGACCAGCTAGATAAACCAAAAATATATTCTCTTTCTTCTTTCATCATTCAAATTATTGAATTCTTACTCTATCACCTTCTGTTATCCCTCTGCCTCCGTCGGTTGCTACAATTTCTCCAGCTTTAAGACTTCTGCTAATTGGGTTTATTGCTGCTCTACCTTTGTGACGACTCAATACTTCAACATAAACTTTTTCGACAATTCTATCGTTTTGTTTTTTTGAAACAACATAGATAAAATCTTCGTTTTCTTGCGTTTTTAATAAGGATGTAGCAGGAACAACAATGGCAGAATCTATTACTTGGTCTGTGATATGCAATTCAGCAAGCATATTTGGGAGAAGGTTAGAGGCTCTATTAACATCTGCTTGAATTCTAAACGTTCTATTTGTAGGATGAATGTAATTACCAATAGAAGTTACCTTGAGGTTAAAAGTATCCGATAATGTCGGGATATATGCTTTAACCGGAGTTCCTTCTTTAATTCTTGTAAAATAAAATTCAGAGATATTTGCTGATAAACGCATGTCAGAATTGTTAACCAATCTTAATATTGGAGACTGTGCGCCAGCCATTTCTCCTTTTCGAACAAAAACTTCATCAATATGACCATCAAAGGGAGCACGAACAACAGATTTCCCTTTTTGTGTAATTAAGGTGTTTTTTTGCGACTGTAAACTTTCAAGTTGGTTTTTTGCTTGCTTCAGTTCAAATTCAGTACCAACACCTCTCTCCATTAAAGCTACTTGTTTGTCATAAGCGTATTGTGCAAAATCAATTGCGGTGTTTAGTTCATTCAAATTACTTTGAAGAATCTCAGTATCGATTTGCGCAAGTATTTGACCTTGTTTAACGAACTGCCCCTCTCGGACATTGATTGAAGTAACAACTCCAGAAGCTTCAGCATTTATCATGATCTCTTCATCTGTTCTAACTTCGCCTTGAACCGTTACTTCATGAATAAATTGTTCGATAGCGACTTCACCTGTAAAAACAAGCGGAAGAAATTCAACTTTAGACGTGTCGAGAGCTCTTAATTGATTTTCAATGTCTGATAATTCTGATTTTAACTTCGAACGTTTTTCTTTTAATTTATCGATGTCAGAAGATGGTTGACAAGACACCACAGTTAAAATTCCTGCAATAATCCAAACTATGTTTAACGATTTATTCATTTCAATTAATTTTTATTCAATTTATTATATAATTGGTCAAGGCTTAATTTTGCATTAAATACATCAATCATAGCTGAAACATACTGTGATTGAGCTGTAATTAATTGCTGATATTTTTGTGTTACAGCAAGGCTGTTTTCTTTTCCGATTTCTGCTTTCAAAAGTGCATTGTCATAGATACTTTTAGCTAAATCAACATTTTTCTTTTGTAGTTTTAGTTGTTCTTTAGCAGATTTAAAATCATTTTTAAGTTGCACCTCTTGCAATTGAAGCCCTCTTTTTAATTCCTGTATTTGATACTCATTTTGTTTCACAGCAATTTTAGCTTGTTGTGTTTTGGAGTAGCGACTTCCACTAGAAAAAATTGGAACGCTAAGGTTAAAACCAACATAGGTTTGATAAAACCACTCAGCATTTATTGGAGTAAAATTTTCATTCGCAAAATAATTATATTG
>SKGS01000227.1 GCA_007117355.1 Lishizhenia sp. | reverse complement strand
TTTTTTAAAAGTACCGTAGTTTTGTGCAACAATTATTAGCTTCGGATTTGTCGGTTAGAAAGAAAGTTTTCTTTTAGGACTTTTAAAGCTACTTTTTTACCAAGATTACCTTTTTCAGCGAGATATACATGCGCCATTCCTCCTTCCCCCAGGAGTTGTGTGATTCTGTATCTTCCAATTTGTTGGTTGAGCATGAAGGTAAAGGTAGGGAAATTCTTATTTATCTTGTTGGAATAACTTGCTGAAAGTATCGAAATAGTTTTTTAACTAGAACAACCTTTGCTTCCCTTTTATTAATACACTAAATTCTTTGCGATTACGCATATAAAATAGTAGTTTCCACAAACCAATTAAAACCGATACATCAAACCAAGATTTAAACCAAAAGACGAAAGGTCTCTAAAATAATTTCGATGCAAGTGACGATTCCAACCTACACTTAAATCAATAAAAAAATCTTCTTGCTCACCACTTATGTTAAACAATGTCCCAACTCTACCAAAGGCTTTAAAACCATGACTGCTTTCATCTATTTTGAATGTAATTGGAGATTGCATTCCAAAATACGTAGTGCTTCCTTGCGCTCTGACCCTAAAGTAATTTCCTCCAAAATTTAAGTAAGGTTGAAAAATGATCCAATCAAAAAGGAAAAATTGAAAATCTGCTCCAGCACCAATAGCACGATGCACTGTAAAAGATGGTGAAAAATTAGTGATGTTAATATAAAAACCAGAACTAACATTGCTATTCTTTGAAAACCTTCCTCCTGCTTCCCATCCATTTATTAACTCAATGGATTCGTCATTATAAGGTAATTCAGCATATGCATTTATTCTTACATCAAAACTATTCTCTTGACAATACGTCAAGTTTAAATAAAAAAGACCAAAGCAAAAAAGAAAACTTCGAATCATAGCAATAATTTGAAGGCATAAAATTAGTGTTTTTTTTAGACATAAAAATATCCGTTACTGGTGCGTCTTGAAGAAAAAAAAAGATGGAACATGATGTCCATCTTTTTTTATTAGAATGATTGAAACGTCTTAAAGCCCTAATATCCTTACTCCTATAAATCCTTAGCGAACATTATAAGGTGTGTATAATTCACTAAGGATTGTAAGCGTCTTAACATCTTAAAATCCTAACGTCTTAAAGTCCTCTAATGATGCGTTGCCTCTCCTGCCCCACTTGGAATTCGGATATTTTCAACAATTTCTTGTACCTCCAGAGGCGGAGCTGGAGTGAACTTACTTATTATTAGAGATACTGTGAAATTGAAAAACATCGCCACTGCTCCAAACCCTTCAGGTGAAACACCAAACCACCAGTCTTCTTTGTCTCCACCACCGAAGAAACCAAATTTGAATTTGAGCATGTAAAACAGCATCAATCCCAGTCCTACAACCATTCCAGCGACAGCGCCTTCTTTGTTCATACGTTTGTAGAAAATTCCTAATACAATTGCAGGGAAAAACGAAGCCGCGGCTAATCCAAAAGCCAAAGCCACTACCGCTGCCACAAAACCAGGAGGGTTAATTCCAAAGTAACCAGCAATTACCACCGCACCTACTGCTGAAAGTCTTGCTGCAACTAATTCTCCTTTTTCTGAAATATCCGGTTTTATCATTTTTTTGATTAAATCGTGTGAAACTGATGAGGAAATCACCAATAACAACCCTGCAGCAGTCGATAAAGCCGCTGCCAAACAACCAGCCGCCACTAATGCAATTACCCAGTTAGGCAACCCTGCAATTTCTGGATTAGCCATCACCAAGATATCGTTATCTACATATAACTCATTTACCGCTTCGGAAGGGTTGGTTACCACTCTTTCACCATGTTCTCCCCGATTATCTGCATCAAAAACTGGTTTATTACCATCTCCCTCCATTGCTGGACCATCTCCGTAATATTGAATTTTTCCATCTTGGTTTTTATCTACCCAACCAATTAAACCTAGAGACTCCCAGTTAGTAAACCACTCCGGCATCTCTTCGTATTCAGCTTGACTAACTGTCTCCATTAAATTCACCCGTGCAAAAACAGCAACTGCTGGAGCTGTAACATACAAAATTGCAATAAACAACAACGCAAAGCCAGCAGATTTACGCGCATCTTTCACTCTTTTCACAGTGAAGAAACGCACAATTACGTGTGGCAATCCAGCTGTTCCAACCATCAAAGCCAAGGTTATAGCAATTACGTCAAACATACTTTTCGAACCTTCTGTGTATGGAGCGAATCCGAGCTCTTCACTCAGTCCATCTAATCGGTCCATCAAATACACATCTGGATTACTTGCTAACGCATCTCCCATTCCGAGCATTGGAACAGGATTATTCGTCATTTGAATCGAAATGAAAATCGCTGGAACCATAAAAGCAAAAATCAATACACAATACTGTGCAACTTGGGTATAAGTGATTCCTTTCATACCTCCCAATACGGCATAAAACAGTACGATAATCATTCCAATGTAAACGCCAGTATCAATCTCCACTTCCAAGAAACGGGAAAATACAACACCTACACCACGCATTTGTCCAGCCACATAGGTAAACGAGATGATCAAAGCGCAAATAACAGCCACTGAACGCGCCGAATTACTATAATACCTGTCACCAATAAAATCAGGCACGGTGAACTTTCCGAACTTTCTTAAATAAGGCGCTAGCAATAATGCCAAAAGAACATATCCCCCTGTCCAACCCATGAGGAAAACGGCACCATCATAGCCCATAAAAGCGATGATTCCCGCCATAGAAATAAAGGAGGCTGCTGACATCCAATCTGCGGCTGTTGCCATACCATTTGCGATTGGGCCAACGCCTCCTCCTGCTACATAAAAATCTTTTGTGGATCCAGCTCGGGACCAAATTGCTATTCCAATATATAAGGCAAAAGTGAGCCCTACAATAATATATGTTAATGTTTGTGCATCCATAATTTCTAATTTTATTCTTCGTCGTAACCGTATTTTTTATCTAATTTATTCATGAGTCGTACATACACGAAAATCAGTATTACAAACACATAAATCGAACCTTGTTCCGCAAACCAAAAACCGAGTTTAAATCCACCCATTCGGAATTGGTTTAAAAAGTCTTTAAATATGATTCCAGCGCCATACGAGACTAAAAACCAAATGGAAAGAAGTATTACTAAATAGCGTACATTTTCACGCCAGTATGCTTTTGCATTTTCATCTTTGTTTTTCATAGTTTTATTTGTTTTAAATTATTAATCAAAGGAATAGACCATAGAGACAGTTGCTCTAAAATTCCCAACACTATTTTCATTGCCTGAAATCATTAAATTTGACTGTGTATCGCCGTGTGTCGCATGTGTATATTCTATTTCAGGAGAAATACGCATTTTATTCTGTTTGAAATCAATCCTTGCACTTGCTCTCCACATGTCTTTAACACCTCTATTTAGATCAATTCCTCTTGCAAAAACAGCCGATGGTGCATACGAGGAATTAATTCCATTTTGCATAGTGTAGCCAACAAAAAGACCAGGCGCCCATTTTGGATTATTACTTGCTACATCGATCCATGCTGAACTCGTTCGAATACCCTTGAAAGTCATTGGATTTAGACCGTCATCCAGACCCGCATATCCACCTAACATAACCAAGTTGGTTAAATTTTCTCCTGAAATGGCATAGGCCTTAATGTGAAACTTTTTACGGTTATACTTCATGTAAGATAAAACAGAATGAGTTTGTAACACTTCACTAGACCTCAGATTGTTTGATTCCAATAGCGGCATTATGTGTTTGATTTCATAACCTGCAGCTGCCA
>SKGS01000077.1 GCA_007117355.1 Lishizhenia sp. | reverse complement strand
TCTTCCGTCAATCCTTCATTGATTTCAAACAGTTTTTCTCTAAAAATATCCGTGAAAATATTGGTTTCTAAATCCCATTTTGCAGTTTTCAACGACAAATACTCATACCCCAACCGCATTAAATGCAGAATTACAGGGATTTTAACTCGGCTGTCTTCGTTGAATTTCATTAACTAGTTGGCATTAAAAATTGAAAGGTTAAATATAGTAATTTATGCGAAACACAGACTGGGGCGGTTTGAATCAGTAATATTGTTGGTTGGTTCATTTGTAGAAACGTTTCTAAAAATACAAATCGAAGTCAATACGTTAAAATTTTACTTGTTTGGTAAACTTTGACAATTTTTTCATAATTTCGGTAAAAATAACTACTGCTATGAATAAATTAATAACAGCTACAATAGCGTTTGTCTGCTTTTCTGGGTGTCTTTTCTCCCAAAAGCAAATCAACACCTCTACTAACCAAAAGGAGATAAAGGAGGTGAAAAAAGTAGAACCTGAGCAGAAAGAAAATACGGTTCTTTCTCCTGCCTCAGAAAATCGTAAGCCTTCAAGTACGGAGAAGCCAAAGAAATTACGAGAAAATCAAGTTTCTCCAGCTAAAACAGAAGATTAATCACTTTTTAATAAATATGCTATGCTACTTCAATTGAAAAGATGGACAACAGCTTCAGCCGTTTTGCTGTGTTCTTTATTAGCTTATGGTCAGTCCTTTTTCGAAGGATTTGATGATGTTCCGACCTCTTTAGCATTACCCGCTGATTGGTTTATGGTTAACAACAGTACTTCTGCGAACCAGAGTTGGCAAATTGGTAACCCAAATGTTATGCCAGCGCAAGCTGGAGATCCTGACACGTATATTGCTGGTGGTTTTTTTATGAGTAATCAATCTTCCACTTTTGGTGTTACATTAAGTGCATGGCTCATCACCCCACATCGTGTGTTTAATAATGGGGATGAAGTCTCTTTTTATACCAGACAAGCAACAGCAGATTATGCCGATCGTTTACAAGTTCGACTGTCCACCAACGGAACAAGTGTAGATGTTGGGACAACCCCAACGTCTGTTGGTGATTTTTCAACGATGTTGCTAGAAATCAATCCAACGTTAACAACAACGGGCTACCCAACAACTTGGACAAAATACACAATCAATATTTCTGGTTTATCTGGTCCAACCTCAGGCAGAATAGCTTTTCGGTATTTTGTAACAGATGGTGGTCCAGCTGGATTAAACTCTGACTATATCGGGATAGATAGTTACGAATACATTTCAACATTAACCTCATCCAACGACGAATGTGCTGATGCTATAAGTTTAACTCATGATGAAACATGTGAACCCACGCAAGGCACTCTGCAAGGCGCTTCACCGTCAGGCGTTCCTGTTACTTGTGGCGGAACGGCCAACAACGATGTTTGGTATAGTTTCACTGCAACAAGCACAAATGCTATAATTACCGTTGACCCATCTGCGCAACTAGACCCTGTAATGGAGATATTTGACGGAACATGCGGAAATTTGAATTCAATAGGGTGCGCTGACAATACATTGGAAGGTGAGGCAGAGTCAGCACAGTTTACTAATTTAACGCCAGGAAACACCTATTACATTCGGGTATATGACTGGTATCCAACAGCTCCCGGATCAGCTGATTTTGAGATTTGTGTCGAAGAATTTGAACCATGTACTGTACAACAACCTGTTGGTGCAATCTCAGAAGGAGAAACATGCGGTGCTGATATAAACGGCGGTTGTAACATGACTGGAGCACCATTGTTTACCCCAATTAATTGTGGAGATGTAATTTGGGGAGATGCATGGGCAGCCAATGGAACGAGAGACTCTGATTGGTATAGTTTTTCTGTAAATGAAACAACCACTGTTACCGCAACGCTTGATGCAGAGTTTCCTGCTCTCTTTGCTATCATTGACGCATCAGACTGTAATGATTTAGAAATTCTTACATCTCAAGTCATTTCCACTTCGTGCACACCAACCACCATTACACATGAATTTAGCACAACAGGAAACTACGTGGTATTTGTTGCGCCTTCGCTTTTTCAAGGTTACCCATGTGGAACTTTTAACAACTACAGTTTAGCATTTGATATGGACTTTGAAACACCCATTGTAACTGCAAATGGCTCAACCACAGTATGTGATGGAAATTTTGTTGAGTTAAATGCTTCTGGAGAAGGCGAATTCAATTGGTTGTTAGATGGAACTTCGATTTCTGGAGCTAATGCTAGTCAGTTTATGGCAGAAGCGTCAGGTGATTATAGTGTTCATTTCACAGATTTGAATGGCTGCACGGACACTTCTAATAGTGTTAATGTTGTTGTTCATCCAATAGATAATCCCTCTTTCAATTTCCCTAACTTTTGCTTCGGTTCAACAAATAGTGCAGCAAATATTGCAACACCAGGAGGAACTTTTTCTTTTGAGTCTTTACCACTAGACGGTGCTGAAATCAACCCTGTGAACGGATCGATATCGAACGAAACGCTAGGTGAAACCTATACCGTCAAATATGTAACCAACGGTGTGTGTCCGGATAGTTCATCTGTTACAATTACCGTTCAATCTGCGGATGATGCATCATTTTCATTTGCTGACTTTTGTGAGAATACTACGCCACAAGTAACTAATGTTGTTACATCCGGAGGGACTTTCGATTTTACTGTAACCCCAACAGATAACGCACAAATTGATGAAATAAGTGGTGTAATTACAGATTTTACCCCTGGTGCAACGTATGAGGTTTCATATACAACTCCAGCAGGTGATTGTCAATCAACCGAAACAGTTCAGATTTCAGTTTTATTAGCTCCACAGGTTACTATTGTTTCTCCGAGTGACATTTGCTCTGGAGAAATTGCAGAATTAACAGCTTCTGGCGCTGATAATTTTGAATGGTCCAATAACCTTGGTTCGAGTGCGGATATTTCTGTCGAACCTATTATAAATACCACCTATGAGGTTGTCGGTGTTGATGACAATGGTTGCTCAGATACAGCACAAGTTACAATTACCGTTAAGCCAACTCCATCTGTAAATGCTGGTGCAGATTTCACCGCTTGCGAAATGGAAGAAATAACGTTGACAGCCGATAATCCAGAAGGAGCTGTAATATCTTGGGATAACGGTGTTATAGACGGTCAGTCGTTTAGTGCACCATCTGTTGAAACGAGTTACATTGCTACTGCGGATTTAAATGATTGTATAGCCAAAGACACAGTCATTGTAAGTATTAATCCCGCTCCCGAGGTAGAAATACTTTCATTGGATGAACTCTGCGTAGAAGATGCCGCGGTGACTTTGACTGTATCGCCTGAAGGTGGAAGCCTTTCAGGAAATGGTGTAATTGGAAATGTATTTAGCCCATCCACAGCAGGTGTTGGAACCCATGTTGTGAATTATGTTTATACAGACCCCAATGGCTGTGAAGGTTCAGCGTCGATTGACGTAGTAGTTGATGAATGTCTGAATACCATAAGCGAAGTAAAAAACCAGTTTGAATGGTTTTTATTCCCAAATCCTAATAATGGTAGTTTTATGATTTCGTTCACAGGAGAAGTACATGTGGATAATATCGAGGTGATTTCATTAGACGGAAAAATAGTTTCAAGCATTTCCGTTGGAAAAATGGAAAAAGAAGTCCCAGTTCAATTGGACGGATTAGTACCTGGTGTGTATTTTATTAAAACAGCAATAAATAATCAAATAATGAGAAAACGATTTGTTGTTCAGTAATTATATATTGTAATTAGGTGTATTTGTAGAGTCGTTGCATGTGTGGAAACGTTGCTTGCAACGATTTTACAGAAAAACCACATCAGTTTTTCAATTTTTTTATTCAACCCCGCTTTTTTCTTCAATCCGTCCTTTCCTTTAAAATAGATTTCCGATATTTACCCCTCGAAAATACACAAAACAATATTCCATGGATTTGAATCAAAAACTAATCGATAAACGAGAAACCTCAAAACTAGGAGGAGGATTAAAGCGTATCGAAGCGCAACATTCCAAGGGAAAATTAACGGCTCGTGAGCGAATAGAGTTGTTATTGGACGAAGATTCGTTTAACGAAATGGGTATGTTTGTGGAGCATCGTGCTACCAAATTTGGCTTAGATAAACAAACGTATCCTGGTGATGGCGTTGTTACTGGTTTTGGTACTATTCACGGTCGATTAGTATATGTTTTTTCTCAGGATTTTACCGTACTTGGTGGTTCTCTATCGGAAACGCACGCTGAGAAAATTTGTAAAATAATGGACTTAGCAATGAAAAATCAAGCACCTGTAATCGGCTTAAACGATTCTGGGGGAGCACGTATTCAAGAGGGTGTAGTTTCGCTTGCAGGTTATGCAGATATTTTTTACAGAAATACTAAAGCATCAGGATTTATTCCGCAGTTGAGTGTAATTATGGGGCCATGTGCTGGTGGAGCCGTTTACAGTCCGGCGTTGACAGATTTTATCTTTATGGTAGAAGACACTTCTTATATGTTTGTAACAGGGCCAAACGTTGTGAAGACCGTAACGCACGAAGAGGTGACATCTGAAGACTTAGGTGGAGCAAAAACCCATGCTGAAAAATCAGGGGTAAATCATTTTACAAGCCCGAATGATGTGACTGTATTGAAAGAAGTGCGCGATTTAATGTCGTACTTACCTCAAAACTGCCAATCGTTAGCTCCTCATACGACTAAGTTTGAATTTGATAAAACAAAAATAGACCGTATTGGCCAAATTCTTCCTGCTAACTCAACACTTCCATACGATATCAGAGAGGTTATTGATTGTGTAATTGATGATAACTCTTTTAGAGAAGTGCACAAAGACTTTGCTACAAACATCGTTGTTGGTTTTGCTCGTGTAGAAGGACGAACAATTGGAGTTGTTGCGAATCAACCGATGTCGATGGCTGGTGTATTGGATATCGATTCTTCTCGAAAAGGAGCACGGTTTGTTCGTTTTTGTGACGCATTTAATATTCCATTATTAACCTTTGAAGATGTGCCAGGGTTTTTACCGGGAACAGACCAAGAGTGGAACGGAATCATTGTGCATGGAGCAAAATTGCTTTACGCATTTAGTGAAGCGACTGTGCCACGAATCACCATCATTACCCGAAAAGCTTACGGTGGTGCTTTTGATGTAATGAACTCAAAAAACATTGGAGCGGATTTGAACTTCGCTTGGCCAACAGCAGAAATTGCGGTAATGGGAGCAAAAGGAGCTGCGGAAATCATCTTTAAAAGAGAAATATCAGACGCAACAGACCCCGAGGCAAAGTGGAAAGAAAAGGAAACGGAATATGCAAACATGTTTGCGAATCCATACCGCGCAGCTGAAAGAGGAATTATTGATGATGTAATATTACCTTCAGAGACGAGAAATAAAGTTATTGCTGCGTTCAAAATGCTGGAAAGTAAAAGAGAAGAAATACCACCCAAAAAGCACGGCAATATTCCGATGTAAGGTAATTGGGTAATTGAGGTTAAAGTCATATACTTACATTAGAATATTAACTTTGGTCTTCGGTAAAATGATTTCTTTTTGCTATCTTTACTATACTATTACGATATTATGACAAACGAATTGGAATTTCTACAAATCATTGCTGAAGAATTGGAAGTTGATAGTGAAGAATTAAATTTAGAAACAGAGTTTAGGTCTATCCCTAATTGGAGTTCTCTGAATGCTTTGTTGGTTGTTTCCCGCATCAATGATGAAACAGATGTTTTAATTTCTACCTCAGACTTAGCTAACTGCAAAACCTTAAAGGATATTTTTCAACGCGTCAAAGATTCAAAGTAAAATGGCTTTCTCCAGTATTCAAAATTGCACTATTTCTGGCGTTTGCTCTGTTGTTCCAACAAGAATAGAGGATAATCTTACTATTTCAGATATTACAGACCGAGAGAAAGAGGCGTTAGTTAAACATACGGGAATTCGATATAGAAGGATTGCAGATAGAAACGATTCAATCCAAGCATATTTCAGCCAAGCCATTCGTTCTTTGTGTGCGAAACTAAATTGGGAAAAAGATGAAATAGGGGTGTTAATTTGTGTCACTCAAACTCCCCAAGTTCCGATTCCATCAATTGCTTGTTTGTTGCATGAAGATCTTGACCTTCCAAAAGAGGTGCTTTGCTTTGATGTAAATTCGGGTTGCTCTGGTTTTGTATATGGGTTACATTTAGCTTCCAATTTGCTGAATTCGCTAAATGATACTTCAAAAAAAGCGATTTTGTGCTGCGGTGATTTGTCCTCACAATTAATTGCACCTAATGACCCTTCTACCCTTCCCATTTTTTCTGATGGTGCAGCAGCTATTGGAATCGAACGCTTAGAAGAGTGGAAAAATAAAATCACTGGACATTTTAACCTAGAAACAATCGGTAAAGGAAAGGATGCGATTTTTTCAGAAAAAGGTCAAGATAACACCCCCGTAATGCGATTAAATGGCATTGATGTTTTTAATTACTCCGTTAAGTTTGTCCCAACTAACATAGTGAACTTGGTTAAGTCTTGTGGTGTGTCTTTAGATCAGTTGGACGCAGCAGTTTTTCACCAAGCTAATCGACTTATAAATGAATCCATTCGTAAAAAAATAAAGTTTCCTTCCGAAAAACTCCCTTACTCTCTCCATGAATACGGAAATACAGCTTCGGCAAGTATTCCTATAACGTGGTGTTCAAATTTTGAAACAATTGCAAAAAAGAGTAATTGGCACCTTATTTCGGGCTTTGGTGTAGGCTTTTCTCTTGCCTCTGCTGTTATTCCATTTGATCCAAAAGTCTGCTCTCCTCCAGAATTATTTTTGAATGATTAATTTTGTGAGATGAATCCAACTACATTAGATATTGTCATTCCAATTTATCGCTCGGCTGAAAGTTTACCAGAGCTTTTAGAATGTCTGTCAAGTTGGATTGAAAAACAAGATTTTGAAATTACCGTCATTTTTGTGGAAGATGGTAGCGGAGACAAGACATTTGAGGTATTGGAAAACGAATTAAAAAAGGTAAATTTTTCTAATATACTTTTACAACACCCAACTAACCAAGGACAATATACAGCCACAGCCTCTGGATTTTATTACTCAAACGCTGAATGGATAGTTACGATAGATGATGATTTACAACACCCTCCTGATGAAATTGAAAAGCTGCTGAATTGTGCTAAAGCCGAACAAGCAAATCTTGTTTATGGAAAATACAAAGAAAAAAAGCATTCGCTCATCCGGAATATTGGCAGTAAATTAATAAAATGGGTGTTTAACGCTGAAGGGATTGATTTCAAAGACGTTACCTCTTTTCGATTAATGCATAAATCCGTAATTCAGGCTTTTAAAAACCGAACTGGAAAAGTTCTTTTTTTAGATGAACGTTTACACTCCTTTTCACATAAAACTGCTTCAGTAGAGATAAGCCATCAAAACCGAAAAGTTGGCTCATCCACTTATTCCTCGATGAAATTACTTCAATTAACCTTTAATATTGTTTTTTTCCATTCTTCCTTACCCTTAAAATGGATTACTCGTTTTGGGCTTCTTATGTCAATGGTTTTTTTAGGTTTTGGAATTTATTTCATTTACAGAAAATTGGCTTTTGACGCACCTTTAGGGTTTACTTCGCTCATTGTAGCTATCTTTTTCTCCACGGGATTAATCCTACTTTCTTTAGGGATAATAGGCGAATATATCCGAAAAATTTGGATTTCTCAACAGCGAATGGATGAAGTTATCGTAATTAAACGTACGGCATGAATCAAGAGCAGATTATTTTAAAAAAATTATCCGCTGCTGATATTGAAAAAGTCAGGGTTTGGCGCAATCAAGAATTTGTTCGTCAACACATGGAGTACCAAAAAATTATTTCAAAAGAAGAACAGCTTGTGTGGTTTGAAAAAATAAATTCAGATGCTTCCTTTCAATATTTTCTCGTTGTTTGCAACGAAAAACCTATTGGACTTATTCACCTTGGAAATATAAATAAAGACACAAAATCTGCTGATGTAGGACTTTTTATTGGTGAACAGGATTACCTTGGAACAGGAGCTGCGCTTACTGCCTCTATTAAAATTCTTGACCTTGCATTTGTTTCATTTGAGTTAGAAAATCTTTTTGCGAAAGTGAATAGTATTAACATAAAAGTGAAAGAATACAATAGCTTCTTGGGTTTTGTTTTTGACAAAAAGTTATCGCCAAGCTTTGAGCAATGGAAAATAGATAAACCTACTTATTTCGGAAAGAGAGAACGGCTTCAAAGGCTAGATAAAAAATAAACCCCACCTATTTCTTAAACTTTTTGAATAGCTTCAACAAGCTGAGTTAAGCGAATAAAATCATCAACCGAAAGACGCTCTGGACGCAAATCTAATAGCCGATCGTTTAATTCATTAACGTTGCAAATCGTTTTCAAACCGTTTCTAATCGTTTTACGTCGTTGGTTAAATGTGCTTTTAACAATCTTTTTATATAACACCTCATCGCAAGGCAAAGACTTTCTTTCGTTTCTAATACAACGAATTACACCTGATTTTACTTTAGGAGGAGGGTTAAATACTTTTTCATCTACAGTAAAACAATAAGTAATATCGTAATAAGTTTGCATGAGTACACTCAAAACGCCATAACTTTTTGAACCTGGCTTTTCCGCCACTCTTTGGGCAACTTCTTTTTGAAACATACCCATTATTTCAGGTATTTGATTTCTATATTCTATACATTTAAATAAAATCTGAGAAGAGATATTGTAAGGAAAATTTCCAACCACAGCAAAAGCGTTATTTTGAAAAATTTCTGATAAATCGTGCTTCAAGAAGTCAATTTCATGCACCCGATTACCTAATTCGGGAAATTCTTCATTTAGATACACCACCGACTCAGAATCAATTTCTGCAACATGGAGAAGATCAATTTTTTCATGCTCCAACAAAAATTTGGTCAACGCTCCCATTCCGGGGCCTATTTCTAATACAGTAAAACAATCGTTGTGAGCACCATACTGCTGAGCAATCTTTTTACTTGTATTCGGGTCGGCTAAAAAATGTTGCCCTAAATGCTTTTTTGCTTTTACAGTCATTGTTAAAACTCTTCAATAACAGACAACATGGTTCTAAAAGCGGCAAATTTCCCTCCAAATTTTTGGTTGTGTTCAGCTTGAAGACGTGGTGAAAACTCTTTTTGATATTGGTCAAAAATAGCTTGAGAATGTGCGACATAAGTTATTGCATACGTTAGTCCCCCCTCTTCTTCTCCGTGCACTCTACAGAGTTTGCTATCACGAAAACACCCTGTTGACATTACATCGGGAATGTGAATTGTTCTCATCCAGCTGAGCCATTCCTTTTCAATTTGCGGATCGATACTTACAGTTACATTATATACAATCATACTGCAAATTTAACAGTTTTAACTTAGCTTCTAAAAAATGGGTTCTACCATGAGTTTAATGGAAAAAGTGTTTTTAATGGAATTTTTTTTAACCACCAAGACTCTGTGTTGAAATACAAATCTTTTATCAACTGATTTTGAACCATTAAGATTCTGAAGGAAATTAAGAATCACTCCCTTAATGAGCCTAAATTCTTAATGGTTTTTACTTTTAAACCATTTTGTTTTTTCGAACAATTAAGATTGAAGGGAATTAAGAATTACTCCCCTTAATGAAAATTAATTTCTTAATGGTTTTATTTTTATTATCTTATATTGAACCATAAAAAGTATGAAGGTTTCTTGCTGTTACCATTAAAACAACAGTAGAACCAAAAAATGAAAAAAGGCCAGTTACAAACCGACCTTTTAAAATTAACTTCTACTAATCCCGAACAAGATGAACAAAACCGTGATGTTCTATTACGTCAGCACTATTAAGTATTGAATAATTTAATTTATAGAAATATACACCTTCGGTTGCTCTATTTCCACTTTCCGTTGTTCCATCCCATTCAAAAGCAGGATCGTTGAACGTTCGCATGTGATTACCCCATCTGTTTGTAATAACAATTTCGAAATCTATAATAAACTCTTCGCGCAGTAAATCTTTTAATTTAAAACGGTCATTTGTTCCATCGTTATTTGGAGTAAATACATTAGGAATGTCAAAGCTAGGAGGATCAAAAATAACTTCAATAATTGCGGTAGCAGTATCTTGACAAAACTCATTAGAACTCGATAATATGATAACGTAAACTCCTGCATCATTGTACGTTTCTGTTAGATCTTGTTCGTCAGAAAAATAACTAGTTCCATTTCCAAAGTCCCAGAAAAAGTCACTACCATCCTGAGAAGTATTTGTAACCTGAACTACTAAAGGTACCGTTCCAGAAGTTGGAGTAGCAATAAAACTTACATCAGGGCTTTCAAAAACCACAACATTTACCGTATCAAAACCAACGCAACCGTTAGTGTCAACACCTACAACTGTGTAAGTATATTCGCCTTCAGCAGGTACAAACGGGACTCCATTCTCTAATCCATTACTCCATTCATAACTTGCAGCACCTGTTGCGTTTGGCGTAAAGTTTTCTCCTTCACAAAGTGTTTGGTCTATTCCAGCATCAACGATTGGGTTTGGATTCACTTCAACAATAACCGTTTGTTCTGAGAAACATCCATTTTCATCAGTAACACTTGCTGTGTATTCGTTTGTTCCTACCTCAGGGAAAAAGTATTCCCCTGAAACGATAGATGGATCATTCCAAGTATAGCCTTCAACGCCATTGGTATTTACAACGGCACTATCACCTATACAAATATTTGCATCACCAGTAGCTGTTATTATTTGTGCCTCTGGTAAGAAAACTACCCTAGTTGTAGATGCCTCACAATCATCACTTGCATTTACAAATGTTGCTGTGAACTCACAATCTTCATCGGTATGAGGTACATTAAATGAGAAGTTCAAATCGGTAAACGGAGCATCATATGTTTCCTGATCACCAAAACAGTTTTCCAAAACTATCTGACCGCTTTCCGGAGGATTGTTTACATTTAGAGAACCCTCAACTACATATTCTGGTGGGTCAGTTGTTGTAATACATTCCGTTATTGCTGCATTCATACTTATATTACAAGTTAAACATTCTAATACATTTACGGTAAATGTATAGTTGTTTTGTCCGACAATAGGACAAGCGTCGTCTTGCACTAAAAACGTAATATTCTTTACACCGGGCACTTCTCCAGTATTTAAACAAATTGACGCAGTAACAGGGTTTGTACCGTCGTACGAAATTGTAGCATCTTCAAAAACAAAGTTGATATTTGAAATTATAGTTAAAACATCATCTTCATTTTCATCTTCAAACGTTAATTCGAAACATATATCTTCATTCGTACATGCTGAAATTTCGTTTTCACCATCTTGAGTGACTTCACCTTCAATATTACCTAAACCTCCCTCCCCTGCACTAGGAGCTTGATTAGAACACTGAATAACATTCGCTTGAAAATCATAATCTGTTATACTCATAATATTCCCATCATCATCTGTTTCGGTCATACGTATCACAATTATGTAATTTCCTACTTGGGTTGGTGTGTATTGGACTATACCAGTGACCGGGTCAATCGTTAACCCGGGAATTGGTTCTTGGGCGGTAAAACCACCGTTATAATTCACTGTATTATTTAAATCTGCTAACGCTTCTATCAAGCTATATGAAATATTATGACCATCTGGTTCAAATGCACCAAGGTTATATACAACATCTTGTCCAACACAAACAAATGGCTGAGGTGCCGCTGTTACTGTTGGGGTAGTATGACAGTTATCAGTATCTGTATTAATAACTGTTCTAACAACAAAGTCATCTCCGGTAGCATTACTTACGTTAGTTGCAGGGTTTCTACAACATAGACTGTAGGTAAGCGTCCAATCTTCACATGGCGGAAGTGTAATAATTGCTTCATAAATATATTCCTCATAACCGGGAAGGTTTCCGCCATTACAAGTGCTGTTTGGTATTGCTTCATCGCACAACTGAGAAACCTCTTCACTGGACACTAATGTTAATTTAAAACAAGGTTCAGAGCCACCAAAAAGCCCAGAGCAAGTTCCATTTATTGGCATTGAATGACCACAACTATTACTAAAATTTAATTCAGGAGTACCAGCCGGAAAACCTGGGATTAATGCGTCAGCATAAGTTGATGGCTCTGTTGGTGCAGCAACACCATCACAATCCCGGTAAAGAGTTAGTCTAATCAAAAATTCATTTGGGTTGCCTGTACATTCATAACTGATGTAGCCACCTGCAATATGTGAGGCATTGGTATTATGTGAAAAGAGAAAAGTAAATATAATGCTAATTAAAGCAATTTTAGCATGGAGTAACTTCATAGTATTTTAAATAAGGTTTATAGTGGACAAATATAAATTATTAATTTTTCATAACTATTAGACGTTTGAATCTCTGCTTTCGTTTCAAAATCAATAAATTATATAATTAGAGTTACGGTTGTGGTTTTTTTTAGAAGACCATAAACTCTTTTAAAACGCTAATTATCAATGCATAGCGAAACTATTTTGCGCGTACTTATAAAAATGTTCAGTCAAAATTAAATGTCAAGAATCAACTAAACAGCACCTTCTAAAAAAAACACTTCTGTTAAGAATATAACGTATTTGTCGCTTTTCAAGCGATTAAATAACACGAATAAAGGAAGCAAAATAATTTCACGCAAAAACTCTTGGTTAAAAAATAGATTTCACCACCACTTTTTTGCAAGACAATAGAACTGACAAAAGTTTTAATTTATCCTGTAAAATCTTGAATTAAATCTAAATAAAGTTTAGCGAAAATTTTAAGCCTGTTTATTTAATTTCTAACAAGATGAACAAAACCGTGATGTTCAATTACATCTGCGCTATTCAAAACAGAGTAATTTATTTTATAAAAATAAACCCCTTCGGTTGCTCTATCTCCTCCACTTGTAGTTCCATCCCATTCAAAAGCAGGGTCGTTGAACGTTCGCATGTGATTACCCCATCTGTTTGTAATAACAATTTCGAAATCTATAATAAACTCTTCGCGCAGTAAATCTTTCAATTTAAAACGGTCATTTGTTCCATCGTTGTTTGGAGTAAATACATTAGGAATGTCAAAGCTAGGAGGTTCGAATAACACCTCAATAATAGCAGTTGCAGTATCTTCACAAAATTCGTTTGCACTAGAAAGAATAATTACATAAACCCCAACTTCATCGTAAATTTCTGTTAGTTCTTCATCATCAGAAAAATAGCTTGTTCCATTTCCAAAGTCCCAAAAAAAGTCACTTCCATCAGTAGATGTATTAGTAACATCAACTGTTAACGGCACAGAGCCCGAAGTTGGTATTGCCACAAAACTAACATTTGGACTTTCATATACAACTAAATTTACAGTGTCGAAACCAACGCAGCCATTTTCATCTATTCCTACAACTGTGTATGTATATTCTCCTTCACTAGGGACAAATGTCACTCCATTC
The DNA here is from genome assembly GCA_007117355.1 of Lishizhenia sp. Classification (GTDB taxonomy): domain Bacteria; phylum Bacteroidota; class Bacteroidia; order Flavobacteriales_D; family Crocinitomicaceae; genus CSBr16-161. The sequence continues at coordinate 165 of SKGS01000077.1, read as the reverse complement.
TCTAAACCATCACTCCATTCATAGGTTGCAGCACCAGAAGCGTTTGGAGTAAAGTTCTCACCTTCACACAAAACTTCGTCTAAACCTGCATTAACGACTGGATTCGGATTAACTTCAACAATAACCGTTTGTTCTGAGAAACATCCGTTTTCATCTGTAAAACTT
>SKGS01000133.1 GCA_007117355.1 Lishizhenia sp. | reverse complement strand
TAGATGTCATCAGCATGGGACTCAATACTTTTGTAGAAGAATTGCGCGAAAATGCAGTAAGTATTGAAACATTTGATGCTGTTTTTAAATCCATTAGCTCTCCCTTTTTTGTAATTGAATTAAATGAAAAAATCATTTCCAAACACAATCAAGCAGCATTAGACTGTTTTGGATATACGCTACCAAATCTTTATAAAATTCCCGCTTCGGATGTTATTCCTGATGAGTTTCTAGCGTTAATTACTACTTTTTCTGATTCTGACAAAGTTAGTTCAACAATACGCTATACCCTCAGAGAAAAGAAACATCTTATCGTTAATTTCAGCAAGTTAGATACAACGTATTATGCCAAAAGCTCAATCGCAGTTTTTATTACTGATATTTCTAGAGAAGTAGAAAGCGAGCTTTTGATTACACAAAGTGAACGTAAGTTTAGAAACTTATTTGAACTATCGCCAATTGGTATCGTACTAATTGATTATGAAAATGGTAAGTTTCTAGAGTTCAATGATGCTTTACTAGAATTTACCGGCTATTCTAAAAGTGAGCTTTACGGAATGACCCTTAGAGATGCAACACCTGCCCAATATTGGGAGTCAGACATAGAGAAAATCTCTGGAATTGAATTTGGAAATAAAATTCAACCGTATGAAAAAGAGATCTTTCGTAAAGATGGTTCACGAATACCTGTTTTGGTCAACGGAATTAAACTAGGACTGGAGAATCATAGAAAAACATTTTTAGCTTTAATTCAAGATATTACAGAACGCAAAAAAGCGGAACAAGAATTATTAGAATCAAAAGAAGAGGCGGAAAAAGCAAACAAAGCGAAATCCGAGTTTTTAGCAAACATGAGCCACGAAATGCGCACCCCTCTTAATGGCATTATTGGTTTTTCTAACTTGATGTTAAAGAGCAAATTGGACACAACTCAGCACCAGTTTGTAAAAACAATTTTTCAATCTGCTAATTCTTTATTGGCAATAATTAATGATATACTTAATTTTAGTAAAATTGAAATTGGAAAAATTCAATTGCAACAGGAAGAGCTGAGTATTTTTGAATTGGTTGATGAAGCACTTAGCGTTATTAAATTTGAGGCATTTGAAAAAGGTATTGAGTTAATTATTTCTATTCATAACGATGTTCCTGAATTTATCATAGCAGATAAATTAAGAATTAAACAAATTTTAATTAATTTGCTTGGCAATGCCGTAAAATTTACTGATAAAGGTGAAATAGAGCTGGAAATAAAGCAGCTTGATGACAACAAGAACTCAAACTTCGTTAATTTATTATTTTCTGTGCGCGATACAGGAATTGGTGTTTCAGATGAAGGCAAATCCAAGATTTTCGAAGCTTTTATGCAAGAAGATAATAGTTCGACGAGAAAGTATGGCGGCACGGGATTGGGTTTAAGTATTAGTAATAATTTGTTGTCTTTAATGAATTCTTCTTTAGAGCTTGAATCAGAAAAGGGTGTAGGAAGTGTATTTTCATTCGAGTTAAATGTGCCTTATAAATCAGCTACTGAAATCTGGCCAGAGCAACTAAAGTCTGTGCAGCAAAAAAGAGTTTTAGTCTATGATTCAAATAAAAAAGTGGCAACTTCGATTTTCAATGCGTTGACCTATTGCGGACTTCAAGTAACAACCTGCAATGATTACGACGATTTGTCAATTGAAATAAATAATAAAGAATTCGATTTTTTAATTGCTGACAGTGCTATTATTTACTCGAGTGTTAAAACACATTTATTGGATTTAATTAGAAAAGATAGGCATTTAATAAGCAAGCTTGCAATAATGTCGTCTGCTCAAAGCGAAGAATCAATAAGAGAAGCCTTTAAGCCATTTGTAATTGACATTATTTTGGCCAAGCCAATAAGCCCAATAAAAGTATTGGAATTGTTTAAAAACACAGAAGAAATCATTTTTGAAGAAGTTGCTGCTGCTCCTGCTGCAAACATACTGATTGATAAAAATCATAAGTTTCAATTGTTGATTGTAGAGGACAATCAGGTAAATATGTTTTTGGCTAAAACGATGGTCAAAAAGTGTTTCCCGAATTGTGAGATTCTTACAGCTGAAAATGGTGCTTTAGGGGTTGAACAATTCAAAGCCAACCCCGATATTGAAATTGTCTTAATGGATGTTCAAATGCCCGTATTAAATGGTTATGAGGCAACAGCTGGAATTAGAAAGTTAAATGAAAAAGGGTTAAAGGTGCCGATTATCGCTGTTACAGCAGGCACAATGGAAGGAGACCGAGAAAAGTGCTTAGAGGCAGGAATGAATGACTATTTAAGTAAACCAATCGCTGAAACGGAGTTTAATAATTGTATTTATAAATGGTTGAATCAAAAGTATGAAAATGCTTCAAAAGGTGTTGAAAGCATTGAAAAACAGCAAGAAATTCCAATTCATCATTTTAATCGTCCTAAGTTGTTAGAAATATTTGATTATGATGAAAACACAATTAATGAAATCATAAGGCTTTCTGTTAATTCTTTTGCTAGCACTGATGAGGTTTGCACTATTGCGCTAAAAGAAAAAAATAGAGATGCGCTACAAAAACATGTGCATAAAGCTAAGGGAACTGCGGTTTCAGCTTTCTTTGGTCAGCTTGGCAATGCATTAAAGGATTTAGAAAAAGACATTAAAGAAGGTGTTGCTTTTGAAGATTTGGAATTGAAATATTCAAAAATTCAAGAGGAAATGAAGTATTTAAGTGAAAACTTGAAAAGCATTTGATTGGTGATAAGTGTTTGTATTCCTGTATATAATTTTGACAGCTCAAAATTGGTTAAATGCATTGGTTCGCAGCTTGAGCATGGTGATGAATTGATTGTGATTGACGACTGCTCTTCTGTGTTTGTTGAAGAGAATAAATTGTCTAGTGCAAATCATACCTTCATAGCGCTTGAAAAAAACCATGGAAGAGCTAAAATAAGAAATCTGTTTTTGAAACATGTAAAAAACAATTATCTATTGTTTCTTGATTGCGATAGTTTAATCATTGACTCGGCGTTTATTAAAAATTACAGAAATGCTATAAATCCCGACACTAAGATTATTTGTGGTGGTAGAGTATATCCAAAGGAGCTTCCGTCGAACAATCAATTTTTAAGCTGGAATTATGGTGTTTTATCAGAAAGTAAAAACGCTTTAGAAAGAAAGAAAAATCCGAATGATTCATTTATGACGAACAACTTCTTGGTTGCTAAAACAGTTTTGGAGAAATTCCCCTTCAATGAAAGCATTTCTCAATATGGCCATGAAGACACTCTTTTTGGAATCACATTGGAAGCTAATGGAATAGAGATTGAACATATTGAAAACCCAATATTAAATGGCGATATTGAAACCAATGAAGCTTTTTTAATTAAAACGGAAAAAGCTATTGCGAACTTGGTTATGTTATTTCAGGATAAAAAGCTTCAAAAGAAGCTTCAGCGAAGAGTGAAAATCGTTCGTTTTTATACTAAAACACGATTGTTTGCCCCTTTTATTTTGCTAACTTTTATGGTTTTCAGAAAACAAATGAAAAAACGTTTGATTCAAAGTAAATCCCCGTTGTGGCTTTTTAATTTTTACAAGTTAGGAAGATTTATAGAAACCCTTCGTAAGTCTAGGCTAGAAAAGTTACAGTAATATTGTTTTTATAGGTTAGTTATTCCCAAACAATCTCCTCCACCTTTTTATCCTTGGAACTAAAGTTAATTCCGATTTTATTCAGCGTTTTATTTGAACCAGCGTATTTATCTAAATACCCGCGTTCGTTGATTTGTTGAATGGCTTCTTCAGTAGATTTATCTAGTTTAAACTCCATACAGTAAACATGATCTTGATAATGGACAATTGCATCAGCTCTTCCGTTTTGGGTGTGCACTTCGCTTTCTATAAATACACCGAGTAAGCTAAACAATCCCTGAACAATAGCGTGATAAAACTGCTCATTTTCCTTTTGCCATAAGTCGTAAGGAATTTGTGAAAAAGCAAGGTTGATAGCACTTTTTAATTGGGTTTCACTTTTCGCTTTTAATGCTTGTAACAGTTTATCCAACACTGTTTTAGAAAGATTACTTGTAGCAAACAAAAATGCGTCACTCAAACGTTCTAAATAAGCCTGTTTTACTTCTCTATTGGGAAAGGATAAAATGTAATTATCGAAAATATCATCTTTACCGACAATGGTTAAGTAACCTGTTTGAAACAACACAGGAACAACTTCAATGTTTTCGACATCAAAGGATTGCAACCAAAACGAACTTGCAGAAACTTTATCTATTTCATAAAACCGTTCATCACGACTTTTTTGAATGAGAAAAGTTGGCGTTCCTGTCGTGTACCAGTAGTTTATGTATTTACCGCCGTTGTTGAAAAAGCTAAGAATTGAGAAAGGATTATAAACGGTGCTAGCATTTTCATCCCACTTATAACCATTATACCACTCTTTAATTTTTCGCTTGTCGAAAGTTTCTACCTCCTCAGGGAAATACCTTTCCAATTCATCTTGGCTTATTCCACAAACCTCATTATAAGCAGCTTGAAGTGATAGGTCGTTCAAATTGTTCAAATCTGAAAAAATACTTACTTGGCTAAATTTGCTCACTCCAGTAATAAAGACCATTTTCAAGTACGGATCAGCGTCTTTCAAAATACTGTAAAAGCTTTTTAAAACGCTTCGGTTTTCTATTGCTTTGTGTAAATTTTCTTTGTCTAAATAATCAATAAGTGGTTTATCGTATTCATCGATGAGAACCACCACTTGTTTATTGCATTTCTGATAAAGTTGATGAATTAAATCTCTAAAAGCAATGGAAGGTGAATCTATCGATATTTCCACCTGAAAGCTATTAGCGATGGACTTCAAGTGCTTTAAAATTGCCTCATCAAGAGGGATTTCTCTGTAACCAATATTTGCGAACGAAATTTTGATAACAGGATACTCTTCAAACTCCCATTGGTCATAGATATAAAGTCCTTCAAAAAGTTCTTTTCTTCCTTTAAATAGGTAGTCAAAGGTGCTAATCAAAAGGGATTTACCAAAACGACGAGGACGAGAAAGAAAGTAATATTTATGCGTTGTGATGAGTTTATGAACGAAATGAGTTTTGTCCACATATACGCACCCTCTAGTGATTACTTCACTAAAATCTTGTAAACCTATTGGATATCTTTGAATGGACATACTACTTTCTTTCGTTAACAAAGATATGGATTAGTTTTCAAATGTAAAACTTGAGTATCTCTCAAAAAAATTACAAATTAATGCGAACCCCAGGACCAATTAAGTAAAAGAATCGTGCCTCATTTAGAAAATAACCAAATCCTGCATAAAGCGGAAAGGAAAACTTTCGTTCTCTTCTAGTAGGGTAAACTGATCCTAGAATTACTATTCCAAGATCTCTTTCAGCTTCCGGGTTAAAATTAAAAGCGTTTTGAGCTAAAAAACCAGCACCTATCTTATAAGGTCTGAGTCGTTGTATTTCCCCTTTTTTATAAAACGAAAATTGTGCTAACATAGAAAGAGATATCCCCGACAAGCTCGGAAAGCCATCCACGCCAATTTTTTTGATTAATAAACCTGCTGGAATCGTCAAGTCAACATCAAATACCACATTTCTTTCTTTGATGATTTCAATTCTTTGTGAATAACCTCTACCATCATAAAATCCTTTTCTATGCCGAATCACTAATTCAATTTTAGACCAATTGTCAAGACTATGTGTTTTATTCGAAATGTAATCGTTTATGGAAACTGGTAAATTCATACAATTCGAAACTCCCTCACCATAAGAAAAATACCTTGGAGAATCTTCTCCAGGACAAACAACTATGTCGTCAATTAGCACACGCTCAGTCAAGATGTTAAGACTGTTCTTTACGAGTACTTCAATCTCTAAGTATTGCTTCCCATATATCCTATCTGATTCATCAATGAAGTAACCGTCGAATTGAACATTTACATCGCCAATGGTTCCATTATACAACAAAGGCTGCGTGATTTTATTCACAACTTTCGGACTTTCTCCAAATTCAACCGTTACAAAATCAAAATCCCTCGGGCGCAAATATTCCATTACATCTAGAGTGGTTCCTGTTTTTTTTCCTCTGTTATAAATGCTGATAGATTTTTGTCGAATTGAAATAGGAACATGAATGTTATAATGTACTACACTTTCGTTGCGCAAAATAGTATCTGCACTTACATCTTCAAGCCCTTCGAAAATAAAATTAGATCGATTTAAACTCTCGCCTTCAATTCTTATTTCTACTGTTTCCCCTGGATAGACTTGATTAGAGGCGACCCATGTTCCTCCTTTTCGGAGCATACTAATACGATTGATTTTAGGTTCTGGAAGAATATTTAAATTCGTGATGAAACGAGGCTCGTCTCCATCTTTTATAAACAAATAGCTATCACTTGATTGATGGTAATTGTAAGGCCTAAACATACACAAAACCTTATCGTTACTTATTCTTCGTAAAGTAAATAATTCAGCAATTAATGGGCCACCTGGTTCATCGGTTGCCTCTACGCGATAAGTTTTATTGATTTGTAAAAGTCTGTGGTTGTCTATTTGCACCTCAACACCTTCTTTGTTTGAGCGTTCCCAAATTATTTCTCGCATATCAAAACGCAAAAAACTTAATCGAGATCCTTTCACAGAGAAGCTTATAGGTGAAAGTTGTAAGCGGTAATTTGGCTGGTTATTTTCTAAAAAGGGTTTTCTTAACTCTAATTCTATTTCGGCTTTAACTGTGCCAGTAACCGATGGGATTATTGCGAGTAAAATTTTGTCGTCACTACGAAAAACACGGTAGTCAAACTTTTCGGTAGATTTCCACTTTGGGTCGATTAGAATATTGTGGTTTCTGTTCGTTAAAATCTCAAACGTTTTTTGTTCTCCTATAAACAAATCTGTTTCATCTGTTTCAATTGCCGCTTTGGTTTCTGTGTAAGGAAATAAACGCAACGGAACATTTACTTCATTGTTATTTCGAGTTAAACGAATTATTGGAGCCAAAAAATCAGTGCTTGATAAATCTGCAAACCGAATTTTTACCTGATAATAAGTATCTTCAATTAGGCTTAAACTATCAATGATTTCAAAATCTTGCGACGACTGAATAGAAAGCACCTTATTTGCCGTAGTAATACCTCCTCTCACAAAAAGTCGCAATTCAGCCACAGATGTGTTTTCTTTGTATTCAAATTTTAATTTGTCCTCGCCATTAACTATTATCCTATCGTCAGCCCAAGAATAAGCAGAAGTATCAATACGTAATTCAACTTTTTCAAAGTACCTATTTAGCCCTGACTGAGAGAAAGTCGAACCAACTAAACTGAAAAATAAAAATAAAATGAATAGATACTTCATAGCGAAATTTTTCTCAAACAAATTCTTATACAAAGTTACTGAATAAGTTTAAATTTGACCAATTGAATGAAGTGCAGATGAAATAAAGACAAGAATTCATAAGAAATAAACAGCCAAACTTTTTTTAAAAAACAAGCTCTCACAATATAACAATATGTAACTTGCATTTTAAAACTATAAACTACAAAATGAAAAATTCGATATTCGCTCCGCCAAAAACACCGCTTTTAGATTTTTATGAACGAGCAAAGTTTAAACTTACTTGGAGAATATCATTCGTCTTTGCTCTGCTCTTTGGAATAATATCAGGCATTACATTTTATTTGAAAGACATATTCTTCCCGCATTACTTTGCAGTGTTCTTAGTTGTAATAATTGGAATAGTGCTGATGAAAAAAAGAAGAACCTATAAGCCAACAGCAATATTGGTAAGTATAATGGGGGCTTTTTTAATAATTGTATCTATATACACGGTGAAGAATGTTCCTCATGTTATTCAAATGCTTTGGATGACAATAATAGTTTTATTTACATTTTTCACGCTTTCATGGCGCTGGGGTATAGCTTTTATAATTGTCAACTGTGTATTGTATGTGACGTATTTTAACCTTCGGTTTTTCAGTAACCTTGAGGGAATGAGCACTATGAACAACACGATGCGGTATATAATGTCTGTTGAGTTTATCTTTGCTATGATAATGATAGGTTACATTTTGAAACAGTTTTATACGGTTACTTCTTATGCTCAAACTAGAAGTCAAAATGCTGTTAATGCTTTGCGGAAGGAAAAAGAAACTATTTCAAAACAAGATGAAGAAAAGACGATTTTACTACAAGAAATACATCATAGGGTAAAAAATAATTTACAAGTAATCATAAGTCTTTTAAGGTTGCAAAGCAATCAACTTGAAACAAAAGAAGCGAAACAGAGTTTTACAGAAGCGATTAACCGAATTTTATCCATGGCGCTTATTCATCAGAAGATGTACGAAAAAGACTCTTTAAGTACTATAAACTTAGAAGATTATATTTCATCATTGATGCAGGGAATAATTAACGCCAACGCAACCAATCAGGATATTAAAGTAGAGAAAAAGATTGCAATTGATTATGTTGGAACAAAAACGATTGTTCCTCTGGCGCTATTAATGAATGAATTAATTTCAAATTCGGTAAAACATGCTTTTGACAAGGAAGGAATAATTAGAATAACCATTGCGCCAGATTCAGCAGATTATTTTCTTTTTGATTATTTTGATAATGGCACTTGGAAAGAGAATGAGAGTAAAAATTTTGGCCTTCAACTTTTGGAAGTTTTTACAGACCAGCTCGAGGGGACATTTGAACGAACGATTTCAGACGAGGGGACACGTTACAAGTTTAAATTAAGAAAAATCGATAGTGTTTAAACTATTTTCGGTACTCTTTCACAACAAAAGTATAATTTTGCTGTTTTCCAATTTGAATGTCTGCATCAGAAAAATTTGCCAATAAGCCTTTAGGAAGTTTGCTTCGTGAACAAGCGATTCCTGCATCCATTGGTATTTTGGTGCTTTCGCTTTATGGAATCATTGATACTATTTTTGTTGGTCACTTTGTTGGTTCTGTTGCTATTGGGGCAATCACTGTGGTTCTTCCAATAACATTTTTAATTTCAAGCGTTGGAATGGCAATTGGGGTAGGTGGTTCTTCAGTCCTTTCTAGAGCTTTGGGAAGCGACAATAAAGAAAAAGCCTTCCATACTTTTGGAAACCAAGTTATTCTAACGTTATTTTTAGCTTTGGTCTTCGTAATCGTAGGTTACTTTTGCATGGACGGTGTTATTTCCCTTTTTGGAGGAAAAGGTGATGTGCTCGAGCCGGCGAAGAATTATTTCTCCATATTGTTAATTGGTGTTCCTTTCGTTGCATGGGCAATGATGAGCACTAATGTTATCAGAGCAGAAGGTTATCCTCGAGTGGCGATGTACATTATGATAGTACCAGCTGCGGTGAATTTAATTTTAGACCCTATATTTATTGTAGCTCTTGATATGGGTTTAGAGGGAGCTGCTTGGGCTACGACTTTGTCTTACATATTAAGTGCACTATATGCATTAAATCATTTTAGAGGCTCTAAGTCACCTTTAACCATAAACGGTCGTTATTGCACACCTAACTTATTGTTGATTAAAGAAATTGTTGGTTTAGGCTCAATTACGTTAGCAAGACAAGGTGTCATCAGTATTTTGGCAATTGTTTTGAATAATTCTTTGTTTTACTATGGAGGAGAGTCGGCACTTTCTATTTATGGAATTATTAATCGTGTTTTAATGTTTGCTAACTTTCCAGTGTTGGGTATAACACAAGGTTTTGTCCCAATAGTTGGTTATAATTATGGAGCACGCAAAAAGGAAAGGGTTAGTCAAATTATAAAAATATCAATCCTTTACGCCTCACTTATTTCCTTTCTGATTTTTACTTTGTTGATGATTTTTGCACCTTATATTGCATCAGCTTTTACAAATGAAAAAGAATTGATATCTTCTACTTACCCAGCACTTAGAATTGTTTTTGCGGCTACTCCTTTGCTTGCTTTTAGTTTAATAATTTCTGCCTTATATCAAGCAACAGGGCATACTAAACCTGCTTTATTTCTAGCACTTACCAAACAAGGCTTTTTTCTAATACCGCTCGTTTTTATCTTGCCAATTTACTTTGGAGTAGTAGGGATATGGATGGCATTCCCTATTGCAGATGTTGGCGCAGCCATTACGGCCATCGTTTATTTTAAGGTTAAGAAGATAAGTTACAGAGACCCATCTCCTTCTGTTTTAATTAACCCAGACTTGTAGTATTCTTTTAGATCATCTCATTTGTTAAAAGACCCAGCGCTTTTTGCACTTCCAAATCGGATTTATTTCGAATGTAAAACATACCATCCTCTAACCAAAACTGTCGTGCAATTTCTGATTTTAATTCCATGATGATGCGAGATTTACTGTAGTTAAAGTCTCTTTCTCTAAATGTGATGGAATGTTTTTGTTCTACATATCTTGTGAATTCATTTAAAAAATCTGGTGTTATTTTAAAATTTGCATCAAACTCTTGAAACGAGCTAAATTGTAAATTTCTATTCCTTTTCACATAAATAAAAGCAAAATCACTAAAAGCATTGGTGTATTGTAGGTGTCTGAAGTAATTGGAAGAGAAACTCGTATCTAAAGGCACAAAAACATCTGGCATAATTCCACCACCACCATAAACTACCTTTCCTTTAGGGGTAAAATACTTTAAAGAATCTAAAAATAATGAGCTATCTTGGGCGTAAAGCTCACCACTTTCATAGCGATTTACCTCATCCATGAGATAGTCTTCATAATCTCCAGTATAAGGTTTTTGAATACTTCTTCCGGTTGGAGTGTAATAACGTGATGTAGTTAGTCTCAAATTACTGCCATCTTTTAAGTTGATATCTTGTTGCACAAGCCCTTTTCCAAAAGACCTGCGCCCCACTATAATACCTCGGTCATTGTCTTGTATAGCTCCAGCAACAATTTCACTCGCTGAAGCTGAACTTTGATTAATAAGAACCACCAATTCAACGTTTCCAAGATAAGGTCTATTTCTTGAATACTCTATTTGTTCTGGATGATTTTTACTTTTCGTAGAAACAATTGGAAGTCCTTGCTCCAGAAATGCATCGACAATATCTATTGCAGCCCCCATAACTCCTCCAGTATTAAAACGTAAATCAAATACGAGCTTATCCATTCCTTCTTTTAGCAGTTGTTTTGCAGCGGTTTGAAACTCTTTTCCAGACTGCATACTAAAGTTAGAAAGCCTAATGTACCCAACATTACCTGTCATCATGTGCGACGCAACAATTGAGTTCACAGGTACTACACCTCTTCTGATTTTCTTTTGAATAACAGTGTTGTTCCGTTTTATCCCAACTTCTACGACTGTTCCTGCTTCACCTTTTAATAATTCTTGCACACGACTGTTCGTAAGACCAATTCCAGCGATGGTGTCTCCATCAACGGTTACTATCTGGTCAAACTTTTCTACTCCTACTTTGTGGGCTGGAGAATTTTCTATGACATTAGTAATGGATAGCGTGTCATTTAAAATAGTAAATCGCACACCTACACCCCCAAAATGTCCTTGAATAGACTCTGTCATTCGTTGCAGCTCAATTGCTGGAATATAATTGGAATGAGGGTCCAACCGGTGTAACATTTCGGAAATAGTGGTTTCCATTAATTCCTCTTTATCAATTTCATCCACATAGTTTTGTTCTATGACATTAAATACATCTATCAGTTTTTTAGCATAAACGCTGCCTTGGTTGGAAGAAATGGTATTGTCGCCAACAGATAAAGTAATCCCCATTAAAACACCAATGATTAGGGCGATTCCTGCGATTAACGGAACGAAAATATTTGAGTTATTCTTCATCAATTTTTTCTATTTTAACTATTTCTAAACCTGCTGATTGTAAAAAATCTACTCCAGAGGTGTCTTTGTAATCTTGCATGTAAACTAATCGCTTTATACCAGCTTGCAATATTAACTTGCTACAATCTTTACAAGGCGAAAGCGTTAAGTAAAGCGTTGCACCCTTCGCATTGTTCGTCGATTTTGCGACTTTTAATATGGCATTAGCTTCTGCATGAAGTACGTACCAATGCGTATTTCCTTCTTCATCCTCACAGCAGTTATCAAACCCTGATGGTGTGCCGTTGTAACCATCAGAAATAATCATATCATCTTTAACAATTAAAGCACCAACCTGTTTGCGTTTGCAATGAGAAAGTTTTGCCCAACTTTTTGCCATTCGTAGATAGGCTTTATCATATTTTAATTGTTTCGCTTTATTCATTTGTAATTTCTTTTTTGTATTTTGGTTCTCTACAGAACTTTTAGGTTGTAAATATAACGAACAGAAATCACTATTTATATGCCTATGGTCAAACGAGTTGTTTCTTACTTTGTTGTTTCTACTATTAATTTAGTGGGTACGGCTCAAGTCATAATCAAAATTTATAAGATACTTGAAATATTATTGAAACTCAATTCTTTTGTAAAAAAGCTTTTGTAGTACTGTTTTTCTTTAACAAAATATAATTTGAACACCCTTGCATCCAAAGTTTTATCAGCGTTAACAGTGACCATCACGGAATTGCGAACGTAGTGCTTGTGCTGAGCAACGCCGCAGTAGAAGCATGCAGTGATAAGGTCATCTGTGGTGCGTAGCACTTGTGCAGAGCAATGTCGAAGTAAACGCCTTTAAAACTTTTGATTCCTAAGGAAAAGCAGTTTTGTTTACTTATCCTCATAGCTTCGGCACTAACGCTACTCGCTATTTCGTCTTCACAAAGTTCCTTTGCTCTTACTTTGGCAAAAAGTAAAAAGAAAATAATTTCAATTGGTAACGAACAGAAATAATCTTTTAAAAGTGCTTATTAAAATTACACATTAATACCAAAGTACTGATATTGTATAGGTTGTTTTTTAGCATTCAAGGCTCAAACTCCGCAACTAAAGCAGGCAAGCTTATTCAGTCCACAAGTTATTGAGATTAAATCTCATTAAAATAATGGTAGAACCACTTTGTTTTGTCGTGCATTGCAGAAAAAAAGAACGAATTAAAATTAACAGATTGTTAAAAAATATATATTTGCAAAAAAAACAGTATGAAAGTTGCAGTCGTTGGTGTCACAGGTATGGTTGGAAGCGTAATGCTTGATGTGCTTCGTGAACAAAATTTCCCAATTACAGAATTAATTCCAGTAGCCTCAGAGCGTTCTGTTGGAAAAGTTATTTCTTTTGGTGGAAGTGAATTCAAAGTAGTCAGCTTAGAAAGCGCCGTGCAAATGAAACCAGACGTAGCGATATTTTCTGCGGGTGGAGCAACATCGCTTGAATGGGCACCAAAATTTGCAGAAGTGGGATGTAGGGTAATCGACAATTCTTCAGCTTGGAGAATGGATGCAACTAAAAAATTAGTTGTACCAGAAATTAATGGAGATGAACTAACGGAAGAAGATTTTATCATTGCGAATCCAAATTGTTCAACCATTCAATTGGTCTTAGCACTTGCTCCGTTGCATAAGAGTTATAATGTGAAGCGAGTAGTTGTTTCTACTTATCAGTCCATTACAGGTACAGGAGTAAAGGCTGTGCAACAAATGAATAACGAACGAGAAGGCGTTAAAGGAGAAATGGCTTATCCTTATCCTATTGACAAAAATTGTTTACCACATTGTGATAGCTTTTTGGACAATGGTTATACAAAGGAGGAAATGAAACTCACTAATGAGACCAAAAAGATTCTAGACCCTGCCATACATGTT
>SKGS01000125.1 GCA_007117355.1 Lishizhenia sp. | reverse complement strand
CAAGATATGGACTACCAACAATTATCTATTTCTTTATCGAGCGATAATGTATTTGACAAAATGAAAGGCAGTTACAAACCAGGAGACTTTGGTTCTAAAAACTTTGTTGGCGAATTAATATTTGAGAATTTAGCTCCTGCGAATAGTTTTACAAAAAGATGGAAAGAAGGAACACTAGAATTATTGAATTTCAGCCCCGGATTAGGAACAATTCATTTGAAACTAGATGGCAAGCTAGAAGACGATAAAACGAAAGAAATAGAACCTATATCGCTTGAAATGAATATGCGTTTTGATGAAGTTCATAGCTCCATCAGGCCTAAATAAATTGGTTTACAGGTTTTTTATCATAAAAGCAAAAATAAAATCATTAAATTAATGCTCATTAAGGGAGTGATTCTTAATTTCCTTCACTCCTAATGGTTCAAAAAACAAAAATAGTTCAAAAAGATGCTAAAAAGTTAAAACCATTAAGAAGTTAAGGTTCATTAAGGATTCTCTTAATTTCCTTCATGCCTTAATGGTTCAAAATCAGTTGGTAAAAGATAATTAATTGGTAAAAGAGTTGTATTTCAACACAGAATTTTGACGGTTAAAAAAGAAATATCATTAAAATTACTTTTTCCATAAAACTCATGGTAGAACCAAGCAAAGTAAACCAATGCTTACGTTACACAAGTTTTGAGCTTAAAACTCCATTAAATATGCTTTTAAGAAAGGCGTTAAATCTCCATCCATAACCGCATCAACATTTCCTGTTTCATGACCAGTTCTTACATCTTTTACTAATTTATAAGGATGCATCACGTAGTTTCTAATTTGAGAACCCCACTCAATTTTTTTCTTTTCAGATTCTATTGCTTGACGCTTTTCCATTCGTCTGCGCAACTCTAACTCATACAATTGTGATTTTAGTAATTGCATAGCTTTCTCTTTATTTCCAAGTTGAGATCGAGATTCAGAATTTTCAATTACAATCCCAGAAGGTTCATGGCGCAAACGTACAGCAGTTTCTACTTTATTTACATTTTGTCCACCTTTTCCCCCCGAACGAAATGTTTCGAAAGTAATTTCAGCAGGATTAATTTGAATATCGATTGTGTCGTCCACTAATGGATACACATAAACAGATGCGAAAGAAGTGTGGCGCTTAGCATTAGAATCAAATGGAGAAATACGCACTAAACGGTGTACTCCATTTTCTCCTTTTAAATATCCAAAAGCAAAATCTCCTTCAATCTCAATGGTTACGGTTTTAATTCCGGCAACATCTCCTTCTTGATAGTTGAGTTCTTTTATTTTAAACCCATTTTTATCTGCCCACATGGTGTACATGCGCAATAACATACTCGCCCAATCACAACTTTCTGTTCCTCCAGCTCCAGCAGTGATTTGAAGCACAGCATTTAAGTTGTCTTCTTCACCAGACAACATGTTTTTTAATTCAAGCTCTTCAAGCTCTTTTAAAAGAGACTGATGCGCATTATCAATATCTTCTTCCGAGCCAGCACCGTCTTGAAAAAACTCAACTAGTACTTCAATGTCTTCTAAAGACGAAGATACTTCCTGATGCGAATCTATCCAAAACTTGAGCTGTCGGGTTTGCTTCAAAACAGTTTCCGCCTTTTTTGGGTCATCCCAAAATGTTGGGTCTTGAGACTTTAGTTCCAGTTCATGTAACTGTCCCTTTTTCTCCTCTATTTTGAGATAACTTGCCAATGCTGTTACTCGTTTTTTCAACTCCTTAAGTTGGTCTGCATTTACCATGTTGCAAAATTACAAATTCGATTACTTGAATTTTCAAAGAAATTACAAAAACTTACATGCTCTAATTTGAACTAGAAAAGAATTACCATATATTCCCGAGCAGTCATTTCAATAAATGATTTACCTCTTTGATTTATTATTTTTAAGGAATCACAAAAAAATGTATTAATTTCGAATAATTATAATTTTTCATTTTTAAACAAAGGAATCATGTATAAAACGGCAACTTTTTTCATTTTTACATTAGCTTTTTTGTCTAGTCTGGTAAGTTACAGCCAAGACCAAATTAAAACAATAGAAATTGGCGACATTGCTCCACTGCAACAACATAAAATGCGAACAGTTGGTGATGATTCTGTCTCACTAGAGATGATAAATGATGAAAATGGCTATTTAGTGATTTTTTCATGTAATACTTGTCCTTACGTTATTGGAGGAAAAACTTTTGAAGGCTGGGAAAAAGACTACTCTAAAATTAATAGAATGGCGGCAGATGCCAATGTAAATATTGTTTTAGTAAACAGTAACACTGCAAAACGAGAAGAAGGCGACGGTTTTGAGGATATGGTTGAAAGAGCAAAAGAAAAGTTTTTAGGAACTGTTTATCTTTATGATCATTTGAATATATTAGCAGACGCTTTTGGAGCAAAAACAACACCACACGTATTTCTTTTTAATCACAATCACGAGTTGGTTTACGTCGGATCTATTGATAACACTTGGAATCCCCAGGAAAAAACTAAAGAGTATTATTTACAAGATGCTTTGGAAGCTGTAAAAAACAGGAAACCAATTAAAGTTAAAAGCACAAAACCTATTGGTTGCAGTATCAAACGTAAGTAATTCATGTTCAGTAAAATTAGATGTGCCTTTCTACTTCTGCTTCCCGTTTTTCAAATTGGATTTTCTCAAACCTTCGACATTAATCAACCTAAAGGGATAGCCGTAGATTTAGATTTTACGACTGTTAAAACAGTGGAAACGGATGTTGTTGATGTGGAAGAACAATTGCGTTTAGACAGCATAAATGGACTAACATACCGGCGTTTTGGATATGAACATCATGTTCAAATTAATATGTTATCCCCTGAATACCTAACGGAGGTTGAAAATGGTCATTTGTATATATTGAAAATCCATTGTCCTGAAGCGAAATCTATCAACTTAATCTTTGATTCCTTTTATCTTGAAAATGGTGCAGAGCTATCACTTTATGAATTAGAAACGAATAATTTTATTGGTGCTTACACTTCAGAAAACAACAACGATTACCATATACTAGGAACCGATTTATTGAAAACAGATGAGCTTTATGTGGAGGTATATTTCCCAAATGGAAATATCGGAAATTCATCGCTTGTTATAGGAACAATTGTTCATGGTTATCGAGCCATTGAAGATATGTTTTTAGAAGATATGACGAGAAATTTAAACTCTTCTGGAAATTGTAATTTAGATGTAAATTGTCCACAAGGTCAAGGTTGGGAAATGCAACGCAATTCTGTTGCCCGAATAATGATGGGTGGTTCCTTTTGTTCAGGAAGTCTAGTAAACAATACTTCGGATGAAATAATCCCCTATGTATTAACAGCTAATCATTGTACGTTGAATGCGCCATCTCCTGGTGCTTGGGTCTATCGCTTTCGATGGGAAGCTCCAGTTGGGGGAACAAGTTGTGCAACAAGTCAACCCTCAGCTGATGGACCAACGAACTTTGTTATTAATGGCTCAGAGTTAAAAGCAAACAACAGAAATGCGGACTTTTTACTTGTCGAATTGTTTCAAGCGCCCGAAATTACTTGGGGAATATATTACAATGGATGGGATAGAAGAGAAAATGTCCCATTTACTTCAGGAACAACTATTCATCATCCAAGAGGAGATATAAAAAAAATCGCTTTATCTTCAAATGCTCTACAGTTAGATGAAGTGCCTTTTAATGGCAATCAAAACACAAAGGTTTGGCGTGTTATCAATTGGACAGAAGGAGTTACGGAGCAGTCTTCATCTGGCGCACCTCTATTTAACCAAGATAAACGATTAATAGGCACGCTTGCAGGTGGAACAGCAGTTTG
>SKGS01000215.1 GCA_007117355.1 Lishizhenia sp. | reverse complement strand
TCATAATAATTGAAATAGTAGAAGTTTCGTATGTCTTGATCTAGCGGTTGAATACCATTATTACTAAAAGGACCAAAGCCGTCATAACCACGAGCAGCAAATGACAATCCAGCGTCTAAAGAAAGATTGTTTTTTAATTCATATCGAAAACGAAGCCCTAAAGTGTAACCAAAAGCGGCAAATTCTGAGTTCTCTTTAATTCCTTTTACTTCCTCGCCGTCGCTATTCAAAGCGGAAATAGCACGATAGCCCCAATCAGCACTTGCCGTAATACCAGCTTGAAAAGGTGGTTCTGTCTCAGTTCCTTCTTCTCCTTGCGCAAATAGCGATGAATAGAATAAACAAACGAGACAAATGATATAAAGCTGGTTCATACTTCGTGGTGTCAAATTATTAAAAAAGGAAAGCTACCCGATTGCGATAGCTTTCCTGCGAAATATTTCTTTTTTAGTTTAACCCTCGTTTTCTTAACAGTGGTTCTATTGTAGGTTTTTTACCTCGGAATTTCACGTATAAATTCATCGGTTCTTCTGTTCCTCCACGCTCTAGGATATTCGTTCGGAATGCTAAAGCCATCTCTTCATTGAATAAAGATGTTTCTAAGAAAGCCTCGTATGCATCTGTGTCGAGTACTCCAGACCAAATATAACTGTAGTAACCAGCAGAGTAACCACCTGCAAAAATGTGACTAAAATAGGTGCTTCGATATCGTGGGATTATTTCCTCAATAAGACCAATTTCTTTCATTTTAGCAACTTCGAAATCATTGACCGAACCTGTAATTTCTTCGCTAATCGTATGGAAAGCCATATCTAACAATGAAGCGGCTAAATATTCCGTAGTGGCAAAGCCTTGGTTAAAGGTACCGCTTAATTGAAGCTTATTGATTAATTCATCTGGTATAACTTCACCAGTTTCATAATGTTTTGCATACGTCTTTAAGAATGCAGGTTCACCAGCCCAATTTTCCATTATTTGAGAAGGAAGCTCTACGAAATCTGTATAAACGCTTGTTCCAGCTAAGCTTTGGTAAGTAACATCACTTAGAAGACCATGAAGTGCATGACCAAATTCGTGAAAGAACGTCTCTACTTCGTCAAAAGTAAGTAAAGCAGGTTTTCCTCCTGTTGGTTTTGAGAAATTACAAACAATTGAAATTACAGGTGCTTTACGTTGTCCGTTTTCAGTAGTTTGTTGTCTGTAACTTGTCATCCAAGCACCACCTCTTTTAGAAGCTCTAGGGTGAAAATCCATGTATAAAATCCCAACGTGATCACCATTTTTTTCTCTTACTTCAAATGCTGTTGCATCTTCGTGATAAACTGGTATTTCTTTATTTTCAACAAATTGAAGTCCAAACAATCTGTCGCACAAATCAAAGATTCCTAATTTTACATTTTCTAAACTAAAATAAGGGCGCATCTCCTCCTCATCCAAATCAAACTTTGATTTACGCAGTTTTTCAGTGTAATAGCGCCAGTCATATGGTTTTAATTCAAAATCTTCTCCTGATTCAGTAATCAAATTTTGTAATGCTTTTGCTTCCGCTTTTGCTTTTTCAAGTGCAGGAGTCCACAATTGGTTAAGTAATTCATATACGCCTTCAGGATTTCCAGCCATTGATTTCTCCAACTTATACGCCGCATAGTTATCATAACCTAAAAGTTGTGCTTTTTCTCTTCGAAGATTAGCCTGTTGCAAAGCAATCTCTGTATTGTTATAATCGTTGTTTTGGTTTCCTCTGATTTGATAAGCTTCCCAAATTTGTTTTCTTAATTCGCGATTATCTGCATATTGTAAAAATGGTATCACACTAGGGTTTTGCAATGTAAACATCCACTTTCCATCCAAATCATTAGCAGCAGCTTCTTCCGCAGCAGCCTCGATGATTCCCTCTGGTAAACCAGATAAATCATCCTTGTTTTCAATGATTAATTGAAAGTTATTCGTTTCTGCTAGCATGTTTTGTCCAAACTGCAAACTAAGTTGTGAAAGTGATTCATTGATGCCACGAAGCTTATTCTTTGCTTCTTCATCTAAAAGCGCACCACTTCTTACAAAGGAAGAGTATTTGTTATCGAGAAGCTTCAATGATTCAGCATCCAGACCAAGACTTTCTTTTGCTTCCCAAACTTGCTTTATGCGTTCAAACAATTTTTCGTTAAGTGAAATATTGTCTCTGTGTGCAGACAATTCAGGAGAAACTTCTCTTGCAATGGCTTGTAATTCATCCGAAGTATTTGCAGAGTTTAAGTTGTAAAAAACACTGCTCACTTTTGATAGAAGCTTTCCAGAATTTTCTAATGCTAAAATGGTGTTTTCAAAAGTGGCATCTTCTGAATTATTTACGATAGCTTCTATTTCTTCAGCTTGCTCTTCCATTCCTTTGCGAAATGCAAGAAGGTAGTGCTCTTCCTTGATTAAATGAAAAGGAGGCACTTCGAATGGTGTATCGTATTCGGTATAAAATGGATTCATAACGCTTTGTTCTTCTTCTGTAGTTTCTTTATTAGCGTCGTTGCAAGATGTTAACAATGCAAACCCTGCAACAAGAAAAATGCTTTTTGGTAATAGTTTTTTGTGTATCATATTTTGGTTTTAAAAGAATCTGTTTTTTTATCGTATCCGTAAGGGCAATGTTTACAACCACTTTTGCAACAATAACCCCTTTTGAGGTGATACTGCTCGGTAAAAACTATATAACCTTCTGGACTTTTGTAATAATCGCCCTCTTCCAGTGGTAGTTTATTTTTTGGAAACATTGGAAAATATTTAACCTATGGGAATGAAAACTGCAACGCGATAAATAATTGGCAGCAATTCACCTTGAACACCAGCATTTGGATTAGGATTTTGACGTCTAATCATATAGCTGTTTCTCAACGGAGAAGGATTAGATTCCAATGGGTCACGTAAAGCATCTACAACATCGTATAAAATCCCAAGGTTTAATCTAATATTTCCATATTCTCGAGAAATACCACCACCAAGAAAACCAGTTAAAGCCCAAGGTTTAGATGGATCGATTACTGGAAAAGGGTTTCTTAACAGTTCTATTTCTGTTCCAAGGAAAAACCAGTCTAGAAATCTGTAATGAACAAAAACGCCACCACCGTATAGAGAGGCATTGTTATTAATTCCAGTAAAACTGTTGTTGCTCCAAAAATATTGATAACGAATTGAAGGACCATAAGCCCACTCCTCATCATCTACTAGTGCGAATTTTACAGAGCCTCCGACTGTGCCACCTAGATTTGAACCACTAGCAGCGGTAATTTCAAAACCAATTTCATAATCTCTTTGGCTCCAAACTGTTGAGGAAAGTAATGTTAAACTAATTATTGTAAAAAAAATTCTAATCATAACTTATTTATTTCTTCATTCAATTACGAAGTTAATCATTTTTTTAAAAATCAATATTTCATAAAAGCTTATTATTCTGTCTGAAATCACTTTTGTCTTGCAATACCTTAGTTTCATCGAAGTTTTAATATAAATTGGCTAAAAACAAATTGTAAATCACAAAAAAAATTTAACTTTGTAGTGATTTAAGTGGTTAGGTTAGGTTGATTAATGAGATGGGGAGTAACGCCAGTTGCTTCCCATCTCTGTTTTATTGAAGTACAATTTTTTAACTATCTAATTGAATATGCTTTTATTATTTTACCGTCTTTAACCTCGTAAATCATCACTAAATCTACTGTGTCATCACTTCCTTTTCTTCCAGAAATACGTTCGTAGTCAATAACTTTATTCCCGATTAGGGTTCTATTAATAACAACGCTATGTAAATCAGGAGATTCATCAAAAAGTTTTTTATAAATTCCTTTAACCTGCTCTTTACCTTTGGCTACTGGATTTGGATTTCCCAAGACATAAAGTTCAATTTTTTCGCCAAAAACTTCCATAAAACGCTCCAAATCAACTGAATTATATGCATCTAATTGTTCTTGGACTACCGAAACGGGGTCTGTTTGTTGTGCCATAATTAACATATTGAAAAGAAATGTTGCGATAAAAAATAGTTTAAACCTGTTCATATTAGTCGTTTTGAAATTTAAGATGACATAAAAGTACGATATATTCGTTGATACGTGTAACATTTCTTAAATTTACCGTTTATAAATAGATGGATATTAGTGAAAAATGATTCGATTGCGATATAAGAGGTTTAGTTTGTTAATTGTGTTATTGTTAGGTTTTTGTAACTTTTCGATTACCCAAGAGGATAAAGAAATGCAATTGGTAGAATTGTTAAATGAATTGCGACGAGCGAATACTAATGAGGCAATTAGTCAAGCCAATGAAGAATTTTTCAAAACATTTAATAAAGTAATTAAACAAAACTGGGCGTTTGATTATCCTTTCAGTCAGTTAAAGACATTGGGGAAAATTACTTCTAAAGACAACGAAGTACGAATTTTTTCTTGGAATGTCGAGTGGGAAAATAACTCACACACTTATTTTGCTTTTGTCTTGAAGAAAAATAAACGTGGTGGCGGACATTCTGTTACTTACCTCAAAGACAACTCCCATATTTTCAACCCATATCCAACAGATATGATTGATGAAAATCAATGGTATGGCGCATTGTATTACGATATCATTGACGTACAAAAAGGAAAGAGGACGTATTACACGCTGTTAGGTTATGATGCCAAAAATGATCGTTCAACAGTGAAGTTGCTCGATGTTTTATTTTTTTCTGGAAACAACCTCAAATTAGGCTATCCACTTTTTGAAACTGACGAAGGAATAGCAAAAAGAGTATTTTTTGAGCATTCAGCTAAGACTGTTATGACTTTGCGATTTGATACCGAACGACAAATGATAGTTTTTGACCATCTATCTCCAGAATCTCCTTCACTTGCGGAATTTAGAGAGTATTACGTTCCAGATATGTCTTATGATGGCTATCGCTTTGAAAATAATAAATGGCGCCTGCATGAAGATATCATTGCGAATAATCCGGCTGATAATAAAGACAAACTAGTGCTACGAAAATACGATAATGAAAAAGATACGATTGTAGAAGTTCATGTCAAAAATAGCTGGATAGATCCAACGGATAAATCTGCACCTGTGGAAGGAAATGTTCACAAAGCCGCCCTGCCCGATGATGATAACAAAAAGGTTAAGAAGGAAAAAGAATTAGTTTCGACAAAGCAAAAAGAACCTAAAAAGAAAGGTGTAGAAACTGTGACTTATGGCAATCTTCCTAATACTCCAAAAAAAGGAAAGAAGAAGAAAAAAAGGCGGTGATATTTCTGTGAGGTATAATTTATTTAGCAGAACAATTTGCCTTTAAAAACAAACTAAAAATACTTCTTATTTATCCTTAACCCTATCATCTCAAGAAGAAAGTCTGTTATGTTTTTGAAATATCACTAAATTTTCAAATATTATTTCACAACTTTCATTGTTAATCTCAATAAGGCATATAATTTTGCGCCATGATTTCTTTCGACAATACAGAAGTAGCTTTTCGTTATCAGTCTGACAAAGATTTGAGACGAGCGTACCGACTTTTTCAGTTGGTAGGTAAAGCTTGGTTGGTTCGTTTTGGAAAAAAAATGATGCCCATTGCATTCAAACTTCGTCTCCCGATTGAAGGAATCATAAAGGCAACGATTTTTAGACAGTTTTGTGGTGGAGAAACTATTGATGATTGCAATCACACAATAGAAGTTCTTGATAGATATGGTGTTGGTACAATTTTAGACTATTCTGTAGAAGGTAAATTCGAAGAGGAGGATTTCGACGCAACTTGTGAGGAGATTATCGACACCTTGAGAAAAGCCAAGGATAACCCTGCAATTCCATTTGCTGTTTTCAAAGTTTCGGGTATTAGTCGCCATGGTTTGCTGGAGAAATTAAACGATGAAAGCAACGAACTTACCGACACCGAGCGAAAAGAGTTTGCTGATGTTTTTAACAGAGTGGATAGCATTTGCAAATTTGCTAACGAAATAGGAAAGCCTGTGTTTATAGATGCTGAAGAATCTTGGATTCAGGATACTATTGATCGCATGGTAATGTCCATGATGAAGCGCTACAACAAAGAGCAAGCTATTGTTTTTAACACGCTTCAAATGTATCGTCACGATAGATTGGCGTATTTAAAAAATTGTATTTCTATAGCGAAGCGAGAGGGATTCCACCTAGGTGTGAAGATTGTTCGTGGAGCTTATATGGAAAAAGAAAGAGAAAGAGCCGCTCAAATGGGATATCCATCTCCCATCCAGCCCGATAAAGAAACCTGTGATAAGGATTTTAATGAAGGACTTTATCTTTTGCTGGAAAACCTTGATTTTTGTGCCGTTTGCGCCGGCACCCACAATGAAGATAGTTCTTTGCTCTTGACACAATGGATGCAAGAGTTGAATATTCAAAAAGAGGATAAAAGAGTATATTTTGCGCAATTACTTGGTATGTCAGACCATATCTCTTTCAATTTATCTGCAAATGGTTATGCTGTTGCAAAGTACGTTCCTTATGGTCCAATTAAGGAGGTAATGCCGTATTTATTAAGAAGAGCCGACGAAAACACCTCTGTTGCAGGTCAGACAGGAAGAGAACTAACGCTAATTTCAAAAGAATATCGACGACGGAAATCGAAAAAGTGATTTTTTTGGGTTTTCTAACCAAGCCCTAACTATTCAAATGCATGTGGTAAATCATTCCGTCACTGAGGCCAATTTTGGGAACGAATATTTCTTTAGCTTTTATCCATTCAGAAACAGTGCAATAAATATGACATGCAGGAACAATAACATCTGCTCTATCTGGTTTTAGAGCAAAACGATTCATTCGTTGATCAACAGTTAATGTGTTTAGTTCGTCGTAAAAGTTTTTTAATCGCTCAACATTAATAGGTTCAATAATTGAATATCCTAACACTTTATGCACTTTATTGATATTTCCACCAGTTGCAAACACCTTAAAATTTCTTTTTCTATCTACGTTTTGTTTTATCCATTTCTTCATTTCTCGCCATCGTTCCTCCTCTACCTTTTCCTTTAGCAGTCGAATGGTACCGATGGAAAAAGACATTCCTGCTTGTTTCTCTCCGTCTTTAAAAACGCTTATTTCAGTTGAACCACCGCCCACATCAACCACCATGTAAGGTGTTTTTTTATCAATTGCAAGTAATTTGAATGTAGAGAAGATGATTTCTGCTTCTTCAGCACCATCAATAATTTCAATATTAAGTCCTGTTTCGTTTAATATCTTTTGTTGCACCTCTTTACCGTTAGAGGCTTCACGCATTGCAGAAGTGGCGCATGCTCGTAGTTTATCGACTTTATAAACCTCTGTAATAAGCTGAAACGCTTTCATTGATTTAATGAATTCTTCAGTTTTTGGTTGGGTGATAATTCCATCTGTAAACACCTCCATTCCAAGTCGCAAGGGTACTCTTGTATAACCCAACTTTTTCACATACGAATATCCGTCATTCTCAACTACCTCTCCTATTAAAAGTCTTGCAGCGTTTGTTCCAATGTCGATAGCGGCATATCTTCCCATAACTTTGTGTTTTTCTGAACTGTTAATTTAGTATGTATTCATTATAAACTAAACTTCAAATTGAGCATCCAATTTTAATTTCTTTTGAGGTTTAAACTGAATTGAAGTTGGTTCGAAAAATAACAAAATTGAAGTGTTGAATAGATGGGGGCTTTTGGAAGTTATCAACAAGCGTAAAAAGTTGAGTTTATTTAGATTGAGTTTAAATAAGTGTCGCTGACAATTCTATGACAGAAAAATTACCGTTTTTCATCATCTTTGCAGAGACTTGATATAAGGATTTAACGTGAGGAATTTACACATTTTAGCTTTTACGCACAGACAACTGGAAGTCAGTCAGGTTGGGTTGCTACATATTGAACCAGACCAACAAGTGGACAGATTATCTTTGCTTAAATCAAAATGTAATTTAGACGAAATAATGTTTCTTTCTACATGCAATCGTGTAGAGTTTATTTTTTCGACCAATGATGAGGTTTCCGAACAGTTTATACATGATTTTTTGCGCACTCTCTATCCAGATTTTGACGAAAAATCACTTCAATTGTTCAGTAGCTCATACGAGTATTACCTTGAATTAAATGCAGTTAAACACTTGTTAAAAGTTGCTTCTTCGGTCGATTCTATGATTCTTGGAGAGCGTGAAATAATTACTCAAGTAAGAACATCGTATAACTCTTGCAAAGCAGCCGGACTTACAGGAGATAATATTCGTTTACTCATTCGTTATACGATTGAAACAGCCAAACGCATTTATACAGAAACAAATATTGCACAACGTCCAGTTTCAGTAGTTTCTTTAGCTTACCATACTTTATCTGCTAAAAATATTCCATTGGATGCGAGAGTGCTTGTTGTAGGCGCCGGAGTTACGAATACGAATATGTTGCGTTTTTTGAAAAAACACGGCTTTAAAGATTTTACCATTTATAATCGTTCTGTTGAAAAGGCAAAAATCCTTGCTAGTGAAGTAGAAGGAGATGCTTTTCCCTTAACAGAATTAATAAATCACGCTAAAGGATTTGATGTATTAATTACATGTACAGGTGCAGAAAACGCTGTTATTACCCCAGAAATTTACAAAAAACTTGTCGGTGACGATAAATCTGAGAAAACGATTATTGATTTAGCTATTCCACATGATCTGCATCCAGATATTTTGAAAAGTTATGTAGTTGATCATATTACGGTTGATTTTCTTCAAACTATTTCAAAAAAGAACTTGAAAGAACGTACGAAAGAAATCATTCATGTGGAGCAAATTTTGGCAGAGGCGGTTTTAGCTTACCGAAAATTGTACAATCAACGGGAAATTGAACTAGCGATGCAAGATGTTCCTAAGACGATTAAAGAAATCAAGCAAAATGCTTTGGAACATGTTTTTACAAAAGAGTTAAATGAAATGGATGAAAATTCGAAAGAAACACTCGAAAAAATCCTAGAATTTATGGAGAAAAAATACGTTAGTCTTCCAATGAAAATGGCTAAAGAAATATTATTAAATAAAGCATAAAATCATCCAACCAAATTTTGAAAAATAGACTAAAATGAAAATAACAATAGGTTCGCGTGGAAGCGATTTAGCATTGTGGCAGGCATATCACGTTAAAGACCAACTAGAGGCTTTAGGGCATGAAATTACAATACAGATAATTACAACTCAAGGTGATAAAATTCAAGATTTGAGCTTTGATAAAATGGAAGGAAAAGGTTTTTTTACCAAAGAAATTGAAGCTGCTTTATTAAACAAGGAAATTGATTTAGCTGTGCATTCTCATAAGGATTTAGAAACTACGAATCCTGAAGGACTTATGGTTGCAGCGGTTTCACCAAGAGAAAACCCTTCCGAGTTACTTTTAATCCGTAAAGAATCTGTTGATACAAATCAAAAATGGAAATTAAAAGCTAGTCCAATAGTTGGAACTTCTTCTGCGAGGAGAAAGTCACAGGTTATGCAACATCGTCCTGATGCTCAACTGAAAGATTTGAGAGGAAATGTACCAACGCGCATTAATAAATTACGTGATGGAAATTATGACGCAATTTTACTCGCTTATGCTGGTGTAAAACGTTTGAATTTGGATTTGAGTGATTTAGAAGTACTTATTTTGGATCCAAAGGACTTTATTCCTGCGCCAGCTCAAGGAGTGTTAGGTTTGCAAATTAGGGAAGAAGATGAAGATTTGAAAAATGTACTGCGTCAACTTAATGATGAAGTTGTGGAACAACGCATTCAACTTGAAAGAAGTGTTCTTCGCCAATTGGATGGTGGTTGTCAGTTACCCTTAGGTATTTTTTGTGAAAATGAGAATGAAGTACATGTTTCTTTTTCAAAAGACTGGGAAAAGGGAACGTGGTACAAGAAGTATGTTAATCATGACAGAGCAATTAGTGCTGAGGAAATCCTCTCAGATTTGAACGCACTTTAATTAGCATGAAAAGCATTTTTATATCGAAAGAAGATTTACCTGATTCGTTCCGAAGTTTTTGCAAACAGAAAAAATGGACGATAACAGCAAAGTCATTTATCTCTTTCAAACCAATTAACTTTTCACTTCCTGATACATCGACCTTTGATATAATTTGTTTTACAAGTCCAAGGTGTGTGCAGTTTTTTTTTGAAGGTATTCAGGGAATTCCACTACATCAAAAAATGGTTTGTATTGGCCAACGAACAGCCGAAGAACTCGAAAGTTATGGATTTCAATCGAGTTTTACGGGAGAAAAAAGTGGTCAACCTGAATTTGTAGCTAAAGAACTTGCAAAATATGTAGCGGGAAGAAAAGTGCTTTTTCCTCAGTCGAATCGCTCAAAGCAATCCATGCAGAAGTTTATTCCAAGCAACAATATTATTCCATTGGTAATTTATGAAACTAATTTTAGTCCGCAATCGCTAGAAGTAAAAGATGTCGATTTACTCGTTTTTACTAGTCCTTCTAATTTTGAGTCATTTTTAGCGAAAAACACCATAGCCAAAAACCAACGTATTATTGCATGGGGCGAAACTACAGCCAAAATAATATCAAATAAAGGATTTAACGTTTTTAAAACCCTTAAAACAAGTTCATTTGAAGAATTAACTGAAATAGTTGAAAGTTTTGGTTGATTAGGGGGAGAAACAATGACGGATTGTCTAGATGGATTTTTAAATCTGCCTATGGCAGATAAATAGCTTCAAAATTAAATTCATGAACCGAGCACTTCAACAAGTTCCCTACGGTAAACTCAGGGCATCGCAGCATACCACTTGCGAGCTCAACGTGATACACTGCGATGCCTTGAGCATAGTCGAAAGGAGTTTATCGAAGTGCGATGTATCGAGCCATGTCGAGATGCGATGTATTGAGTTTACCGAAATGAAGTTAATAAAGCGTGTTATCTTTCCAAACACATTCGCCCATCATTTGCATACCATCAAAACTATCATTCATCCAATCTGCAACACTTCCTCTTTTTGGCCGTTAAAAATAAACCCGTCTCCTTTTTTCTTATGAATTAAGGTTTGACCTATCGGAGAGTCAACACCAATACAATAAATGGTGATTCCTTCAAAAAACTGTTTTCCCAAGCCCACACCAATAAAGAAAATAGAATTGGATGTTTTAACCAACGAACCAAATTCAACCGAATTCGTTGACACTTGCATCCCTTTAATATTTACAAGATTTTGAATTTGATGTTGCAAAAGCTGATACTGATGCTGCAATTTCTCTTGCTCTAAATGTATCATTGCTCGATTAGTGTCGTGTTTATCTCCAGCAGTACTTTTTTGCTCTGATTGCAAAGCATCTTGTAAATCTTTTTGATGACTAAAATGTGTCTTTTTTTTCTCTTCCAATTGACTAATTAGCGAAGAAATAATTTGTTGCTTTAAGTTTGACAGTTCGTTTGCTTGCATGATTTATATTACTCATATTTAAATCCTAAAGATAAGCATAAAATGTCTAAAATGGAAGTGTTTAACCAGCAAAACAATATCAGTTTTTTCTTTTCAAATGGCACGATAGGATCCAAGGTTTTAAGAAAACTGATCAAGGTCAGTATAAAAACTGATATTCATCATTTTACAAGAATACCTTTGTGTTTAAATTTGTACCATAGTTATCTAAATACACTTTAAACGATTGTTTAGGGTTATAGTTTCATAAGTAGTAGTTGTAAAGTTAGGTCTAAAAAAGCACTTCTAAGAAGTGCTTTTTTGTTGTTACAAAATTTAATTTATTTCTTCGAAAAATAAATATCCAGCAATACATCAGCAGCAGCGAAGGAAGTTGTTTTTCCTTGTTTAATATCCTGTTCTAACTTTGTCAAATGCGACTTTATTTTTTGGTTATTATAAAAGTTTGAAACTAAAAAGTCAGTGATGGTTTCATGAAGCCAATACCTATCTTGATCTTGCCGCTTGGTTTTAAAATAGTCGTTTATTTTTGTTTGATTCTCAAAAGATGCTATCACTTGATATATTTTATCCAAGTTTTGATTCTCTAATGCGGAAGATGTCAAAACTTGAGGTTGCCACCCGGATGCATTTGCTGGGAAAAGATGAAGCGCATTTCGGTATTGCACACTTGCTTTTTGTGCATTTAATTTATTTTCACCATCTGCTTTTGTGATAACTATGGCATCAGCCATTTCCATTATACCTCGCTTAATCCCTTGTAATTCATCACCTGCACCGGCCAACATTAACAGTAGAAAAAAGTCCACCATTGATTGAACGGCTGTTTCTGACTGACCAACCCCAACTGTTTCAATTAATACATAATCAAATCCTGCTGCTTCACATAAAATAATAGACTCTCTTGTTTTTCGAGCCACACCACCAAGTGATTTCCCCGCTGGAGAAGGTCGTATGAACGTATTAGCGGCTTGAGATAAATTTTGCATCCGTGTTTTATCCCCAAGAATACTTCCACCACTTTTCTCGGAGCTAGGGTCAATAGCCAAAACAGCAAGTTTTTTATTTTGAGCTAATATATATTGCCCAAAAGATTCGATAAATGTACTTTTTCCAACGCCAGGAACACCAGTGATTCCAACACGAATAGCATTTCCTGAAAATGGAAGACAACTCGTAATCAAATGTTTTGCTATTTCTTGATCTTCTGGCTTGCTACTTTCCAATAATGTAATTGCTCCGCTCAAAGCAATTAAATCCCCTGAACGAATTCCCGAGAATAAATCGTCATGGTTCAAAGACCGTTTGCGATGCGCGCGTTTATCTTTCCATTCTTGAAGTCGGCTTTTATCCATTTCAGAGCATTATTTTGTTAAATATCTTGTAAAAATAAGGGTTTAATTTTACCTTTGCCATGAATATGTTACGTGTTTTAGCAATAGCATTGTTAGTAACACTTCTGCTTCCTTTAAGTTTGAAGTTTACAGTTTTAGCGGATTACATGATGCGCTACAAACATTATGCTATGGTTCTTTGTGAAAACAAAGAAAATAGTGAAATGAAATGTAACGGTAAATGTCAGCTTTCAAAAGGACTGGCCAAAGCTTCTCAATCTGAGGAAAAAAATACTATACCAGAAATCCCAAGTCAAGCGAATGTAGAAATTTCTTTTTTTATCGTTCCTTTTAATAATAGAAATATTTCAAACCGCTCAGATTTAGAACTTAATTTAGTTTTAAAACAACCAAATTCCCATTATTTTAGATTGCATAACAATACCGTTTTCCGTCCACCCATTTTTATATAAATTTCCACAATTAAACCGCTTTGAAAGTCTCACTTAAAATGAAGTGAGCACAGTTTTATTTTTAAAACAATAGGAATTTATATAATTATCGATTAACGCGTTCAATAGGGAAAAATTTAGAAGTCTATTGAACACTAAATAATATTAAAATGAAATTAAATACTTTTTTTTGGGTAGGATTAGGATTAATGACAACCTTAACATTTGCGAGTTGTAAAAAGAAAGGTTGTACCGATGAATCAGCAAACAATTACAATTCAGAAGCTGAAAAAGACGATGGCTCTTGTATCTATGATGCTGTTTTTGATGTAGCAATAAATTTTGAGCATAAGTGGGGAATGAGCATGGAAGATTTCACGTTAAATACGGAAATGACGCACCCTGCAACGAATGAAAAAATGACCTTTGAGATATTAAACTATTACATCACAAATGTAAAGTTGCAACGTGAAAATGGTTCTTGGTGGTCAGAAAATGAAAGCTATCATTTAGTTGAACTAGAAGAAGGTTCGTCTGCTTCTATTAATTTAAAGAATGTTCCTGAAGGAAATTATAAGGCGATAGAGTACATGATAGGTGTTGATTCTACTCGCAATGTTTC
>SKGS01000171.1 GCA_007117355.1 Lishizhenia sp. | reverse complement strand
TCTTTTCAATTATCCAAAAAAAGGTTAGGCCTATATTTTCAAAGCCTAACCTATATATCTATTCTTAATACTCTCTAGAGAGCTATCTAATCCACTTTAGCGGTGAAAGCTTGCCGAAAAACAGGTCTAATCCTGCATCGTCGGAACCACCACCAAAACCATCAGATAACATTACCATAGTAATATCTTTATCTATTTTCACTTTTTCAATTGTTGGCTTTTTGTAGCCTTTCTTTTTGTTATTCAACATAATGCTCAATTTACAATATTATTTTTTGATTTTTTACTTCTCCTGCTACTGTAACTTTTACAATATACATACCATTCGGAACATTCACTTTAATATCTGATACGTTCTCAGCCAACTGACTCGAATAGACAACAGCCCCACTTAAGTTATAGATTACTACATTATCCATTTTCGTTAAAGTAGCATCTTTAACATCAACTCGAATAGTCTTATCTCCAACACTATAGATGCTCAAATCATCATTTGAAAACTCATCTACTGACAATACTTGACCAAAGTGAATCTCAAAACGATTGTTATCTTTAGTTTCATCAGTCGTGAATGTGTAAACATCATCTTCTGATAAGTCAATTACAACATTCTCTTTATTGTCCACTAAATACATAGGCACATTAACTGTATTCTCACCTAAGAAAATAGTATAGCTCCCAGCTGTTGGAACAATATAACCAAGTTTTACAACTTGTTGTTCTGTTAAACTATTGAAAGCACTCATAACAAATTTTTCGCCATTTACAGTAGAGAATAATTGAACTTGATTATCGATGATTTCTTTTGGAGTATCCATCTCATCTAATGTATTACTAGCATCGAAATCAGAGAAGATCACTGTTTCATCATAGGCTAATTCACCTTGTTCAGCCAACCTTACCCTAACTATTTCTTTATTATTCCCAGGAAGTAATAAGCTAATCGGTGTCCTCATAGAATTATCAAACTCTAAAGATCCAACATTACCATCGCCTAAAACTTGAATTTCAAAGCCCATACCTGGTGCAATGTATCTTGATACAGGACCATTACCGCTATTATTAGTACCAACTCCAGAAACAGCATTGTAGAAATCAGCAACATTTACACCAGCAACAAAATCGTACTCTCTAACTCTAAATACATTACTAACATCATTCTTAACCACCATATTCCAGTCTAAATAAGATGGGTACGGGTTCGATATATTATGATACCCTCTATTATTGTTTTCAGTACCTGTTCTTGTTAAGCCAGACAAAATATATTCACCATTACGTGTATTCTCAGCTCTTGATACAAAGGAAAAAGTAACTTCACCATCCGTTCTAGCCAACAATGCTCTTCCATCTAAACTTGTGTTATTATTGGTAACTTCTTGCCACTGATGAGCAGTTTCATTAAAGAACCAGAAACGATTCGAACCCGCTGCATTTACGTCTCCTGTTGTAACATCTGTCATTGGTGCTCCAATTAACATTTGTCGTCCACCAGAGCCAGCAATTGTACCTTCTGCTAATACGCGCAAAACAAAATGACCAGAACCATCGAGACCCGAACCTACTTCTTGAACAAGAGCAGCTCCTGCGTCTATAGAAATAACAGAGTTATGCTCAGCATTGATGTCTCCAGAAACAGTTAATGATCCCTGAATTGCAATACGGTTGTGGGTAGTGAAACTATTAACAATCGGATAAACGGTTCCAACTTGTGGAATTGTAATATCATTATAAGGTGTTGGAACTTCACCTGTTGACCAGTTATTTGGGTTTTCCCAATCACTATCCTCTGTTCCAGTCCAAATAACAGTATTCAAATTGGTAATACTCAACATTGGATAGCCCTCATTTTCATACGCCGATGACAAATTCCAGTTGCTTAGATCCCAACCTAAATTGTCAAACTCTAAAGACGAGCGCATTTGATCACCATTAAAGGGTGTTCCTCCACTAGAATTCAAAACCTTCGATCTGTCCGTATCCCAAACAGAGTTCGAAACAGTTCCTTGTCTAGACGCAATTAAACCTCCGTTACTTCCATTAGAGTTACCTCCTGTTGAATAACACTCTGTAATAGTACCAGACGAGTGAACCGCTACCAGACCAGCAGGCCTAGTTGGCGCACTTGCAAATCCTTGAGCATAAGATCTAATTATATCTCCGTTGTTTATACCTACTAATCCACCAGCATTTTGATTTGAAGCATTAACATTACCAGTAGCATATGAGCCAGTTATAGTACCATTATTTCTTCCTACTAAACCACCGATATGAGAACCACCAGAAACTCTGATTGAAGAATAACAAGATTCTAATGAACCTGCGTTAATTCCAACTAGAGAACCTACATTAGTACCACCATTTATAAAGTTTTCACCAATTAATCCAAGATTTGAAATTTCAGCAGCCCCAGAAGTTGCTCCAAACAAACCTACATTTGTTTGCCCAGCTAAAGAAATATGTAGATTAATTATTCTATGATTGTTTCCGTCAAAGTTTCCGCTAAAAAGACTATTCGTACTTCCGATTGGGGTGAATCCACTAGTAAAGGTACTTGACGCATCAATGTCTGCTTCCATTCTAAAATGGCTTGACCAATCATCGCTATTCTGGCTTAATTGAATCAAATCAGCCAACGAGGCAATTCTATAAGGATTAGAAGATGTACCTTCACCACCAGCATACTTTGGGAAGATAGTCATCCATTGTAAATAAGGAAATCCGCTATTTAAAGAAGCGCTGATAGCCCATGTAGCACCAAAATCCCATCCTGCATCTGTAAAAGAGCTTTGAGTTTCCATTAATGCTGATGTTATACCAGTTCCTCCACCGGCAGTATTAACTATTCCTGATGTCTCAATATTCCAGAAAGAATTGGTTGTTGCACCTAAGTTGGAATTTGTAGCAACAAGACCTCTTAACAAGGTGCTTTGCGAAGCCCCTTGTACTAGACCACTGCTGTAACAATTGTTTATAGCGCCAGTATTCGTCGCCACTAAACCAGCAGCCCTAACACTTCCAGTAACAACAGCACGTGAATAACTGTTCAAAATCTCACCCGTAGATGTGTTATTTCCAACTAATCCTCCCGCACCAGCAGATTCAGAAGACACGCTACCAGAAGAATAAACCTCACTAATTAAGCCTCTGTTTTCACCAATTAATGCACCTGTATTACCTGATGCGTTAACTTGAGCATCTACAGTACCACTTTTACTAACACTACCAAAGTTCTGTCCAATCAGTGAACCAACCCGTGCGTCACCATTTACTGAAGCGTTTACTAATGTTAAATTTGATATTTCCGACTGCGAGCCAGTTACACCAAACAACCCTACATTATTAGAAGCGGGTAAATCTATCGAAAGATTCGAAATTGCAAACTCTTGTCCATCAAAAACACCATTAAAGTTTGTTGATGTGTTACCTATTGGGGTAAATCCTATAAGAGAAACAGCATCAATGTCATCTGTTAGAACAAAGTAAGAACTCCAATCCGCAGATGTCTGACTTAATTCCAATAAGTCATCTGTATTAGAAATTAAATATGGATTAGATTGTGTTCCTTCACCACCTGAGTAAGAGAACTGAGGGAAAGATGTGATCCAAGACAAATAAGGAAAACCACCATTATTAACACCGTCAATTGTCCAATCAGAATTAAAATCCCAAGATTCATTTATAAAAGTTTCAACATCTTGCATTTCTGAATTGTTTAAAGCAACCCCGCCATTTGAGAATGTTGCTTGAGATGACTGCTCGTTATAGAAACTTCTCGTCGTATTTGCAGCAGACTGATTTGTCAAGACCAACCCAGCTCCTGAACTTGAAACTCCTGTAGAGTATGTCTCTGAAATCACAGCAGACGAAGTATTGA
>SKGS01000127.1 GCA_007117355.1 Lishizhenia sp. | reverse complement strand
TTAACTTACAACGTTGTTAACTTGACTGGTCAAGTTGTTGCAACTGGTGATTTTAACTCTTATGTTTCTGTTCCAACTTCTGGAATGAATAATGGAATTTACATCGTTAATGTAATGAACGGAACTGAAGCTAAGACTATTAAAGTTGCTATCAACAAATAGTTCTTAAAACATTCAATTTTTTGTAAATAGACTGTCCTTTTTAAGGGGCAGTCTATTTTTTTTAGGAAAAAAATATTCATGATAAAAATTTATTGCAAGCATTAAACTTAATGCAAACACTAATTACATTTTTATTTTGTAATTTTGTACCCCTTTAAAAAATACTATAGTATGAGTATGAATAAAATGAAGTTGTCCGAATTCGATTTTGAATTACCAGACGAGTTAATTGCTAATTATCCAACAGAAAACAGAGATGAGTCCAGACTTATGGTAGTTCATCGTAAAACTGGTGAAATTGAGCACCGTATGTTTAAAGATATACTAGAGTATTTTGATGATGGAGATGTAATGGTACGAAATAATACCAAAGTTTTTCCTGCTCGTATGTATGGTAACAAGGAAAAGACTGGTGCGAAAATAGAAGTGTTTCTGCTTAGAGAACTAAATAGAGAAAGTTTACTTTGGGATGTACTAGTTGACCCTGCAAGAAAAATCCGTATAGGTAATAAGCTGTATTTTGGTGATGATGAATCTTTAGTAGCCGAGGTAATTGACAATACAACTTCTCGCGGAAGAACTTTACGTTTCCTATTTGATGGCTCTTATGAGGAGTTTAAAGCAAAAATCACGGAATTAGGAGAAACTCCATTACCAAAGTATATTAAGCGCGGTGTTGAGCCAGAAGATGAAGATCGTTATCAAACAATTTATGCGTCAGAAGAAGGTGCTGTTGCAGCACCTACAGCAGGTTTGCATTTTTCCAGAGAGTTATTGAAACGATTAGAACTTAAAGGAGTAGATTTTGCAGAAATTACGTTGCATGTTGGACTTGGGACTTTTAGACAAGTGGAGGTTGAAGATTTAACCAAACACAAAATGGATTCTGAACAAGTTGTAATCTCAGATAAAGCAGCAGATATCGTGAATTATGCCAAACAAAACAAAAAGAAGGTTTGCGTAATTGGAACTACCTCCATGCGATCAGTAGAATCTTCCGTTTCAACAGATGGCTTTTTAAAGCCTTTTGATGGATGGACAAATAAATTTATTTTTCCTCCTTATGAATTTAGTATTCCTGACTGTATGGTGACTAATTTCCATACGCCCGGGTCAACGCTTTTAATGTTAGTTTCTGCATTTATGGGACATGAATTTATGATGAAAGCATACAAAGAAGCAATTAAAGAAAAGTATAGATTTTATTCTTATGGTGATGCAATGTTAATTTTGTAATTGCTTTATCTGAAGTAATTTATAATCCGATGGCACGAGCTGTCGGATTTTTTGTTTATAGATAGTCTAATTTTTTTGTTTCATACTAATTATTAGAAAATATTAGTTTAACTTCGCATCATGTTAATAGGTAGTCCCTACTTAGGTTTGGACTTTAATAAGGAATCTTGTGAAAATCAAGAACTGTATCTGCAGCTGTAAGCGCTAGTAGTTCTGCTCACAATGCCACTTTGGTGATTTTTCTCCACGGGAAGGCGAGTAGAATAGGGCGTAAGTCAGAAGACTTGCCATTAACACGTTTAAGTAAGACTTCAGATTAAAGTCAGGCTTATCATTTATGGTAATTCTCTTTTTTGCAGGTGTTCTGCCTGTCTGTTGTCTTCATTTTTAGTTTGTAATGCACCCCAATGGTGTGATTGTTTAATTTATTAAATTTTAAAAATGAAGAAAATGTATGTTTTCGCAACGGCTTTGTTGCTGTTGAACAGTGCTTTTGCACAACAAAAAACAATTGATTTTGAGGAATTAGAGTTCCCAAACAATCAAAAATTTTGGAATGGATCAGATGAATCTGGAGGTTTTTCCTCTCTGAATGCGTCCTTTAACAATTCCTTTAATAGTGAATGGGAAAGCTGGTCTGGGTTTGCCTATTCCAAAATGACAGATGTTTCGACGGCAGGGTTTGAAAATCAGTTTAGTGTTTTTGCTCCAGGGAAATTTTGGAATGGCTCAGATTTATCTGAAGGATTTTCTGTAAATGGGATTTCTTTTAACAATAACTACGATCCAACATGGGGTTCATGGTCTGGGTTTAGTTACTCTAGGGTGACGGACAACACGACAGAAGGTTTTGGAAACCAATTTAGTGCTATATCAGGAACTGGATTTGAAAACTCTTCCAATTATGTAATTTACACCCAAGGAGGTGAAATAACGTTTGACGAACCGAGCACCGTTTCAGAATTTACAGTGTCCAATACGACGTATGCTTATTTTTCCATGTTAAATGGAGATATGTTCGCTGCAAAATTTGAACAAGACGACTGGTTTTTATTAACCATTTATGGATGGGATGTTGCGGGCGATATAGTTGATTCCGTGAAATATTATTTAGCAGATTTTCGAGATAGTGATGAGGACAATCACTTTATCATCAATACATGGGAAACGATTGATCTCACTTTACTTGGTGAAGTTTCCAAACTTTCGTTCGCCTTGTCGTCTTCTGACGTTGGTGCATGGGGAATGAATACGCCAAATTATTTTGCCTTAGGTGGAATAAAAAAGGAAAATGGAGAAACTACAGTTTTTGAGAATTTTGAAAGTCTTGTTTTTCCTAGTGCTGGAAATAATAATTCTCAAAATTATGCGGTTTGGTACGCAGATGGTGTGATTACATTTGATAGTTTAGTGAAAGTAGAAAGTATCGCTGTTGCAAACTCAACTTATGCTGCCTTGTCGATTAAAGAAGGCGATCAATTTACCGCTGCTTTTGAACAAGGTGATTGGTTTAAATTGACTGTTTACAGTTGGAGTTTGGACGGAGAACAATTGGACGATTCACTAGAAGTTTATTTAGCTGACTTTAGAGACGCGGATGAATCAAACCATTTTGTATTGGATGAATGGATTACATTAGACCTTAGTTCTTTTGTTGACCTTGGTGCTTTATCTTTTAAGCTATCTTCTTCCGATGTTGGAGATTGGGGAATGAACACTCCAAATTATTTTGCTTTAGATCATATTGTTTATGAAGTGTTAGAAGTGGAAGATGATTTGTCTGTTGCAAATGCTGAGTTAATTTCAATTGCTGTTTATCCAAATCCAGCGACGGATAAGTTAACTGTTTTTGCACCGGAAGGAAGCCTTATAATGACAGATTTAACAGGCAAATTGATTTACAACGAACAGCACGAATCACTATCTGAGATTGCTGTAAATGAACTTCCTAAAGGAATGTATTTTTTAACTTGGAGCAACGGAATTTCTAAGCATTCACAAAAAATTGTTGTGCAATAATTGCACTGAATTAGCTGCATTGAATTAGCGAATGAAAAGCATAGTTTCTCTTTCTATTTTGAATTTTATCAAAGTGATTTTGGTACCATGCTTTTCGTTGTGCTCTATTTTTACGGGCTTTTCACAAAAAGAGAAAAAGCAAGAGTTAGAAGAGGTTGCAATCTCCGAAGAAAAAGCATCGCAATTATCTTCCATAGCCTCGTTTAGTCAAGAAGAAATTCAGCAAATCGCACCGCAAGATTTAGGTCATTTATTGCAGTTTACTTCTGGTATAGCATTGCGTTCTTACGGCGGTCTAGGCGGAATGAAAACAATATCTATAAGAGGATTAGGTGGAGAACATACGGGGTTGGTTGTAAATGGATTCCCCCAACGAAATGCACAAAATGCACAAACGGATTTTGGCACAATTCAAGTGGATAATGTGGAAGAAATCATAGTCAGCAATGGCGTTGGTTCTGA
>SKGS01000200.1 GCA_007117355.1 Lishizhenia sp. | reverse complement strand
GCGCTGTATATTTTTTAATGATTCCATTCCTGAAATTCGATAATGTCGGTGATTTCCTCCGGCAAGCTACTTTCCTGCGCTTACGCTTGGTTATCAAAAGCGGTGCTTTTTCTTCTCCATTGTTAGCGAATTTCAGTTCACTCCATCTTCAAAAAAATATAAAGGCGCGTCCTCAATCGAAAAAACTTCTTTGCAAGTATTTTATATTCTGACCGTTACATCATTTTTTTCTTGCAACAGAAATATCAATTTAAATGCGTTTACTCTGCCATTTGTAACAATTGTTACCGCTAAAGACCATATCTATTCGCAATTTTGAAAAAAATACAATTACTATGGATAATCATTTTTCAATACTCATTATTGGAGCAGGTACAGGTGGAATCATGCTTGCAGCCCAACTAAACAATAAACACCCAAACTTAAATGTTGGTATCATTGACCCAGCCGATTTTCACTACTATCAACCTGCTTGGACATTGGTTGGCGCAGGAACTTATGATTATGAAAAAACGAAGCGCCCAATGAAGGATATTATTCCAAAAAAATCGACTTGGATAAAAGATAAAGTGACAAAAATAGATGCCAAAAACAATCAAGTAGAAACAAGTTCAAATGGTTTGATTTCTTATGATTCCTTGGTGGTAGCTCCAGGCTTAACATATAATTTTGATTTAGTCCCAGGCCTAAAGCAAGCATTTGAAGATCCAAACGGCATGGCGGGAAGTGTATATACAGATGCTAAAAAGGTTTGGAAAGACATTCAAAACTTCAAAGGTGGTGTAGCGCTTTTCACCCAACCAACAACCCCGATTAAATGTGGTGGAGCCCCCCAAAAAGTGATGTATTTAGCCGAAGCTGCATTCAAAAAACAGGGTGTTCGTGACAAATCAAAAGTGATTTTAGCAACTAACGGAGGGGTCATTTTTGGCGTGCAACCGATTAAAGAGACACTTATGAAAGTCGTTAATCGTAAAAATATTCAGCTCAAATTTGGACATCAATTAGTTAAAGTTGATCCGCAAGAAAAAATCGCTTGGTATAAGTTAGGTGACAACGTTGGTGCTCACAATGAAGGTGTTGGTGTCGAAACGATAGATAAAGATGGCTTAGTGGGTATAAAGTATGATTTTTTACATACTGCACCACCATCCGTAGCTCCAAAGTTTGTGCAAGATTCTGAACTAGCAAATGAGGCGGGATGGTTAGAAGTGGACAAAAACTCCCTACAAAGCACTAAATACGATAATGTTTTTGGATTAGGAGATGTGGCCGCATTACCGACTGCTAAAACAGGAGCAGCTATTCGTAAACAAGTGCCTGTTATTGTTGACAATATTTTAAAAATTCTCAATGGCGAAAAAGCAACTAATAATAATTACAACGGATACAGTTCTTGCCCACTCGTAACGGATTATGGAAAAATGGTACTCGCCGAGTTTGACTACAACAACAAATTCATTCCTGATCCGAAATTAAAGCGAATGTTGGTATTCAATTCTGATAAAGAACACTGGAGGCTTTGGATGTTTAAAAAATATGCACTTCCCTATCTTTATTGGAATAAAATGATGAAGGGACAAGACATCTAATATTACCGTAATAGTACAACATGGAAAATTTAGATTTTGCCAGAATGCAAATGGCCTTCATTTTAGGCTTTCACATCATCTTTGCAGCAGTGGGTATGGTTATGCCTTTTTTTATGATTTCCGCCCATAGAAAATGGTTAAAAACAAGAGACGAAGTTTACTTAAAACTTACTAAAGCTTGGCAAAAAGGAGTTGCCATTTTTTTTGTTATTGGGGCTGTTTCTGGTACAGCTCTTTCTTTTCAATTGGGTTTACTCTGGCCAGAATTCATGAAGCATGCTGGACCAATTATAGGGATGCCATTTTCTTTAGAGGGAGCGGCATTTTTTGTTGAGGCAGTCGCATTGGGATTTTATTTGTATGGCTGGAACCGACTGAATGAAAAGTTCCATTGGTTTACGGGCTTAATTATTGGCATATCGGGAGTTTCCTCGGGAATTTTAGTGGTGGCCGCAAACGGCTGGATGAATTCCCCTTCAGGATTTGATTTTATTGATGGTACTTACACCAATATAGATCCTGTAGCAGCTTTGTTAAATGACGCATGGTTTTCTCAAGCGCTTCACATGACATTAGCTGCGTTCACCGCTGTTGGTTTTGGAGTAGCAGGAGTTCATGCCTATCAAATTTTCAAAAAAAGAAACATTGACTTCCATAAAAAGGCATTCAAGATAGCTTTAACTTTTGGAGCTGTTGGTGCAATACTTCAGCCTATTAGTGGAGATATTTCGGCTAAAGATGTTGCCAAAAGGCAGCCTGTTAAATTAGCTGCAATGGAAGCTCATTATGAAACAGGTACTGGTGTTCCTCTTTATATTGGTGGAATTGTTAACGAAAAAACCCGAGAGGTGAATTATAAAATTGAGATACCTAAGGCACTTTCTTTTTTAGCCTTTGGAGATTTTAATGCCGAGGTTAAAGGACTAAACGACTTCCCTGATGAAGAACATCCTCCTATCGCAATCGTACATTATTCTTTTCAAATTATGGTAGGGATAGGTACCTTACTAATGTTTGCTGGACTACTTTTTTTAATTTCCTTGAAAAAAGTAAATTTAAGCCAAAAAAAGTGGTACTGGATTTTGTTTGCATTGTTAACACCGCTGGGTTTCATTGCTATAGAAACGGGTTGGATAGTTACCGAAGTTGGTCGTCAACCATGGATCATTCATGGTATAATGAAAACAAGTGAAGCCGTTACCCCAATGCCAGGAATACAATACAGCTTTTTTATGTATGTGTTATTGTATAGCATTTTAACATTTACCGCTATCTTCTTAATGAATAGACAAATCAAATCAATCAACAAAAACACTTAATTATGGAAACTGGAATTGTATTATTTTTCGTGTTTTTCTCTCTTTTACTTTACGTAGTATTAGGGGGGGCTGATTTTGGAGCTGGTATATTGGAATTATTTTCTTCCAAAAAAAATAAAGACATCTCTAGAGGAGTTGTTTATCGTGTAATTGGTCCAGTTTGGGAAGCTAATCATATCTGGTTAATCATTCTCTTGGTTGTTCTTTGGATTGGTTTCCCTGTATATTTTAACATTGTTTCTATCTATTTACATATCCCCATGACACTCGTATTAATAGGCATCACAATACGAGGTGTAGCTTTTGTTATAAGACACTATGACGCCATACAAGATGAAACACAGCATATTTACAATCGGTTATTTCGAATTGGTAGTCTCATCACGCCTATATTTATAGGAATGACCTTTGCCGCTTTAATTTATGGAAAAATACCATTATTAGAAAACCAAAATGAGCCATTAAGCTTTTATGATACTTATGTGTCACCTTGGCTTAATTTATTTGGGTTATTTATAGGTTTTTTTAATGCGGCCATTTGTGCTTTCTTAGCGGCCACTTTTTTGATTGGAGAAACACAAGGTGCGGAACAAAAAATATTCGCTAGAAAGTCGTATCGCGCGCTAATTAGCGCTTTTATTTTTGGAGGTTTTGTTCTTTTTATCGGTTTATACGGTCAAAACGAATTTATAAATTCCATCGTAAAGAATCCTATTGCGGTAGCACTATTCGCTGTATCATATTTATTACTTTTTCCTTTGTTCAAATCAAT
The DNA here is from genome assembly GCA_007117355.1 of Lishizhenia sp. Lineage (GTDB taxonomy): Bacteria > Bacteroidota > Bacteroidia > Flavobacteriales_D > Crocinitomicaceae > CSBr16-161. The sequence continues at coordinate 237 of SKGS01000200.1, read as the reverse complement.
CAAACAACAAAAAGTTATTGCAACAAGAAGCCTAGCGGTTGGTCAAGTAGTATTAATTTTATTTGCGGCAATTTACCCTTCATTCCCTAACTTGATTGTTACGAACAATGGGCTTATTTCAATACTTAACGAGATTGCTCCGCCCAGCGTAATAAGGTATTTAGCAGTTGCGCTAATCATTGGTAGTATATTGATTTTGCCTGCTTTATTCCACCTTCTTAAAGCGTTTAATTTAAT
>SKGS01000179.1 GCA_007117355.1 Lishizhenia sp. | reverse complement strand
TGAATGGCTTTTTTGGTTGAGTTTTGACAGCTAATTAAGTTTGCATCTTTCGAAATATCTTCCAAAATTGTTGTGTTCTGCGGATGTTTGATTAAAACCGCGGTAACTTTGCATTTATGCTGAATAAATCCATTAATTAAATTAGCAAGAACGCGCTCAGTTCCTCCGATGTTTAAATTAAAAATAGGAATAAGAATGTTCATTTGCACTTATTATCGAAAGTAGTGTTACTCCTATTTATTTTTCTCGACTTTTTTCACTTTCAAAAAGGACAAAATAAATATCCCGATGGTCACACCTAATAAATTAGCCAATAAATCTGGCAATGTAAATGCCCGATAGGAGAGGAATAGGTGCAAAACTTCTAAAGCAAGCGCAAGCGTTAATGATAGCAAAAGCACTTTAATAAAACGTGTTTTTGAATTCCCTTTGATAATTTCAGCAAACAATAAAGGAATAGGAATGAATACCAAACTGTGAATTAAATGATCAAGTCGAAATGAAAAAACATTAATTGTATTGATTGACTTTGTTGTATTAAATGGAATTAAGAACAACGCTACTAAAGTTAGAACGTAGAATAATGCAACTAGTTTAATAGTATTGTTGTTCTTTTTCAAAGAGCTTGATTTGTTTGTTGCACTGAAATTAATGATATAGTCAACTAGAAATTTATTGAAATTAATTTTTTCAGCTAGCATTGCATCTCGTCTTTGTTGATAAGTTTCAATTAGGTTTTCGGTATGAATTAATTCATCTAGTTTTAATAAAAAATCATTTTTTTGATGACTTAGGTAAGCATGTGTCAATAAGTACTTTTCTTCAAGTTCATTTAAAACACTTATTTTGCCGGCGTAGTCATTCAGGCGAATTGAAGGTACGCCTAAACAAGCGGCTTCCATTGCCATGCTTTGACTGTCACCAATCAGTATTGTAGCAAAGGCCAACACGTGATGAATATCAAGGGCCTTTATTTTTAGTTCATAAGCTGAAAATTCTTTTGGGATTTGTTTTTCACTGCTTATATATACAGGTCCCTTTTTTTCTAATTTTTTGATAATTTCATTCAATAAAGAATTAGAAATTCCTTTTTTTAAATTATCGTGATGGGCATTAAATGCCGTTAGTCGAACGATGAAATAGTCTGCCGAAACATCAACATATTTTGCTGCAATCTCTTTGTTGGGAGCAAAATGATTGGGATGCAGAAAAGCTAACTCATGATAACTATCATAACCTACTTTTTTTGTGTTCCATTTTCCTAAATCACAATTATTTGGCGCAAGAATTACAGTGGAAAATGGAAAGGTAATATAAGCATACCATGGAATAATTTTAGCGTCATCCTCTACCAAATTAATAAATGGAATATTCTTTTTTCTACCAATTAACCCGAGAACTGCCGATGTGCCAATTAATAAAGTTGGTTTAAATTTATTACAAACTTTATTTACCTTTTTGAATTGTTCTAAAAACGAACCAATTTTTTTTAGATTTTTTTCATTTTTTGAACCAACAATTTGAAACGGAAAGTCGCTTTCTATTAATAATTGTTCGAGTATGTCTTTTTTGTTAATAAGAATTTTAAAGTCTATTTGCTTTTCTTTTAATTGAAGAAATATAAGCCTATAAATTTGAAAATGAGAAGGATGTGCTAAATGGAACAACAATTTCATGCTACAAAGTTAACAGAACAAAAGGATAGCAGAAACTGTTTTAAATGGAAGTTGGTTTTTAGGAGAAAAAGGAAAGATTTAAAGTTGTTCGTTAAGGTCTTTGATTATCTTAGCAGGCACGCCAGCTACTAGGGTTCTTGGGGGCACGTCTTTCGTTACAACGGATCCAGTTGCAATAACAGCTTCATCACCAACAGTAATCCCTGGAATAATAGTGACGTTTGGCATAATCCATACACCTTTACCAATTACTGTTTTTGCAATAGACCGTGGATAAAGTTTTTTTAAAGGCGTATCTGATGGAATGTTTGCATGTGCGGTTATTATGGTTCTATCTCCGACAGATGTGTTATCTCCAATGTAAATATGATCTGTAAATACTCGGTCAAACATTACTTCATGACCTATATAAACTCCTTTTCCAATATTTACACCTCTCCATCTGTGTATTGTAGTGCGCCAACTTTTAATCACACAAAAGAAAGCGACTTTATCTAAGAAAAATCGCCAAACGAATTTAAATCCGTATTGCAATTTACCTAAAAAACCCTTGTATCCATAATATTCTAATACTTCACTTGCTGGCATTGATCATTTTTTTGTTGTTGTAATAACTTTTGCATGTAATAAAGTTAAACTCTTTTTTTTGAAAAAACTTTAATTCTTTTTCAAATATTGGAATTGCTTTATGTCCTAAGTTTTTTGTTTTTAGTTGATGACGCAGTAAGTCTCCCAGTAAGTACCCAATATAATTTTTGCTGCGACGTTGCACTTTCTCAACAGTTTTTTCCTCATCAATAAACTCATTTGGATGTGTGAGAAAGTTAAAAGGCCTTCCTGATAATTTCGTTTCTGCGTAGAGTGCATTTCGAGTCATTCGATTAAGAAGGGGAGAAATGCGCATAAATGTACCAATGTAAGGCAAACCTATGGCAGAAATTGGAATTTCAAGAAGTTCAGAGTTTCCTTTTCTAAAAATATTTTCAGGATTAGTGAAATACGGATTTCTCGGTGTTGCCAACCAATTCATTTTTTTTAGACTTCCAAACGATAAAAACATGTCTAAACGTTGAGAAGAAACAGAACTATCTATTTTGTAACCTGCTTCTAGTAATGCACTAGCAATATTATTGTTAACTCTTGCAGCTGGTGCTCTAAAACTTATAACTTCCTCGCCACAGATGTCTTCTAATATTTGTTTGGAAATGGTAAGATGATCAATTTGTTGTTCTAAACTCAAAATATCAAAAGCATCCTCTACTTTGTGCGAGAGACCATGGGAAGCGACTTCATGACCGTATGGTAAAACCATCTTTACAACTTCAGGATATAATTTAGCGATATAACCCGTAAAGAAAAAAGTAGCTTTAACGTCATATTTTGCATAAAGTTCAAGTAGACGCGGCATTCCTTGCTCCAGTACTAATTTGCCAGTTGAATCGCTTAAACAATGGTTAACAATAGATGTTGTTTCAACGTCATTAGTTATCAGACAATTTTTATCACTCATCTACTATATAATTTTGTCATGAAGTACAATAACTTTCTTAAAATTGGGAGTTTTACAGCAATCAATTTTAAATACCCTCTTGAGGTCTCGCGAAATTCTAACCAAAGCCATTCCATTATATTATCTGTCCATAAAGTATGGGACTGAATAATCATTTTATTAGGAATGCTTTTACTATCAATTGCAGAAATTATGTCTTTGGTTTTTTTGAAATCATGCGCAATATTACTTTTCACAAAGTCGCGAATGCTGAATTTTTTACCATCCCAACGTCTTGCAGTATCTGTAATATACAAAAAGTTGGAATAATCAATATTTAAATAAGGTTCGCCAATAATTTCATAATCTTTTAGATTATGCTTTTGCCACATTGTTCTATTGTCGAATTTTGACATAGAACTACCGTGCATGCAAATAGTAGAAACTGGATAGAAAGTTCGGAAATAATTCAAGTTTTTTTTAAAGCTTTTCATCGCTAGTTCTAAATTACCTTTTGCCAGCGCAAAGTCTTCATAATGGTAACCAATTTCATGACCTAAAGCAGCAATTTTTTTAATGATTTCAGGATTATTACTGATTTTTACAATTCGAAAATAATAAGTGGCTTTTAATCCGAAACTAGCTTCAACTTCTGCCATTTTTAAAGCGTTTTTAGGTCGCTCATCAACATCGTGGCGTAGAATTATAAATTTTGTAAATTGATTGGTATTCGAAAAGTATTCTTCTTTGGTAATAACAGGAATTCCAGA
>SKGS01000028.1 GCA_007117355.1 Lishizhenia sp. | reverse complement strand
TGAGTTTAGAAAACGATACTTGGGATGGAAGAACGGCCAATGGCGAAAAAGTAACTGAAGGTGTTTATTTCTATAAAGCCACATTAACTTTTCAGTCTGGAGAAGAAAAAAATATTCATGGATTTATTCATGTCATAAATTAACCTAATACTATTCACCTTTAGTCGTAGTAGTATGTTTTAGTTAGGTAAGAAAAAGACGGGGTTTGCTCCGTCTTTTTGTATTTTGTTGTTACTAATGATAAAATCAACCCGAGAATAGGTGAACTTCAACGTACGAAGAGCAATAAACAAAGGATTGTATTCTTCAATTCAATAAATTCTATTTAATTTTGACCATCGATTTTGAATTGTTTGACTATTCAAAGAAAAAGCAACCGTTAAAAGGTAACATGATATCCACGAAAGAATTATACTTACTTACGCTTATAAGCATCACCACGATTTACGCCGTGATTTTCTATCTATTGTGGAATCATTATAAAGATAAACATGGCGTAAACCGTTTGCTATTATTTGTGTCCATGGCATTTGGTAGCTGGGCAATTGTTGGGTTATATAAGTATTCTGAGCCAGATTTCGCTTCTATTGTAAATGCCGTAAGTGATAGGGTTTTATCTGCATTTAGCAACCTCTTTTTAATTGCTTCCCTACCCTACTTTCCAAATGTATTTAAACGGGTCAAAGAGAAATATGCATTTTTTGAAAACCCAGAAAAGTGGGTGTTTTCGGTATTGGTGTTTTTTATCGTAATTACCACGCTGTTTACAACCTTAGAGCGATTCTTTGTTGATAACAAACTGGTGATTAATACGGTTATAGTTTTTGACTCCCTATTGTCTTCGCTAGCCATTTTATTGGTTTCCTATGCGCTACTTAAGAATATCATCAAATTATGGAGTTCCAAACCGTTGTATTACTTTTTCGTTGCCCTCGTTGCCCTTTTTGTTCTCTCACAAATTTACCTCCCCGCTGTACTCATATTTAGCGAACTATTGCGGCCGTATTATGCTTATGGGCTCTTATCTTTACTCATTGGAATTAACACATTGGGACTACTAACTCTTTCTTTCTTTGGTGTTTATAAAATGCAAAGTGTAAAATCTGTGGTTTCAAAAACTACAGATAACTTGTTTGCCGTATCAACATCCGACGAAGAAGTTTCTTTAGTTGGTTTAGAACTAGGATATAGGGATGTAGAGAAGGTTTACTTTATCAAATTGACCTTCAGTGAAATCAATAACAAACATCAATTTTCAGAAGAAATTGTTGTTTCTAAAATACTTAAACCATTTGCTAACTGGGTCGTTTTTGCCATTGCGAGAAAAACGAATACTAAACTTTCACACAACGATATGGCCATTACAAAATTTCGAATGGTCGAATTTTGGAACAAATTTGCGGATACCAAGCTAAACCAAGACACTGTATTCCACAATGATACTGGGCAATTTGAACTAAAGGTTTCCGACCAAAGTATAACATTGATTAATACAGAATTTCTGCACTCACGGTTTTTAATTCGTACCACATTATCCGAGTTTATTACCTGCTTTTCGCAAGACCAAAAAGAGCTCATAAAACGTCATTTTCCTGCTTTTGAATCTTCTCTAAAGTAAGAACTCAGAGTTCCATTCATATACTCCTGTATTAACAATTCTTTTATTGGGAAATGAGTTCTACCCCACGTGAAAATTTGTTTTAGATAATTCAAAAATGGTTTAACCCGGTATATTAACTTCGTTGAGCTCGCAGGCTCGGTTCATGTATTTAATTTTGAAGCTGTTTTAGGCACAAGCCTTATAGGAATATAAGCATATTTCACGGGGGTGGGGGTTGTAACGACAAATAGGTCAAAATTAAATCAAAATCTAATAAATATAAGTGTTTCCAAAAATGGAGATCCTACAAAAAAACCATGTTTGCATTTTAAAGTATTTTATATCAATGTCTTAACCTACTATAGATGTCAGATTGGTGAATAAAGCGGTTTAACACCAAATCTACACATAAAGGTTAGCGCAAAACGAAATTCATATATCACCCGATAAAATATTTTGAATATTCTAATTAACGTCCATTAAATTATTACTAAATAATCGTTGTTTTTTTATCCAATACCGACTTTTAGTTAATTTCATAGTAGTGCTGTGTTTTACAAATCAATTCCTTTTAATTGTTTAATATAATGTAAATTATGTGTTTTTAGTAATCTTATGTAATCCCATGTAATATATCATAATATTATATGTAATAGAAGACATATCTCTTTTCCATAAATTAACGCAACAATTCGGTATTTCCTATTAACAATTTATAAACAAACAATTAAGTTTTAGTGTATTTATGACAATCTTTAAATTCGTATTTTTTTTCATAGCTATTATTTTCGGAATAGTAGGTTCGATACATTCACAAATCGTAATCAACGAAGTGAATGCTGTACCCGCTCCAGATGGAACAGCAGCTGCAATTCAGTCGTTACGAGAATGTTCATCGGCAACAGCAGGTAGCGAATATATAGAGCTTTATAACAACAACCCTTGTGATCCGATTGATATTTCTTGTTACATTATAGGCACAAGAGGTTTCCTACAAGCGCAATCAGGAACATTTCGATTTCCACAGGGCACAATAGTGCCTCCACTGGGGTTTGTTAGTATAGGCGGTCCGAATACAAATGCTACTTTCAATTTATATGATTTTTGTGGAACACCCAATATGGCAAGCGGAAACAATCGCTGGTACTTGAATAATGGCAATCATTACGTTATGCTGTATGATGCAAGCGGAACTGCAATTGATGCTGTTTATTGGTCGAATAACCCAAACGATTGGGGTAGTATCTCAACCATCTCTAATCCTCCCAATATTATAGCTGCTGGTGTCGGATGTTCTTCTGTAACAACATTGGAGGGACCAAGCGATATTCCTCAAAACGATTCAAGGGTTTCTTATGCTGGTGCAGGGCCAAGTCTTGGTCAAGTAATGCACAGAGTTCCAGATGGAAGTTCAAATTGGCAGAATAACGGCGTTCCTTCTATAAATGACTGTAATGATGGGAATTGTGCTTCTTCAGGTACAGCTGAGATTCCTGAATTTGATGCAATCGATCCCATTTGTGAAGGAGAAAATCTTGACCCGCTACCTAATTCATCAATTAACGGTATATCAGGAACGTGGTCTCCAGCGATTAATAATTCTGCCACAACAACTTATACATTTACTCCTAATCCTGACGAATGTGCAGAGTCGGTAGAACTAACCATTGAGGTTATAAGTGCGAGTGTGCAACCTCCAACAGCTTGTTATGAAACAGCCAACTTTAATGATGAAACATGTGAATGGGAAATTACAGGGACACAACCCTCACCACCAGAAGTAGCTTGTTATGAAACGGCCACATTTAACACAACAAATTGCAATTGGGTGGTAACGGGTAATCCACCATTAACGCCAACCATCTCATCAAATGGAAACGTTTGTGAAGGAGAGGATGCCATTTTTACAATTACTGGCACACCAAACACCATTGTTAGTTTTACGGGAGTTACTTCCAATCCCTCAAGTCCTGTTTCTATCGGAGCAAATGGAACAACAAATGTAATTGTAAATCAAGTCACATCGTCAAAAACATTGACCATTACCTCTTACGAGTTTGGAGACTGTATAAATCCAATTAACACTTCTGCCACTGTAAGTGTAATAGCTACACCCGAGTTATCCGCCGGAAATGACATTTCGATTTGTGAAGGAGAAGCAATAACTCTTACCGCTACTAATCCAGATGGAGCTGACATTTCTTGGAGTAACAATATAACAGATGGAGAAGCGTTTATACCACCTGTGGGTACTACCACCTACACGGCTGTAGCTGATTTAGAAGGATGTATTGTAACAGATCAAGTAACGGTTACTGTTACCCCAGAGCCAACTATTAATGCAGGGAACGATTTCACC